>JAGQRO010000337.1 GCA_020425315.1 Hyphomonas sp. | reverse complement strand
ATACAAGCACTGCCACGGCGCGATCCAGCACCAGCAGGCGTAAGGCCCCATGACCCGGCTGGTGATGCTGTCGGGCCTGCCGGGATCCGGAAAATCCACGCTCGCCCGCCGGCTTTCCGAGCAGACCGGGGCAAAGCTGCTGCGCATCGATGTCTTTGAGCAGGACCTGCGCAATTTGCGCGGCGCCGGCTTCGATGTCGGAACGCTGGGTTATGAGCAAGGCTACACGCTTGCAGCCCGGCACCTGGGCCACGAGCAGGATGTCATTGCCGACGCGGTCAATGCAGTCGAGGCCGCCCGCGAAGGCTGGCGCGCCGTGGCGCGCGCCGCAAGGGCCGATCTGGTCGAAATCGAAATCACCTGTTCGGACACGGAAGAGCTCGTCCGGCGGCTCGGCACCCGCGATCCGGGCATTCCGGGCCTCGCCCCCGTCCGGATCGAAGCCGTTGCGGCACGCCCATGGGAGGCCAATCCGAACCGGCTTGCCCGCATCGATACGGCCGGGCGCGGCATCGACGACTGTGCCGGGGAACTCCTTCGTCTGTCGGGCCTGCCCTGAACTTTCCGTAATCTTTCCCTGCGGGCGCCGTGCGAGCGCCCTGTCCTCGCCGTGTCCGGCGTGCATCAGGGCAGCCTCCACAAGCCTGGAGGACTTCCCATGACAGACACACCGATGGCCGGCCCACCGGCCACGCCGCCCAATCCCCTTTCTCAATTCATCCCGCAGCGTTCGGCCGGCCTGAAACTGCTGCTCGTCTGCGGCCTCGCCCTGCTGATGGCGATCCCGGCCCTGTTCGTGTTCGGCGTCGTGCAGGACCGGCGCATGGGGGCCGACCGCGCCTTGCGCGAAGTCAGCGATGCCATTGGCGGGCGCCAGAGCCTGCTCGGCCCGGTCCTGATCCTGCCCTATTCGCGCGTGCCGAATACGTCGCGTTCGGACGATCTCGTCTATGGCCGCGTCACCGTGTTCGCCGAAACCGGACAGGCCGATGCGCATGTCGAAGTGACCGAGCGCAAGCGCGGCATTCACCCGATCCCGGTCTTCGATGCCGATGTCAGTTTCGCCGCCACTTTCGATCCCGCGGCCCTGCGCGCCGCCCTGCCCGACGGGGCCGAGCCGATCTGGGCCGATGCGCGCGTCTATATGGGCATGTCCGATACGCGCGGCATCCGCGAGGCGATTGCCGTCAAGGTGAACGGGCGCGATGTCACCATGGAACCGGTGCCGCGCCTGCCGGCATCGGGAACCGGCTACCAGCCCATTCCGCAGGCAGGCGTCGCGCTCGCTGCGGGCGCCTTGCAGGGCCTCGAAACCGCAACCGCGCCGCTGAACATCACCGCCACGCTGCGCCTGACCGGTG
The DNA here is from genome assembly GCA_020425315.1 of Hyphomonas sp. Classification (GTDB taxonomy): domain Bacteria; phylum Pseudomonadota; class Alphaproteobacteria; order Caulobacterales; family Hyphomonadaceae; genus Hyphomonas. The sequence goes on along the minus strand of JAGQRO010000337.1, from coordinate 1,562 downwards.
CCGAGCGTTTCGCCGTCGGCCCGTTCGCCAAGGACACCACGCTGAACCTCACCAGCAATTGGGACGATCCGAGCTTCCAGGGGGGCAAGCTGCCGGACACGCACACCGCCGGCCTCAAGGGCGCCGACGGCTTCTCCGCCAGCTGGCGCGTGCCCTATCTCGCCCGCGACATTCCGGGCGCCGGGGTCAATCTCGACCTCTCGGACGTCACCGAATGGGGCCGGCGCGACATGGCGGTGCGCTTCATGAAGGAAGTCAGCCCCTATCAGAGCGTCGAGCGTGCGCTGAAATATGCCGCCATGTTCATCGGCTTCGTCTTCCTCGCCTGGTTCCTGTTCGAGGTGACGAGCGGCGCCCGCGCCCACCCGGCGCAGTATGTGCTGGTGGGCCTGGCGCAGTCGATCTTCTACATCCTGCTGCTCGCCTTTGCCGAGCGGATGGGGTTCGACGGGGCCTTCCTGATCGCGGCGGTGATGACGGTCGGCCTGATCTCGGCCTATGCGACCAGCGTGTTCCGCTCACGCGCCTATGGCCTGCGGGCGCTGGGCATCCTGTCGGGCATCTATGCGCTCATCTATGTGCTGATGCGGGCCGAGAACCAGGCGCTGCTGGCCGGGGCGCTCGCCAGCTTCACGGCGATTGCGCTGACCATGTACATGACCCGCAATGTCGACTGGTATGGCGGACGCAAGGCGCCGGGCCCGGCTTGACAGGGCGGGCAAGTCGGGGGAACGCCAGCGCATGACGGCGTTTCCCCTTCCCCCCGTGCGGGGCAAGATCATCCCGAACGCGCCGCTGGCCCCCTATACCTGGTTCCGGGTGGGCGGGCCGGCGGATGCCTTGTTCCTGCCTGCGGACGAAGAAGACCTGCAGGACTTCCTCACCGCGCTGGACCCGGCCATTCCTGTCACCGTGCTCGGCGTCGGCTCGAATGTCATTGTGCGTGACGGCGGCATCGAAGGCGTCGTGATCCGCCTGATGGGCAAGTATTGGGGCAATGTGGACGCGCGGGATGCACTCACCGTCGAAGCCCGCGCCGGCGCGCTCGACCTGTCGGTGGCCAAAGCCGCAGCGCAGAACGGCATCCGGGGGCTCGAATTCCTCTCCGGCATTCCGGGCTCCATCGGCGGGGCAACGCGCACCAATGCCGGCTGCTATGGCCGCGAATTGCGCGACGGGCTGGTCAGCCTGCACGGTTTCCGCCGCGACGGTACCGAAGCCACGTATCGCGGCCCCGGCCGTCCGGACGATGCGCCGGAAGCCCATTTCTCTTACCGCCATACGGACCTGCCGGACGATCTGATCGTCACCCGCCTCATCCTGGAAGGCACGGGTACGGACGAGCCGGCAAAGATCCTGTCGGACATCGAAGCGCTTCAGGCCCGCCGGGCCGAAACCCAGCCGATCAAGGACAAGACCTCCGGCTCCACCTTCGCCAATCCGGACCCGCCCGGCACGCCGGACCAGCGCTCGGCCTGGAAACTGATCGATGCGGCCGGTTGCCGGGGCCTGAAAGTGGGCGGCGCGCAGGTCTCTCCCATGCACTGCAACTTCCTGATCAA
>JAGQRO010000023.1 GCA_020425315.1 Hyphomonas sp. | reverse complement strand
TATAATGGCTTCTGGTGGAGCCCGGAGCGCGAAATGCTGCAGGCCGCCATCGACCATTCCCAGCGCTGGGTGACCGGCGAAGTGACGCTGAAGCTCTACAAGGGCCAGGCCTATCTCACCGGCCGCTCCTCGCCCTATTCTCTGTACTCGGAGAAAATCGTCACGTTTGAGGATGACCACGGCGCCTACGATCAGAAGGACGCGGAAGGCTTTATCAAGCTGAACGCGTTGCGGTTGCGGCTGCTCGCGGGGCGTGACCGGAAGTTCGGGAAGAACTAGGTTGAAGCAATCGCAAAACTGATTGGCCCACACATTTTGGAGAACAGAGATGAATCAACAAACATGGTTTGATCGCCTAATTCTTATTCTGGCGACACCTATGATCATCATCTGGCTTCTGCTTTCATTGTGGATTGATGACGCCACTTATCGTCTTGAAGAAAACCCACTTGGCTATTTGTTCATTGCGACAAGTTTCTTGGTGGGCCTTGCCGTTTTTGTCGTCTATGCGCTGATCCACTATGTTGTTCGCGGGGGCAACAAAGAGAGCCCCCCGGATTCCACGGGCACCGTTCACTCCGGAAACCGAAAGTACTGGCTGATCCTGTTCGGAATTATTCTGGTCAACCTCGCCTGCCCCTTCATTATTCTTGCAATGGAATAAAGCCGCAAACATGAGGTGGTTGGATTGAACCCGGCCCGTAGGGTGGGTTAAGCGGAGCGATACCCCATAATACGGACCACATCTCCTTCCCGCGTCACCCCCGACCGCGTAGCGGTCTGGGGGCCCAGCTCTGAACGCTGCAGCCGGGGCGTCATGTGCAGTGGAAGGTGTGAACACGGTCGCAGCGTGACGCACTCGCGGGATCTTTCAGCGATGGGTCCCCAGATGGCTTCGCCATCGGGGATGACGCTTGAGGGATGGCTCGGGAAGCAAACGCACAATGCTCAAGTGGGGTGACGCTTGGGGGAAGGGTTGATCTGCACGGCGCGCACCGCTTCCCTATTGAAGGGGCAAATTAGGGGAACGCGCATGGCCAATGAAGACCGCATCATCGCCGTCTACATGATGGCGAACCGGAAGAATGGTGCGATCTATACCGGTGTCACCTCCGATCTCGTCGGCCGTGTGTGGCAACACAAGGAAGACGTGTTCCGCGGCTTCACGCAGAAGCATGGCTGCAAGACGCTTGTCTGGTATGAGGTGCACGAATGGATCGAGGGCGCGATTGCGCGAGAGAAATCCCTCAAATCCTACCGGCGCCAGAACAAGATCAATCTGATCGAAGCGAAGAACCTGCACTGGAAAGACCTCTGGTTCGAGATCACCGGATAATTCCCGAATTGACAAACCCCGCCGCCGGCATTATCCGCCCACGCATGTTCAACATGCAGCTCTATTATTGCTCCTAGCACCCGCGCCGCGCCGTCCCTGACAGCGCGCACAGAGCCTTGTTGTCCAATCGCACGCCTTCGTCCTCGCGCCCCTGATCCGGGCTGCTTGCTCCACGCCGCACTGTAAATGCGGTCCCGTTTATCAACAGGTGGAGTGGCCACGGTGAGAGGTTCGATTCCTCAGCGGCCCACCAGGGCGCGAAGGCCGGCGTGCACCGGAATCTGACCCCCATGCGATACATTCGCTTCGAAAGCCTGGAACCGTGCGATGGCACTGCCTGCCGCCTCGGCATTTTCCAGATCGCCTATCGTGTGCGCGACGCCCATGCGACCCTTCTTCATGATGCCAACGAACTAGCCCGCCTGCTCCGCTGGTTCGAGGACCGCATGACTGCGCCCGATGCACTGGAGGCCCAGCAGAACCGGCGCGCCATCTGCTGGTTCCGGGACACCGCGCACGAACCGATCCGGCATGCCTGGTCGATGACGCCGTGTCTCGAACCCTATGGATACAGAATCGGCCTGCGTACCAGCATGTCGCCCGGACTCATCGTCTATGCGGACGGCTGGCAAGTCGCCGCGATTCCGCGATGACGGGGTTGGGACAGGATCACACCTTTCCCCCCTCTCCCTTGGGAGAGGGGCCGGGGGTGAGGGGTTGCGGAGGGAAAATCCGGGTCCGGAGGGAAAGGCGCGCGCTGCTGAGTGCGCAGCACATCGCGGGTTTTGCGTCCCGCCGCACCTGCGCTGCCCCTCTCCCCTGCCCCCTCTCCCGAGGGAGAGGGGAAGGGCTCCTTATCCGGCAGGCATCCACCCCGGCGCACACTCGCGCCCATGCATCCCGGCCTGCGCCCCTATTTCGATCTCGTCTACCCGCTGTTCTGGCCGTGGCTGTGGTTCAACCTCATCCGCTATTGCCGGTGGTACCAGCGCACAGGCATCAGCGCCCTGCTCTCGGTCGACTGTTTCGGGAATATCCGCATCGTGCGTGTCGCCGATGCCACGCCGGCGGACGATCTCTACACATACGATCCGCCCGCCCTGCCCCGCTGGGCCGCCCCCGCGCTGGCGAGCCACGTTCCCGCGTTGCCGGAAGGTGCGCCGCGCTCCGGACTGTTCCGGACTTTTGCGCCCGAGCTCCGGACCCTCTTCGGACTGCCTGCGGACACGCCTGCCCGCATCCGTGCCCCGCCCTGACGGTCAACTCCCACACAACTCGCACACAACTCGTAGACATTTCACCGGACGGCCCCGCCGTGCCGGGCGCTTGTGCTGCCCGCCTCAAACGTGGCGCAGGCGGGCCCAGATCATCCGCACAGCGAAGGGCGCCATCAACACCGCCAGAAGCGGGATCACCAGCTCCGGCTGCAGACCGCTTTCATAGCCCGTCGGGTGGAGCCGCGCCCACCAGGCATAGCCGGCCGGCGCGGCCACCATCAGGGCGAACACGAACAGGAATTCCTCCCGCGCCCGGCGCAGCGCCCACCAGCTGATCGCGGCAGACCCGCCCCAGAACACAAGGCCGAGGATCAGGGCCACCGAATTGCGGATGCCGTCATGGGTGTCGAATTCGATACTCTTCGCCTCGGCATACATGTCTGTCAGCACGCCGATCGGCACTTCCAGGAGCGCCGCGATATCCCCGACGAACCGGTTATACAGATCAATGGCCGCCAGGAGATTGAAAAAGCCGCTGGCCAGCACGCTCCACAGCGTCGCCATCATGGCCGCCAGCCGCAACAGCCGCATCAGGCCGCTGCCCCGGCCAAGGCCGGAACGAACCGGGCGCACCGACACGCGCACCAGCCGGGCGCCGGGCTCGGCTTTCTCCGGACTGGCGGGCTTTTCCGGCTTCTCCGCCTTGTGGACGGGCGGCTCCGGCGAGGGCGAGTCCCTCTCTGCCCGGGCCGGTTCGTTCAACCGCCAGTACGCCTGTGCCTCCCTGTCACGGGATCCGGCCATCGCTTCCCTCGTTCAAACCCCTGCATTCACAAGGCAAAGGCCCCGCCATGCAACCCAATTCAGGTATCGGGCGAATGCCCAGCGCCCGAATGCTTGCCCTTCGGGCGCCGCCCTGCCATGCTTGCAGCACTGTCACGACGCCGAAACGCCATTGGAAAGGGACACCCATGGCCGGAATACCGACGGACGAGCGCCTGCTGGCGCACATTTTCCGCAAGTATGAGCGCGCCTTCGCCGACTGGTCGGACGAGAACAAGACCCGCGCCACCAAGATCTGGGTGCCGATCGATATCGAGGCGGTCGCAAAGCATTACCGGTGCGACCCGGACCTGATCTTCGGCCGGCTCTATTATCACATGAACCACCGCTACGCCTCGAACACCGGCGATGGCGACAAGGTGAATTTCTTCAACATGCGCCTCGGGCCGGACAGGCACTGCGTGAACTTCCCCCTGCTCGCCAGCGTGCTGGCCGACCTGCAGGAAGACAAGAAGCGATTCCAGGTGTCGACGCGCATGGCGGCGCTGTCGCTGGTCGTCTCGGCGGTGTCGATCCTGATCGCGATCTTCTGGAAGGGCGGCGCGGTGATGCTGCCCTGAGGTGCATCAGTCCAGCACGCATTTATTCCCGACCCGGCCATAGGGTCGGTTGCACTCCCAGCCGGTCGCCATGTAATTCAGATGGGCGTTGTCTGGAATCTCCAGCGCGGCGCACCGATCCCCGGCCGGCAGAAAGCCCCGCTCGCATTTCCATCCGGACCCGGACGTGTCCTCGGACAGAAAGGCATGGTCCGGAAGTTTGATCCTTGTACAGTTTTTGTCGCTCCGGCGGAATCCGCGCTCGCAGGCCCAGCCATCGTCGTAGGAGCGACCCGTCAGGTAGGCATGGTCGGGTACGGCGATCGGGCGGCATTCATCGCCCGCGGCGATATATCCGCGCGAACAGGCCCAGTTCCTTCCGGATGCCTCAAGATAGGCATGCGTCGGCACGGCAATTTCGCGACAACCCGAACCGGTGGCCTCATATCCGTAGTGGCAGTCCCATCCCCGGCCGAAATCCCGGCCATTCAGGAACGCATTCTCAGGGACTCGGATCAACTGGCAGCTCCCATCTTCCTCCTGGAAGCCGGCATTGCAGCTCCATCGGGATCCGTAGCTGTTCATCGTCGCGTTTTCGGGAACGACTTCCTGGGCGGCAGCGAACGAAACAGGTGTCAGAGCCAGCATTAACGCGCACAGAAGCGCGTGCACCCCTCCGCTGCGAAGGCGCGGCCCGCCGGAAGACTGGAAAGGCATGGAATAACTTTCTCGGCGTGACCAAAGCCAGCCACCCGGGACCTTGCCGCCCCAATAGTGTTCAAATTAAGTTCGGGGCACCATCGCCGATATCCTCATTCCAGAGGGCGGGGTTGGCGGCGATGAAGTTGCCCATCATCCGGGTGCAATCCGTATCATCGAGGTCCGTCACCTCGACGCCGGCCAGCGCCAGCACATCCTGGAAGCCCTTGAAATTGCGGCTCTCGCCGACCACGACACGCGGCACGCCGAACTGGATGATCGTTCCCGTACACATCATGCAAGGCGACAGGGTCGTGTACATCACCGTGTCCTTGTAGGTGCGCTGGCGCCCGGCATTGCGCATGCAATCCATCTCGCCATGCAGGATCGGGTCGCCCTGCTGAACGCGCTGGTTATGCCCGCGCCCGATGATCTCGCCATTCCGCACAAGGATGGCCCCGATGGGTAGCCCGCCAACGGCGAGCCCCTTCTGCGCCTCGGCATAGGCTTCGCGCATGAAGTCGGCATCGCTCATCGCCATGGCCTATTTCTCCCCGAACAGGCCGCTCTGCCCGCCAGGGCTGGGCAGGCCGAGGCGCTCATAAGCAAGCGGCGCCGCGACGCGCCCGCGCGGCGTGCGGGCGACATAGCCTTTCTGCATCAGGTA
>JAGQRO010000336.1 GCA_020425315.1 Hyphomonas sp. | reverse complement strand
GGGACATCACATCCTCGATCTGGTCAGAGGTCATCTCGTCATTGGGCAGAAGGGCGTTGATTTCGTCATGCGTGATGAAGCCGCGCTTCTGGGCGCGCTTCAGGACTTTCTTGACGTCGGTCGCGTTGAAATCGACAAGGCCGCCATCCTGGTCCTTGTCGTCCTCGTTATCGCCGTCACCCTGCATATTCTTCTGCTTGGCAGATGCCATTCACTTTTTCTCCCGTGACACGGAACGCTCTCCTCGCTCCGCGCCGACAAAAAATTCTGCGCCTTGTTCAGCTTTCGCCGACCTTACCTGCTGCCTCGTTCATCCGGGCTTTCAGGGCCCTGCGTTCCGCCACAAGCTGGTGCTTGCGCCGCCATGCGGATGGCGACGACGTGGCATCGGCGCCAGCATCATCCATGCCAGCGTCCGCTTCCAGCTCTGCGGAACGACCTGCAACCATGTATTGCTCGAGGGCGATGAGCCATTCCCGGGCCTCGGGTCCATCGACCGCGATCTGAGGCGTTATGGGATATTCGTTGAGCAGACTGGCAGCGCGTGTGTTCCCTGCTTCCGCTAAATGGGCGCAGACCCCCTTGCGGTCAATAGGGATTCCTGCATGTGCCAGGTCCAGCAGTGCATCGCGCAACAGGCTGACATCCGGGTCGGCAAATGCCGCCTGGGCGAGCGTTTCGGCGCCGGTATCCAGCAAGCCGGGCGTATCGACCGCACGCACAATGGCGCCGAGGCCGCGCAACTTGGCTGGCGCCCCGCCCTTGAGTTCTACCTGGCCTTGATCGCCTGAGGCGGGAACCTGTCCCGATCCGGGGCGCTTCCTGTAATCGCCGCTGCGGTTACCACCGGAACGCCCGGCCTGGCGCAGCTGCCAGAAGTGGTCGCGCATCTTCCCGCGCAGGTCGCGCTCATAGGCGGCGCGCACGCCGGAATGGCGGATCTGGCCTGCCGCTGCCATCAGCCGGGCCTCAAGGCCGGCCTGGCGTTCGGGCGTGTCCAGCGGCTCGGCGTCGCGTTCGCGCATCCAGAGCAGTTCCGACAGTGCCACCTTCTGCGCCAGCGCGTCGGCCATGGCGCCGGGGCCCCGGGCGCGAATCAGGTCGTCGGGGTCCATCCCGTCCGGCAGCAGCACGAAGAACAGCGACTGGCCGGGCTCGACGAAGGCCAATGCCCGGTCGATGGCGCGGTAGGCAGCGCCAAGGCCGGCCCGGTCACCGTCGAAGCAGAGGACCGGTTCGGGGCCGGCCTTCCAGATCAGCTGCAACTGGTCTTCGGTCAGCGCCGTGCCGAGCGGAGCGACGGCATGGCCGAAGCCGGCTTCGGCGAGCGCGATGGCATCCATATAGCCTTCGCAGACGATCAGGCCGCCGCCCTCGCCATGGCCGAGTGCCTCACGGGCGGTCTTGTAGCGGTAGAGCACGCGCGACTTGTGGAAGAGCGGCGTGTCGCCGGAATTGAGGTATTTCGGCTTCGCGTCGGGCGTCAGCCCCCTGCCCCCGAAGGCGATGACGCCGCCGCGCGCATCGGTGATCGGGAACATCACCCGG
>JAGQRO010000335.1 GCA_020425315.1 Hyphomonas sp. | reverse complement strand
CGAGCGACTTTTGCTCGAATTGAGTATAATATGGTCCTGAAAATGCACGTTTCAAGGAGGAAGCCTTCAAACGTCCGGGATCAGGGCTCTTGTGCGAAGGCCTTCTGACCCTTTTGCGCACTCTGAGCAAAAGGGGATTAGCCCAGCTTTCGCAAAAAAGCAACAAATGCCTTTGGGGCAACAGGCCCCCAAGACGGGGTCTTTAGTTTTCCTGCAGGGTCTGCAGGATCCGGTCGGCCATCCTGCGATGGGCGGAGACCGTCGGGCGCCAGCTACAGCCGACCGCATCGTCCCCGAGTTCGCCAGACTCGAAGGCGATGTAGTGCACGCGCGCGGCGTCCTTGGCGGGCAGGCGGGCAAGGGCAGCCTGGATCCGGTCTCCGGCCAGCGCGCGGGAGTCGTCGTCCAGCATCGGGCCGATCATGGCGACGAGATCGACGCCCGGATAGGTCGAGAGGACATGCCCGGCGAGCTCGGCATAGGCGATCTCGAAGGCTTCGCCGGCATCGAAGTCCTGGAAGTCATTGGTGCCGACATGCAGGATCACCAGTTTTGGCGCATCCGATCTCGGCGGCAGGCCGCGATACTCCGGCGCGCCCAGCCGTTCCTGCAGGGTGGCGCCGAATTTGCCGTCATAATTGCGCACCAGGCCGATGCCCGGCACGGCCTCGACCTGTGGCACGGCGGCATAGGCGTTCGCCACCAGCGCGCCATAGGCAAGATAGGGCCGGGCCGTTTGTTCCAGCGTCAGCTCGCAATCCGGGCCGGAGGCGCCGGCCCCCATGCCGAGGGCCATGGAGTCACCGATCACGAGGACCTTGTCGAAGTCCGGGTCCGGCGCAGCCGCACAGCCGGCCAGCGACAGGAGCGCGCAAAGCCCGGCAACAGTGCGGGCACGAACGCGGGAAGGGCGCATCGGCTCAGTCCTTGAACAGTTCCAGCGCCGCAGCGGTCATCGCCTCGGTGCCGGTCGGGATGGCGCGCTCATAGTCCGGCGCGAAAGTGGAAGAGTGCAGCGAGGGCAGGGTTTCGCCGCTCGCCCTTGCCTCGGCAACGCGCTCGGGCGCAACGCCGCCGACCCAGAACAGCAGGCTCGGGATCTTGTCCTCGGTGCGGGAATAATTAGCGAAGTCTTCGCCGCCCATGACCGGCTTGCGCTCCTCGACATAGGCATCGCCCAGTGTCTTGCGCATTGCCTTCATCACCTTCGCCGTCATGGCGGGGTCGTTATAAGTGGCCGGCGTGTAGTCGGACTCGACCACCACGTCCGGTTCCGGCGCACCGAAGGCCTCGGCCTGTCCCTTTGCGATCCGCCTGATGCCGTCCAGCAGCATGTCGCGGGTCTTGTCGTCATAGGAGCGCACGGTGATCAGCAGCCTCGCCTCATCGGAGATGATGTTGTGCTTGGCGCCGGCCTTGAAGGAGCCGACCGTGACCACGGCGCTGTCGGTGGGGTTCACATTGCGCGAGACCAGGCTCTGCAGCGCGGTCACCACATGCGCGCCGACCAGGATCGGGTCCACCGTCGTGTGCGGATAGGCGCCATGGCCGCCCTTGCCGTGGATGGTGATGTCGACGCTGTCGACATTCGCCATGGCCCAGCCGGACGCGTAGGAGACCGAGCCGGAGGGCAGGTCCGCGGCCACATGCAGGGCGATGTTGTAGTCAGGCTTCGGGAAGCGCTCGAACAGGCCGTCGGCCAGCATCGCCTCAGCGCCGAGGCCGATTTCCTCGGCTGGCTGGGCGATCATTACCAGCGTGCCCTTCCATTTCGACTTCTGCGCCACCAGCGCGCGGGCCGTGCCGAGCCAGGCGGTCATGTGCACATCATGGCCGCAGGCGTGCATCACCGGGCTGTCGACGCCGGTCCATGTCTGTGACAGGACTGTCGAGGCGAAAGGCAATCCGGTCTGTTCCGGCACGGGCAGGGCGTCCATGTCGGTGCGGATCAGCACGGTCGGGCCGTTGCCGTTCCGCAGCACGCCGACGACGCCATAGCCGCCGACGCCGGGCTTGACCTCGCCGACATCGCGGATGGCCTTGTCGGTCACCCATTGCTGGCCGAGGCCGGTGGTCACCTCGAAGCCCAGCGCCTGGAGTTCCTGTGCCAGGATGTGCGAGGTCTCAGCCTCCTTGAAGGAGAGTTCCGGGGCCGAATGAAGCTTGCGGTAGAGTTCCAGCAGCGAGGGATCGGCCGGGGATACCTCGCGCGCTGTCACACTGGCCGCAACGGGGATAAGCCGGGTGGGAGAGTTGTCTGCAGGGGTGCTCCCGGGGTCGACAGAGTTGACTTCGGCGCCGGGAGAGGTGTCTGCGCCACCTGACTTACCGCAGCCAGCGGTGACCAGAAGGGTGGCAAGGGCGAAAGCGACTGTGGGGCGCAGCATGGAGGGTCTCCGGTGACTTCGGCGCGAGCGTATCAAGCTTTGACCCGCTGCCAAGGCCGCGCGGTGTCTCAGTCCTCGTCGTCCTCGTCGAGGGTGGGGGAGTCCTGCGTCTCGCGTCGCGGGCGGGCGATCAGGTCGGCGATGTCTTCCAGGTCGATGAAGACGTCGGCTTCCCGGCGCAGCTCGTCGGCCACCATGGGCGGGCTGGAGGCGGTGGTCGAAACGATCGACACGCGCACGCCGCGCGCCTTCACGGCCTCGACCAGACGCCGGAAGTCGCCATTGCCGCTGAACAGGACGATATGATCGACATGGGCAGCGGTCTCCAGCATGTCGGTGGCCAGCTCGATGTCCATATTGCCCCGGTGGCGCTTGCGGCCCTCCCGGTCGGTGAACTCGCGGGCCGGCTTCTTGACCACGTTGAAGCCGTTATAGGCCAGCCAGTCGACCAGCGGCCGGATCGGGCTGTAATCGTCGCTTTCCACGATGGCGGTGTAGTAATTCGCACGCAGCAGCCGGCCTCGGCCCTGGAACTCCTTGAGAAGCTTGCGGAAATCCACTTCCAGGCTCAGCGCCCGGGCCGCCGAGTAGAGATTGGCGCCATCGATGAACAGGGCGAGACGTTCGTCCTTGTAGAAGGCCATGACCTGTGTTCCCGAGGGCCGCGAACGAGCGGCGCAAATGGACATTCGAAGTATGCAGAAACAGCCTACAAATGGCTGCTTTCAGGCGCAAGTGACGGGTTGCGCGGCCTTGCTGCACTGCATATAAGGGGCGGTTCTAAGGAGACCCCCCGCCCATGGCCCGTGTGACCGTTGAAGACTGCATCGAAAAGGTGCCGAACCGTTTCGATCTCGTCCTGCTCGCTGCGCACCGCGCGCGCATGATCCGCGAAGGTTCGCCGATCACTGTGGACCGCGACAACGACAAGGATCCGGTGGTCTCCCTGCGCGAAATCGCCGACGAGTCGGTGGACCTGAAAGTGGTCAAGGAAGCCCTCATTTCCGGCCTGCAGGACATCCGTCCGGGCGAGGAAATGGAGCGCGAAGCAGACCGCGTGGCCCTTCTGGCAGCGCCTGCTGCGACGGAAGACGACGTCATGCGCGCCTATCAGGCTGAACTCGAATCCGGGCGCGACGACCGGCTCTAGGAGGCTCAATGGACGGCAGCGCCCTTTCCTCCCAGGAAAAAGGGGCTGGCGAGGTACCCGTCGCCGAAACGGCTGCGGGCGACCATCACGTCCTGACGCGCGAAGAACTCATCGCCAAGGTGCGCGCCTACCATCCGCGCGTGAAATCCGAGCTGCTGGGCGCGGCCTATGACTTCGCCAAGAAGCATCATGGCGACCAGAAGCGCGATTCCGGCGACGCCTATTATTCCCACCCCGTGGAAGTGGCGAACCTGCTGGCCGATGTGAAGCTGGACGAGATCACCATCGTCGCCGGCCTGCTGCACGATGTGGTGGAGGATGTCGACGAGATCGACATCGGCGAAGTGGAAGTGCGCTTCGGCGCGGACGTCGCCGAACTGGTCGACGGCGTCACCAAGCTCGACAAGCTGTCCTTCGACTCCAAGGAAGCCGCGCAGGCGGAGAATTTCCAGAAATTCATCCTGGCGACGGTCAGCGATATTCGCGTCCTGCTGGTGAAGCTGGCCGACCGGCTGCACA
>JAGQRO010000334.1 GCA_020425315.1 Hyphomonas sp. | reverse complement strand
CCATGATAGAGCGAGAACTCGCTCGCCCGGCCCGACAGGCCACCGCCGACATGATGGATCACGGCGCGGGGCAGGAAGGTGCAGGTCTCGCCTGCCAGCCGCAGGCGGAAGCCGAGGTCTACATCCTCGCAGAAGCAGAAGAAGTCCTCATCCAGTCCGCCATGTTCACTGTAAAGCTGGCGCTGGAACACGGCGCCGGCGCCGCAGGGGCTGAAGCATTCGCCCTCGCCCGGCAGCTCGCTCGCCGGCCGGCCGAAGCCGCCGCGCCAGGGCATGCCGAAAATGAGATAGGCATCGCCCGCCCCGTCCAGAACGTCCGGGTCGCTGAGATCGAACTGGGCCGAGGTGAAGACATGCGTGCCGGGATGCCGGGCAATCCCGGCGGCAATCTGGTTGAGCCAGGTGGCGTCCGCCACGGCATCGGGATTGAGGCAGACCAGCCAGTCGCCCCGCGCCTTTGCGGCGCCGAGATTCATGCCGCCGGCATAGCCATGGTTCTCGGTCTCGGCGAGCAGGGTGAAGGCGGGCAGGCCTGCCGTGTCCAGCTGATCGACCGATCCGTCTACCGAGCCGTTATCGATGAGAATCACCTCGAAATCCCGGCAGGTCTGGCGGGAGAGCGAATCGAGCGCGTCCTGCACATAGGCACCGCCATTGTAATTCACGATCAGGACAGAGAAGGCGGGCGCCCTGCTGTTCGCCGGAAGCATGCCGGACGATTCGGTCGGTGGATGTGTCATGCCCGCCCTGTCCTGCCAGTGGCGCGCCGGGTGCGGCGGCGCGCATCTGCCTGTTGTGATCCGGCCTGAACGCGGCAAGGTCAAGGCAAAGCCTGCACCGCGTCCCACTCTCAGTAGGAATTTAGTTTCATATGGAACTAATTCCGGGAATGGCCTATATTCGGTGGATGGACCGTCCGACCCAGAAGAATCGCTATCATGATGCGCCGCGCGCTGCCGATTTCACCATCGACCAGGCCTGGGACAGCTATAGCGCGGCCGAGCATGACCGTTGGGATCGTCTGTTCCGGCGGCAGAAAGACGTCACCAAAGGCCGGGCCTGCGAGACGGCCCTGAAGGCGATGTCGGCGCTGGAACTGTCGGCCTCCGGCATCCCACATATGGGCCAGCTGTCGGACCGGCTGGAGAAGATCACGGGCTGGCGGGTTGTGCCCGTCGCGGAACTGGTTCCGGACGAGATATTTTTCGACCATCTCGCCAATCGCCGCTTTCCGGCGGGCGCCTTCATCCGGCCGGAAGCCGAATTCGACTACCTGCAGGAACCGGACATCTTCCACGACATTTTCGGCCATGTGCCGATGCTGGCGGACCCGGTGTTTGCGGACTTCATGGAAGCCTATGGCAAGGGCGGCCAGCGCGCGATGCGGCTCGGCCAGCTGCACAATCTCGCGCGGCTATACTGGTACACTGTGGAATTCGGCCTGATCCGCGAATGCGGCGACCTGCGCATTTACGGCGCCGGCATCCTGTCCAGCCCGCAGGAAACCGTGTTCGCGCTGGAGGATGCCAGCCCCAACCGGATTGCCTTCGATGTGAAGCGCCTGATGCGCACGAACTACATCATCGACGATTTCCAGCAGACCTATTTCGTCATCGACAGTTTCGAGGCGCTGCTGGACGCCTGCTACAAGGATTTCGGGACGGTCTATTCGGAGGTGAAGGGCCAGCCGGATTACGAAGCGCACGAACTGGCGCCGGGCGACACCGTTCTCCACAAGGGTACACACGCCTATTTCGACAAGGCGGTCTGACCGTCCAGCCGGAAGCCTTGGCTACTTCGCCGCGGCCAATGCCTGCCGGCGCAACTCTTCCTGATGCCAGGTCCAGGCATCCGAAATGATCGTTTCCACGTCAGAGCGTTCTGCCTTCCAGCCAAGCACTTTGAGGGCTTTTTCCGGCAGCGCGACAAGACGGGACGGGTCGCCGGGCCGGCGCGGGCTCATCTGCGTATTGATGCGGCGCTGGGTGACGGTCTGCACGCCGTCGCGGATCTGCAACACGCTGGTGCCTGTGCCTGTGCCGAGATTGATCGCCTCGCTCTGGCCGCCCTGCTTGAGATAGTCCAGCGCCTTCAGGTGGGCGGATGCAAGGTCGTTGACATGGATGTAGTCGCGTACGGCCGTGCCGTCCTCGGTGTCGTAATCGGTGCCGAGGACATTGAACACATAGTCCGGATCGCCGGCGCCGCGCAGGGCGAGCGGAATGACGTGGGTTTCCGGCTCGTGCCGTTCGCCGATTGCGCCGGACGGGTCCGCGCCGGCGGCGTTGAAATAGCGCAGCGCCACAAAGCGGGTGCCGTACGCCGCGTCATGGTCGCGCAGCATCCATTCCGCGACCAGCTTCGAGCGGCCGTAGGGATTGATCGGCTCCTGTGGATGGGACTCGTCGATCGGGATGCGTACCGGCGGCCCATAGGTTGCGCAGGTGGAGGAGAAGACGAGGGCGGGGACGTCGTTCTCCCGCATCGCGGTCAGGATGTTCAGTGTGCCGAGCACATTGTTGCGGTAGTAGGGGCCGGGATCCTCCACCGACTCGCCGACATAGGCCAAAGCCGCGAAATGGGCGACGGCATCTGGCTTCGTATCGGCCATTGCCTGCGACAGGCGGTCATAATCGAGAATGTCCCCCTCGATCAGGTCACCCCATTGCACGAATTCGCGCCAGCCCCGCGAGAGATTGTCATAGACGACGACGTTCCAGCCGGCTTCGGCAAATGCCTTGCAGCAATGTGAGCCGACATAGCCGGCGCCGCCGGTGACAAAGACTATTTGGGACATGAACCTGTTGCTCCAGTTTGCGCGGTCGCGGGCGGCTGGATGCCTGCCATTGAGGCCGCCTTGTAGCGACGGTGCCCTGCCTTGGCAATTTTCGAGTGCGCCTGAGATGTCATCCGTTCGCCCCTGATGGAAATCCGCGCAGTTTGAAGGGTTTGCGGAGTGCCCGGATTGGGATTTGGCCCGCAATCTGCATCCGGAGAATGACGCTTGACGGGTCAGGTGAACAACGGCAGGTGAATCCTTATGCACTACGTCCCAAGAATACTCGTTACAGGTGGAGCCGGGTTTATCGGGTCCTTCCTGTGTGAACGCTTGCTGGAAACCGGCGCGGAAGTCCTGTGTGTGGACAATTTCTTCACCGGGCGGCGCTCGAACGTGGCGCACCTGCTGGAAAATCCACGCTTCGAGATCATGCGCCATGACGTGACCTTCCCGCTCTTCGTGGAGGTCGATCAGATTTACAACATGGCCTGCCCGGCAAGCCCGATTCACTATCAGTTCGACCCGGTGCAGACGACCAAGACCAGTGTGCATGGCGCGATCAACATGCTGGGCCTGGCGAAACGGACGAAGGCGAAAATCCTGCAGGCCTCGACGTCCGAAGTGTATGGCGACCCGGATGTCCACCCGCAGCCGGAAGAGTATTGGGGCAATGTGAACCCGATCGGCATCCGGTCCTGCTATGACGAAGGCAAGCGCTGCG
>JAGQRO010000333.1 GCA_020425315.1 Hyphomonas sp. | reverse complement strand
CCTGCTCGATGGCCCGCACCAACTACCCCCACTCGGCCAACAGCCAGTTCTTCATCTGTTTCGACGATGCCCGCTTCCTCGACCGGCAATACACGGTCTGGGGCAAGGTGACCGAGGGTATGGATGTGATCGATAAGCTGGCCAAGGGCGAACCGCCGCGCAGCCCGGACCGTATCGTGACGATGCGCGTCGCCGCGGACGCCGAATAGCGCGAGCGCGACCCCGATGGCCGAGGCCCGCAAGGACAGGAAGAAGGCACGCATCCCCTCGCGGGGATCGGTGATCTTCGGCTCGCGCATTGCGCGGCTGATCTTCGCGTCCAACCTGGCGGGCCTCGCCATCCTGATCGTCGGCGCCATGGTGCTGAACGAGATGCGCGCCGGCTTTGTCGTTTCGAAGAAGCAGGACCTTGTCGCCCAGGCGCAGATCTTCACAAGCCTTCTGGGCGAGGATGCCACCACGCCCCAGCCGGCGCTGGATGAAGAAGCCGCGCGCCAGACGATTGTGCGCCTCAACCTGCCCGAACGGGTGCGCGCCCGCATCTACCTGCCGAATGGCGAGATGATCGGTGACAGCTTCTATCTCTCCGAACGCGTGGACGTGGACGCCCTGCCCCCGCTGAAAGAGCCGGGCCGCGTCGCGCTGTGGGGCCGCAATCTTTCCGAATGGGCGGGCAATGTGTTCGGCCCGGTCATGCCGCGCAATTCCTCAGATGCCATCCGCACCCAGACATTCGAGGAAGAGTTCGACATTGCCGTGCGCGGCGGCGAGGCCGCGAGCCAGCGCTTCTCCGATCGCGGCCAACGCGTCATTTCCGTGTCGATGCCCATCCAGCGCGTCTCTGCCGTGGTCGGCGTGCTGACCATGGAGGCGAGCGATATTGACGAGATCATCCGGGCCGAGCGGGCGGCGCTGGTGCCCTTCATCGGCGTCGCCGTGCTGGTGGCCTTCATCACGTCCGTGCTGCTGACCCTCGGCATCGCGCGCCCGCTGCGCCGCCTGTCGCTGGCGGCGGACCGGATCCGCGCCGGATCGTCCGAACGCATTGACGTGCCGGCGCTGACCTCCCGCAAGGACGAGATCGGCAATCTCGCCACCTCCATGCAGGGCATGACCGAAGCCCTCATCGAACGCATCCAGGCCAATGAGCAATTCGCCGCCGATGTCGCGCACGAGCTCAAGAACCCCCTCACCTCCATCCGCTCCGCCGTGGAAACGGCCGAACGCGTGCAGGGCGACCCGGCCGCCACCGAACGCCTGCGCGCCGTGATCGCGCAGGATGTCAAACGCCTCGACCGCCTGATTACCGACATCTCGAACGCCTCGCGCCTCGAAGCGGAGATGACGCGCGTTCCCAGCGAGCATATCGACATTGCCCGCTTCGTGCGCGACGTGGTCAGCACCTATGATTCCCTTGCCCATGATGAGGGCACCGTCACGGTTCAGTTCACAGATGCCACAATGGGCGCACGGCTTCTGGTACGCGGCCGGGAAGGCCCGCTCGGACAGGTGATCCGCAATCTCGTCGACAATGCGCGATCCTTTTCGCCGGCCGGCGGCGTCGTTTATGTGACGCTGGACCAGACCAATCACGGCCCGCAGACCGTCGCCCAGGTCCGCATCGAGGATGGCGGCCCCGGCATTCCGGAAGACAAGCTGGATACCATCTTCAACCGCTTCTATACGGATCGTCCCAAAGGCACGGCCTTCGGCAACAATTCCGGCCTCGGCCTGTCCATCGTTCGCCAGATCGTGGCCACGCATCGCGGCAAGGTCTGGGCCGAAAACCGCGCCGAAGGCGGCGCCCGCTTCTGCGTCGACCTGCCAGCGAGCTGACCCGGCCTAGCCGCGATTCTGGCGATTTTCGATCAAATCGTTCACGACTTCCGGTTCGGCCAGTGTCGACGTGTCGCCGAGATTGCCGAACTCGTTCTCTGCGATCTTGCGCAGGATACGGCGCATGATCTT
>JAGQRO010000332.1 GCA_020425315.1 Hyphomonas sp. | reverse complement strand
CCGCCTCCGCCGCCCCCGCCGCCTCCGCCGCCTCCGACCGAGCTGTCGACGGCACCGGAAGTGGTCTGCACGGACCTCAACCAGGAGTTCGTGGTCTACTTCGAGTGGGATCGCGCGGATCTGACGAGCCAGGCGAATGCGGTGATTGACGCCGCCGTCGCGAACATCCGTTCGGGCGCAGGCTGCGCTCCGAGCGCCGTGACGATTGCCGGCCACACCGATACGTCGGGCGCCAGCGCATACAACCAGCGCCTGTCGCAGCGTCGTGCCGACATTGTGGCAAGCGCCCTGACGCAGCGCGGTGTTGATGCTTCGATCATCACCGAGTCTGCAAAGGGCGAGAACGATCTGGCCAAGGCAACCCGCGACGGTGTTCGCGAGCCGCTGAACCGTCGTTCGGAAGTCGTCATCACCGTCCAGTAAGACTGGCGGAACTGAACTGGAGCGGCCCGGCAGGAAACTGCCGGGCCGTTTCTATTTTGGCGGCAGCAGTGGGCCTTGCCGGAAATTGTTTCTTGTGAAACCAAGGGCCATGACAGAACTCAGCAATCTGACCCGCGAAGACCACGCCGTGCAGGAGCGGATCGCGGCCCGCAGCGCCAGCATGATCGAGCGCACATGCGCCTGGTCCGCCATCAATACCGGCAGTTTCAACACGGCCGGATTGCGGAAATTGGCCCCAATAATCGCCGATGCGTTTTCCGGGCTCGATGCGGAGGTCCGGATGGAAGAGGGCGACCCGTTCGAGACTGTGTCTGCAAATGGAGAAACCATCCAGACGGATACAGGCCCCATCCTCAGAGTGTCGGCCCGGCCGCAGGCGCCGGTTCAGGTCGTCATGTCCGGGCACTATGACACGGTGTTCCCGCCAGGCACGTTCGAAGCCGTGAAGGACATTGGCGACGGCAAGCTGAATGGCCCCGGCCTGGCTGACATGAAGGGTGGCCTGAACGTCATGCTGGAGGCGCTCCTGGCCTTTGAGGCTGGCCCGTTCAAGGACCGGCTCGGCTATCAGATCGTCATGTCTCCGGATGAAGAGATCGGCAATTTTGCCAGCGCGCGAGCCCTGACGGAAGCGGCCCGGTCGGGTGCCCATATCGGCATGACCTATGAGCCCTGCATGGACACTGGTGCCATGTCCGGCGGCCGCAAGGGCTCGGCCGTGTTCGATATCGTGCTGCATGGCCGTGCGGCCCATGCCGGACGCGCGAAGGAGGAAGGCCGCAGCGCCATCGAGGCGGCCGCGGAACTCGTCATCGGCCTGGAGGCGCTCAATGGGCAGCGCGAAGGCGTTACGTTCAATGTCGGCGCCATCGATGGCGGCAGCGCCGTCAACATTGTCCCGGATCTCGCGATTGTGCGGTTTGGCGCGCGTGCGCCGGATGCTCCGTCTGCGGAATGGGCGACCGGTGAAGTCCAGCGGCTCTTTGCCCGTGCGACAGCGCGCGACGGCATCCATGGCCATTTTCATGGCGGCTTTTACCGCCCTCCGAAACCGCGAAATGAGGCGCAGCAGGCCCTGTTTGACGCCATTCGTGCCACCGGCCAGGCCATCGGGATCGAGCTGGAATTCGTCGATACGGGCGGCGTCTGCGAAGGCAACAACATCTTTGCGGCCGGCGTGCCGAATGTCGACACGCTGGGCGTGCGCGGCGGGCGGATCCACTCGAATGAGGAATATGTCGTCCTCGACAGCTTCGCCGAGCGCGCGTCCTTGTCGGCGCTCATTCTGAACCGGTTGGCGGATGGCCGTCTCGACGGCGCAGGCATCAAGGCGATGATGGGACGCTGAGCATGGCCAGCCAATATGTCATGCGGCCCTCGCGTCTTGACGATCTGCCGGCGTTGATGGATCTCGCAGAATTGTCCGGCCCCGGATTTACCAGCCTGCCGGTGGACGAACCAATCCTGAGGGAGCGTCTGGAAAAGTCCGACAAGGCCTTCCATGGCCGCCAGCGGCGCATCGAATACGGCAAGTATCTTCTGATGATGGAGGATGCGGCAACGGGCGAAGTTGTCGGATGCTCGGCCGTCAAAGCCGGCACCGGGATCGACCAGCCCTTCTTCAACTACCGCGTCATCACACTCGCGCAGGCGAGCGCTGCAGCCGGCAACATGCGTTTCGACATGGATGCACTGGTGCTGACCAATGAATATGTGGGGTATACGGAAGTCGGCACACTTTTCCTGAAGCGGGAACATCGCGGCGGCGGGGCAGGCCGGCTCGCGGCCCAGTCGCGCTATCTCCTGATGGCGGCGGCGCCGGACCGGTTCGGCCCGAAAGTCCTGGCCGAATTGCGCGGTGTCGTCGACGAAGACGGCCAGTCCCCTTTCTGGGAATGTCTTGGGCGCCATTTCTTCCGTATGGAATTCACTGAGGCG
The DNA here is from genome assembly GCA_020425315.1 of Hyphomonas sp. Taxonomy (GTDB): domain Bacteria; phylum Pseudomonadota; class Alphaproteobacteria; order Caulobacterales; family Hyphomonadaceae; genus Hyphomonas. The sequence continues at coordinate 11,295 of JAGQRO010000332.1, read as the reverse complement.
GACAGGCTGTCTGCCACCACGGACAATCAGTTCATCCTCGACCTGATGCCGAAATACCCGATCTATGTGGACCTTTTGCCGCCCGAGGCGCGCGAAGTGATCGGGCGCTGCCATTCGGACGGGGTGGGCGCCTACAAGCTGCTCCAGTGGGAAGGGTTCGAATTTGACCGCACCGTGGACATCTTCGATGGCGGCCCGCTCGTCGCGGCACAGAAGCGCCATATCAGAACCATTCAGGAAAGCCGGGTGGTCACGCTGCAGGCAGGTGATATTGCCGGCAATCCGGCGGCTCGCCAGGGCCTTGCCTCGACGGACGTGATGCCGGACTTCCGCGCCGTTCTGGCAGGTTCGGTATTGAAAGGTGACGATGCCGCCATCGTCGAGCCCGGAACGCTGGAACTTCTCCGGCTGAAGCCCGGTGCAAAAGCCAGGATCTGGCAACGGAGCAAGTGATGACAGAGGGTGTCTATGTCGACGGAGCCTGGCAATCGGGCGAAGGCGAGGTATTCCGCAACCAGTGTCCGGCAACGGGCGAAATCGTGTGGGAAGGCGCCGCCGCAAGTGCGGACCAGGTTTCCGCTGCCGTCGCTTCCGCCCGGCGGGCATTTGCGCACTGGTCTCGCTTGCCGCAGGGCGACCGCACAACGATTCTGGAGCGCTATGCGGAGGAGATTGCCAAGCGAACCGACGCCATCGCCGAAACGGTGAGCCGCGACATGGGCAAGGCGCTCTGGGAGTCCCGGGGCGAAGCCGCCACGATGAAGGCCAAGGTCGCCGTCTCCATCGCAGCGCAGGTGGAGCGGGCGGGCAGCAAGTTCGCCAAAGTGGATTTCGGCTCCTCTCACCTGACCCATCGCCCGCATGGCGTGATGGCCGTGTTCGGACCCTTCAATTTCCCCGGTCATTTGCCGAATGGGCATATCGTTCCGGCCCTGCTGGCGGGCAATACATGCGTGTTCAAGCCGTCGGAACTGGCGCCCGGCGTCGCCCGCCTGATGGCCGATGCCTTCGAGGCGGCGGGCCTTCCGCCCGGCTGTCTCAATATCGTGCATGGCGGGCGCGGTGCCGGCGCCGCCCTTCTGGACACGGACATTGATGGCCTTCTCTTCACCGGGTCCGCTGCGACCGGCGTGTTCTTTCACCGCCATTTCGCCGGCCGGCCGGAAGTGATCCTGGCGCTCGAAATGGGCGGCAACAATCCGCTTATCATCTGGGATCCGGCTGACGTGGATGCAGCGGCGGACATCGCCGCGCAATCGGCCTTCCTGACCACCGGTCAGCGCTGTTCCTGCGCCCGCCGCATCATTCTGCCGGAAGGCAAATGGGGGGACCAGGTTGCCGATGCCATCGTCGCGCGCGCCGAAGGGCTTGCGATCGGCGCCTGGGACGAGGACGGCATCTTCATGGGACCGCTGGTATCGGAACGCGCGGCCCTCAATGCGGTTGAATTCCAGGACATGTTGCTCGCCAAAGGCGGTAAGGCCCTGCGCAAACTGGAACACCTGCCGCGTGGCGGCGGCTTCGTGTCTGCCGGTGTCGTCGATGTGACCGGGGCCCAAGGCATTCCGGACGAGGAATTGTTCGGTCCGGTCATGCAGATTGTCCGGGTGCCTGATTTCGACAGTGCGATTGCCCGTGCCAATGCGACGAAATACGGCCTCTCCGGCGGCCTGATCAGTGACGATGATGCGCTATGGGTTCAGGCGCACACGGAATTGCGCGCTGGCATCCTGAACCGGAACCGGCCGACAGCGGGCGCCAGCGGCAACATGCCGTTCGGCGGGCCCGGGCTCTCAGGAAACTTCCGTCCGGGTGCATACTATGCCGCGGACTATTGTGCCTGGCCGCAGGCGAGCCAGGTGTCCGATGTCGCCGTCCGCATGAGTGCTCAGGGATTCCCGAAGTGAGCACGGTTGAGGTCAACTTCGACGGCCTGATCGGGCCCAGCCACAATTACGGAGGCCTGTCAGACGGCAACCTCGCCAGTGCGAACAATGCCGGAGATATCTCCAATCCGCGCGAAGCTGCGCTTCAGGGATTGGAGAAGATGCGGCGCGTCATGCGCATGGGACTGGTTCAGGGCATCCTGCCGCCCCTGCCGCGGCCGAACTTCGACTTGCTTGTGTCTGCCGGGTTCCATGGCAGCGATGCCGATATAATCGAGCGCGCCGCGCGTGAGGCGCCGCGCCTTCTGAAAGCGGCCTATTCGGCCAGCAGCATGTGGACGGCGAATGCCGCCACCGTGTCGCCCTCCGCCGACACAGCAGACGGGCGCCTTCACCTGACCACGGCGAACCTGTCGACCATGCTGCACCGGTCGCAGGAACATCCCGACACGACCGCGCTGCTGCAGGCAATTTTTCCGAATGCCGACCGGTTCGCCCTGCACGAAGCGCTGCCCATGCATGCAGATTTTTCCGATGAAGGCGCGGCAAACCATGTGCGCCTCTGCGCGGAACATGGCGCACCCGGTGTCGAACTGTTCGTATACGGCCGTGAGGCCGGCGAAAGCACAGCAGGTTTCCCGGCGCGCCAGACCCGGCTCGCCGCCGAGTGCGTTGCGCGTGGTCATGGGCTGGATCCGGCCCGCACGGTCATGGCGCGTCAGTCGCGCGTAGCCATCGATGCCGGGGCGTTCCACAATGATGTCGTGTGTGTTGGGGCGGCGAATACGTTGTTCTTCCACGAGACGGCCTTTGAGGACACTGCCGGCACGCTCGCTGCGTTGGAACGGGCGGCAGGCGGACTGTTTGACCTCGCCCCGGTCATGGTGCCGCTGGCTGACGTGCCGGTGGAAGATGCGATCCGCTCCTACTTGTTCAATTCCCAGCTGCTGGTCGTGCCCGGCGAGACGCGGCTTGTGCTCGTGGCGCCGACTGAGGCGGAGGACAATGACGCCACGCGGCGGTATTGCGAGAAACTGGTTGCCGGAAATGGCCCCATCGGACGGGTGGATTTCGTCGATGTGCGCCAGTCCATGCGCAATGGCGGTGGCCCGGCCTGCCTCCGCCTGCGGGTCGTGATGACGGATGCCGAGCAGGCGGCATGTCATCCGCAATCGCTGCTGACCGAGGAGCGTATCGATGCGCTGCAGGATGTGGTTCGCGCCACCTATCGCGACCGTCTCGCGCCGGACGATCTTGCCGACCCCGCCTTTGCGCAGGAATACCAGCAGGCGCGGGAAAAATTGCTGAAAGTTCTGGGCTTGGAGGCGCTTGCATGATGCGGCTTTACGATTACTGGCGGTCATCGGCTGCCTACCGCGTTCGGATTGCTCTTAACCTCAAAGGGGTCAGTTATGAGAGCGTGCCAGTGAACATCGCTCCGGGGGCGGATGAACAGTTTTCGGATGCCTACAAGTCCGTGAATTCGCAGATGAGGGTTCCGGCTATCGAAGTCGACGGCCAGGTTTGCGGCCAGTCCATGGCGATTATCGAATGGCTGGAAGAGACGGTGCCGCAGCCCTCACTGCTGCCTGCCGATCCCTGGGAACGGCTGCAGGCACGGGCCTTCTCCGATACGATCGCTTGTGACGTGCATCCCCTGAACAATCTCTCCGTGCTGGCCGCCCTGCGGGAACAGTTCGGCGCAGACAAGGACGCGGTCACGCACTGGTATCGGGACTGGATCCGGCGCGGCTTCGCGGCGCTGGAGCCTGTCGCGGCAGCGCGCCAGTCCGGCGGGTTCCTGTTCGGCGATGCGCCGGGCCTCGCCGAAATCACGCTGGTTCCGCAAGTGGCGAATGCGCACCGTGTCAACACGGATCTGTCGGACTTTCCGGCGCTCGTGGCGCTGGATGCGAAATGCCGGGAGCTGGAGGCTTTCCAGCGCGCCGCGCCGGAAGTCCAACCGGGCGCCCTCTAATCGTTGTTGCGCCGGCGCTCGTCGGTGTCGCCCGGCCGCCGGATATCGATAATCTCGACTTCTTCGAGGTCTCCCAGCGGTTCGGCCATCGGGGCGACATTGTCGGACAGCCACGCGGCAAGCCCGGTGACCGGTGCATCGGCAAGCCCGGATTCGGGCGCCAGCACGTCATAGCCGCTCTTGCGGACAGTAGTCAGGTCCACCACGCAGGCGCCGGTATCCACCAGATGGGCATTGCAATAGGCGGTGACCGGGGCCGCCTCGGCCGTTCCGTCTGTATCGACAAGGCTGACATTCGAGGGCGTCCGGCCAAAGCGATAGAAGCCCCCGAACCGGTCGGTCAGGTCGGCATCCCCGGTCAATTGGCTGAGCACGCTGGCCGGTACTTCGGAATTGGTGGCGATCACGAAGGCGCGGCCGCGATTGTGTTGTTTCAGATAGATCCGGAACGCGCGGGAGAGGTCGTCGCCAACTGCATCGCTGCGATAGAGCGGGGCATAGACCGGGCCGATCAGGGACAGGCCATCTTCCAGCATCCGGCCCTGCAGGCGGGCGAATTGTTCCTTCTTGTCGAGCCCTGCGCCGCTGCGCGCCTTCAGGGCGGAGTCTTCGTCGATCAGGAAGACGTCCACGGCCCAGCCGCCGGTCCAGACAGGTTCCGGTGATTCCTTCGGGATGACGGCCCAACTGCCATAGTCGCTGTAGCTGAGCGGGCTGACTTCCAGCCAGGGCGGCGGCGCGATCACGGTGCGCCAAAGCCAGACAAGGCCGGCAATGCCGATCGCAGCGGCAGCACACCAAAGGACGAATTTCTTCATAATCTGTTCCGGTTGCAGTCGGCGGCTCAACGACGCGGGGTCACCGCGCGCGCCAGCCCTGAGTAGTTCGGTTGGTCGATACTCAACTGGGCAATTGTGGTGGTTTTTAGATGTTCCAGCAGGCCGGGTGTGGACAGGGTCATGGCACCGGAACGGATGCGGGCACACAAGTCCCGGTTCAGGCTGTCCGTGTCGGCGCCGGCATCTGCGCCGAGCAGGGTGGCCAGGCTGGCTGCCTCCGCCGATTCGGCACCGGGACGCTGTTCCAGTTCCCGCATCACGGTGCCGAGCACGTTCGAGGCGACCCGCGCATGGAAGGCGGCATGACCGGTCAGCTGCTTCGAGGCCGTCTCATCGATGAAGCGCTTCACGGCTTCGATGAGTTCCTTGGTCGATGGCGCATCATGCACGGGCGCGCACTCCTTCCAGCAGGTTCACAAGGTCGATCTCGGTTTCCGACACGCGCCGGCCGATGGCGGCCCGCTCGACGCTGGGGTCAGCGCCGGAACTGTAGGCGCGGTACATGATCATGCACATGATGCCCCATTTGAGGCTGCCCATGATCTCCCACCAGTCGATGTCCTGTTCCCGGAAGCGTTGCCCGCCGGCGGCGGCGTATGCGTCGAGCAATTCGTCGAGGGGGCCAAATCCGCCGACGCGGTTCTCGCTGTGCCCAAAGCGCCAGGAATTGACGCACAGCCAGGCAATGTCCTCGCGTGGGTCGCCGATATGGGCGAGTTCCCAGTCGAGGACTGAGGCGAGCCCCTCGGCATCGACCATCAGGTTCCCGAGCCGGAAATCGCCATGCACCAGCACCTGCTGCGCCGGTTCCGGCGCCGTGTCCCGCAACCAGGCAAGCGCGAGCTCAAACACCGGGCGGGGCAAGTCGAAAGACCGGTAGATCTCGTCATAGCGGTCGAGCTGGGAAACGCCGTCGTTGGCGGGCAGGTCGGGAAGGGAACCGAGCGGGATCGAGTGAATGCCCGCCAGCGCCTTGCCGCACTGGGCCGACAGGCGCGGACGGGCCGCTGCAAACTCCTCATCCCGCAGGATCTTGCGCCCGAGTGTCTCCCCGGCGATCCGCGACATGATATAGGCATCCCCGATGGCCGAGTCGGAGCCCATAACACCCAGCACGGCCGGCACCGGAACGCCGGCTTCGGCGGCAGCGGAAATGAGTTTCGCCTCCATGGGCAGGCCAATGGCGTGCGATGTTGCCGGCACAGGCGTTCCGCCCGGTGCGCGCCGCAGGATGCACGGAGTCGCCGCGCCGCCGGAAACGACGTCGAAGGCCCAGGTTTCCTGGCTGGCGCCGCCGGAAAGGCGTTTGGCCCCCACAATATCGGCATCGCCACCGAATTTCGCAGTGGCCCACGCCTTCAGAGCGCTTGTGATCTGGTCAGGACTTCCCATCTTCGCCACAATTACAAGGAAGAAGGGGCTCGCCAAGCTCTTCCCTCGCGGGAGCCGGCGCAACACCCATGGAGCGGCGTGAATGACCAAGAAGCCGGAGACGCACAAAGAGCTCGGAATGCTCGAGGTGGAGAAGCCGCCCCGGGTGAGCGCGTGGGCCTGGCTGCGGAACCGTTTCTTTGCCGGCATGGTGGTCGCCGCGCCGATCGTGGTTACCTTCTCGATCCTGCAATTCTTCATCAGCTATATCGATGCGCGGGTCGTGCCGATCCTGCCGGAGATCCTGCGCCCGCAGACTTATCTGAACTATGCCGTTCCGGGCTTCGGCCTGATCGTGCTGGTCCTGTTCCTGACGGTCCTGGGAGCGATCACGACGAACCTGATCGGCCGTTCGGTTGTCGGCCTGACGGACCGGGTGCTCAGCCGCATTCCCATCGTCCGGTCGGTCTATTCGGCCTTCAAGCAGCTGGTCGATGTGTTCGCCAACAATCCGACCGAGCAGTTCAAGGAATGCGTGCTGATCGAGTTCCCGAAACAGGGCACCTGGGCGCTGGGGTTCGTATCCGCACCGGCCCGCGGCGAGGTGAAGACCGTTCTCGGGGAAGAATTCATCGGTGTCTTCGTGCCGACGACGCCGAACCCGACTTCGGGCTTCATCATGTTCATACGATCCGAAGAAGTGATCCGGCTGCACATGAGTGTCGAGGAGGGCGCCCGGATGATCCTGTCGGCCGGCCTTGTGGTGCCGGAGCATCCTGAAGTGAAGGCGGCGATCGAAGAGGCGAACGCCAAGAAGGCAAGCTAGGACAGGACTTTCGGAACCATCAGTTCCCGGACGAGGCGCAAGGCGTGCCCGCGCAGGGAGTCGAGTTCCGGGTCCGCCGCCACGAGCGCTTCTGCATCCTTCGCCGCGATGGCCAGCAGCGAAGCGTCCTTTGACAGGTCGATCACGCGATAGTCCGTCGCGCCAGCTTGGCGAAGTCCAAGAATGTCACCCGGTCCGCGCAGCCGGAAGTCCGCTTCGGCAATCTCAAATCCATCCTCGGTCCGGCGCAGCGTTTCGATCCGCTCGCGCGCCATATCGCCCAGCGGCGGGCGGTAGAGCAGCAGGCAATAGGACGCTTTGCTGCCGCGCCCGACCCGGCCGCGCAGCTGGTGCAGTTGGGCAAGGCCGAAGCCTTCAGCCCGCTCGATCACCATGATCGTCGCTTCCGGCACATCGACGCCCACTTCGATCACGGTGGTGGCGACAAGCACGCGCGTCGCCCCGGCGCGGAAATCCTCCAGCGCCGCATCCTTCTCAGCGGGTTTCAGGCGTCCGTGCACGAGGCCGACAGGCGCACGCAGGCGGTCTGACAGCATGGCATGGCGCCCGACGGCGGTGGAATCATCGTCATCCACATCCACTTTCGGGCAGACCCAGAACACGCGCTCCCCGCGCGCGATCGCCCGCCCGACGGCTTCGATGACCTCTTCCATCCGCGTATCCGGCAGGGCGCGCGTTTCCACCGGCTGGCGCCCGGCCGGCTTCTCGTCGAGGATGGAGACGTCGAGATCGCCATTCACGGCCTGCGCCAGCGTGCGCGGGATGGGCGTCGCACTCATCACCAGCATATGCGGGCTGATCCCTTTCGCCGCGAGCCGCATCCGGTCCGCCACGCCGAAGCGGTGCTGTTCGTCCACAATGACGAGACCAAGATTGCGGAAGGTCACGGATTCCTGGAACAGCGCATGGGTACCCGCCACGATCTGGATTGAGCCATCCGCAAGGCCCATCATCGTGCTCTCGCGCATCTGGCCCCGGTCCCGTCCGGACAGGGCCGCCACGGAATAACCAAGGGGCGAGAGCAGTTGCGTCAGCGTATCGTATTGCTGACGCGCCAGCACTTCCGTCGGCGCCATGAAAGCGGACTGGAAGCCGTTGGCCGCGGCCTGCACCGCCGCCAGCGCCCCGACCAGTGTCTTGCCCGCCCCGACATCGCCTTGCAGCATCCTCCGCATCGGCGAGGGGCTCGCCATGTCTTCGGCGATCTGGTCGAAGGCGCGGTCCTGCGCATGGGTCGGCTCATAGGGCAGGGAGGCGATGACGCGCTGCACGGCGGCCTCCGCCTTCGGAATGGCCGGGGCTGACCGCTTCTTCCGGGCCGCTCGCGCCAGCGCAAACGCGCTTTCCCGCGCCAGCGCCTCGTCATAGGCCAGCCGCTCCCGCGCGAGGGCGAACATGTCCTCGTCATAGGTCTCCGGCGCGTGCAGGTTTACCAGCGCCTCGCGAAAATCCGGCCAGCGCTTCGCCTCCACCAGCGCATTGTCCGCCCATTCGGGCAGGTCGTCGGCCACTTTGGTCAGCGCCTGTTCGGCCCAGGCATGAACGCGCTTGTTGGTGAGGCCCGCCGTTAGCCCGTAGATCGGCTCCACGGCCGGCGGCAGCGCGCCCTTCGCCGGATCGACGATATAGTCGGGATGCGTCATCTGCCGCTCGCCGCGATAGTCCTCCACGCGGCCGGAGACGATCCGTTCCTTGCCGATCGGGAACTGGCCCTGCAGCCAGCGCCCGTCCGCCCGGAAAAAGGCGAGCGTCAGGAAGCCCGTGCCGTCGAACAACTGAATCCGGTGCGGCGACTTCTCATTGTATGGCGCGTGATAGGCATGCACTTCGCCTTTCACCGTGGCGACTTCGCCGAATTCCACCTCGTCGATGGTTGCGCGCACGCGCCGGTCCACCCAGCGTTCCGGCAGGTGCAGCAACAGGTCCCAGACATGTTCGCCGCCCACCAGCCGCTCAAGCAGCGGCTTCAGCTTGGGCCCGACACCGGAAAGCGTCTCCAGGCCGGCAAACAGGGGAAAGAGTCGCTCGTCACGCATCGCGGCGAACCTATTCTGCTGCCCGGCGCGGCACAACGCCGGTTTGACCGCCGCGCCAATCCCGCTACATGAAGCCAGCCATTGCTCCGGAGCTTTCCCGATGGATGTCGACACCCGCCGCCGCAAGCTGAAATTCCGCGCCTGGCGCCGGGGCTTCCGCGAAATGGACCTGCTGATGGGCAGCTTCGCGGACCAGCACCTCTATACCTTTGGCCCGGCCGAACTCGACCAGTTCGAGGCTCTGCTCGGCGTGCCTGACTGGGAAGTCTATGCCTGGCTGATCGGCCAGGATGAGGTTCCGGAGGCGCAGCGCAGCCCGGTTCTGGACCAACTCATCGCATTCAAGTACGCCGCTGGAGCCGGTTGAGCAGGCGGTCCAACGCCCGGGCTCGCGGCCCAACTGCGTCTGAAGGTCTGGCATGACACCTGTCGAACTCCTGAAATCCCTGAGCGGCCCGGCGTCTGTGGCGGGCGCGCCCTTCGGTGCGGACCTGATGGTGTTCGTGGAGGCGTTGCAGCAACGCGGCGGCGTCGGCCTCTATGTCGCCCGGGATGACAAGACCGCCGCGACGGCTCGCCGCCTGATCGAATTCGCCGCCCCGCGCCTCGAACAGGTCGACCTGCCGGGCTGGGATACGCTGCCTTATGACCGGGTGAGCCCCACCGCCGGTGTCTCTGCCCGCCGCTGCGCCGCGCTGGCGCGCCTGTCGCGCCATGAGGCTGCATCCGGCCCGCTTATGGTGGTGACGACCGCCTCTGCCATCGTGCAGCGCGTGCCGCCGCGCGCGACCATGCGCCGGTCCTCCTTCACGCTCGTGGCCGGCCAGACGGTCAGCCAGAAGGAGCTCAACGAATACCTGCTGGTCAATGGATATGTCCGCGCCAGCACGGTGCGTGAGCAGGGCGAATACGCCATCCGCGGCGGCATCATCGACATCTACCCGCCAACCGCACCCGAACCGCTGCGCCTCGACTTCTTCGGCGACACGCTGGAGACGCTGCGTACCTTCGACACCGAAACCCAGCGCTCCACCGGCGACACGAAATCCGTCACCTTCGCGCCGGTCAGCGAGATCCTGTTCGACGATGCAATCCTCAGCGCCTTCCGCGAAAAATACCTCGATGTCTTCGGCCCGCCGTCGGGCGATCCGATGTACGAAGCCGCGCGTGCCTCCATCCGCCGGCAGGGCGTCGAGGGCTGGCTGCCCTTGTTCCACGACACGCTTGAAACCCTGTTCGACTATTGCGGCGACAGCGCCCTGATCGGCTTCGGCCATTTGGCCGGGGAGGCGGCAGCCGAGCGGCTTGCTCAGGCGGCGGACTATTATGCCGCGCGGCTCGAAGCTGCCGGCGGCGATGCGCGTGCCTCGAAAGTGCTCGCGCCGGACCAGCTCTATCTCGATCCGAAGGATCTCGATGCGTCCGTGCAGGCGCATGCCGTTGTGCGTTTCAGCCGGGCCGAACCTGCGGCCAATGTCTTCGATCTCGGCGCCCGGCAGGGGCGCGACTTCGCGCCAGAGCGGATGCTCAGCCAGGAGAACATCTTCGAGGCGACCATCGCGCACACCAAGGCGCTGCTGGCAGAAGGTCGGCATGTCACTTTCGCGGCCTGGTCCGTCGGGTCGGCGGACCGCCTGATCAACGTCCTTGCCGATCATGGCCTCGACACGCTGGTCCATGTCCATTCGCTGGAGGCGGCCCGCAAGGCGGAGACGGCGGTGGTGGAAATCCCGCTAGAGACCGGCTTCGTCACGCCGGACTTCGCGATGATCTCCGAGGCTGACATATTGGGTGACCGGCTCGCCGCACCGCGTCGCAAGCGCAAGTCAGCGAACTTCATCATGGATGCCGGCGCCCTCAATCCGGGCGACCTCGTTGTGCACGTGGACCATGGCGTCGGGCGCTATGTCGGCCTGAAGACGCTGGAAGTCACCGGCGCGCCGCATGACTGTCTGCATCTCGAATATTCCGGCGGCGACACGATCTTCCTGCCGGTCGAGAATATCGATCTCATCTCGCGCTATGGTTCCGAAGAGGCCGAAGGCCAGCTTGACCGGCTGGGCGGTGCAGGCTGGCAGAGCCGCAAGGCCAAGGCCAAGAAGCGCATCCTCGAGATGGCGGCCGAACTCATGGCCATTGCCGCTGCCCGCGAACTTAAGCGTGCCGACCCGGTCAATGCCGGGCACGGACTATATGAAGAATTCGCCGCCCGCTTCCCCTATGAGGAAACCGATGACCAGCTGAACGCGATTGAAGACGTGTTGGGCGATCTTGGGTCCGGAAAACCGATGGACCGTCTCATCTGCGGCGATGTCGGCTTCGGCAAGACGGAAGTGGC
>JAGQRO010000331.1 GCA_020425315.1 Hyphomonas sp. | reverse complement strand
AATAGAATTTCAGCGGCACGATGGTGCGGCCTGCGCGGTCGACTTCCTGGGCAAGCTTTGCCAGTTCCCGGCGGGAGACGAGCAGCTTCCGCTTGCGGCGCGGTTCATGGTTGAAGCGGTTGGCGCCGGCATAGGTGGGGATGTCGCAATTGATCAGCCACAGTTCGCCATTCTCCGGGCTGACATAGGCTTCGGCGATGTTGGCCTTGCCTTCGCGCAGGGATTTCACCTCGGAGCCCTGCAGTACGATGCCGGCTTCGAGCGTGTCCTCCACCTCGTAATCGCGGCGGGACCGGCGGTTCTCCGCGATCATCCCGTCGGAGCGGCCTTTGGTTTGCGTGTTCTTAGACATGAGGCCTATTTAGGCATGAAGCCCGACAAGTGCCATGGCGGCATCGATCTGTTCCCGCGCAGCGGCGTCTGGCGGGGTCAGCGGCAGGCGCACATCCAACTCGCAGAGGCCAAGGCGGTGGAGCACGTATTTGGCCGGGCCAGGCGACGGCGCGCAGAACATGGCCTTGTGCAGGCCGATCAGGCGGCGCTCGATGGCCTGGGCGGTTTCGAGGTCTCCCGCGTCGAAGGCCTTGTGCATCTGGGCGCAGGCCTCCGGCATGACGTTGGCGGTGACCGAGATGCAGCCCTTGCCGCCCATGGCGAGGTGGCCGAGCGCAATCGGGTCGTCGCCGCAGAGCTGGTAGAACTGCTCGCCTTCCCCGATCAGCGCAGCATGGAGCGAGACGCGGCCAAGGTCGCCTGAGGCATCCTTGATGCCGATGACGTTCGGCAGGCGGGCGAGGCGCGCGACGGTATCCGGCGTCATGTCCGCCACCGTGCGGCCGGGCACATTGTAAAGAAACACGGGCAGCGCGACGGCATCGTTAATCGCCTTGAAATGGGCGTAGAGACCGTCCTGATTTGGCTTGTTGTAGTATGGGCAGACGACCAGGGCGGCGTCGGCGCCGGCGGCCTTGGCGTGCTCGACAAGGTCAATCGCCTCGTCTGTCGAGTTCGATCCGGCGCCCGCGATCACAGGCACGCGCCCTGCAGCAACTTCTACACAAAGCGTCACAACGTCCTTGTGCTCTTCGGTGCTGAGGGTCGAGGTTTCGCCGGTCGTGCCGACCGGGACCAGCCCCGCGGAGCCACCGGCAATCTGGCGCTCCACCAGCTCGGCAAAGGCCTTCCGGTCAACGGCACCGTTCTTGAAGGGCGTGACCAGTGCTGGGATTGAGCCGTGAAACATCGTATTCTTGCCGCGATTCAGGTGTTGTTTGGAATGATCCATATATGAATCGCCTCTGCCATCCCACGCTTTGGCACAGAAATAAACACCCGGTGACAACACACATGATCCGACCCTTCGCGCTTTTCCTGTTTGCGGCCGTCGCTGTATACGGCGCTGCGGCTGCCGGCCTGCCGGAAACGCCCAGCCTGAAGCCTGCGCGCACCTATGCGTCCACGGCGACGGACCCGGCAAATGCCGAGATCCTGCACAAGGCCCTGACCGCTGCCGACCGCTATGACTGGAAAGAGGTTGCCCGCCTGCAGGGCCAGGCGACCGACCCCGCCGTGCGCGACCTGATCATGTGGAAACGGGCGAGCGAAGGCGTGCCCGGCATGGGCTTCGACGAGGTTTCCTATGCGCTGGAACACCTGTCGGACTGGCCGAAGACCTACAATATGCGCAAGCGCGCCGAGGAGATCATCGAACTTTCCTCCCTCGACTACAAATCCCGCATCGACTGGCTGCTGCAGTCCGGCCCGCGCACCGGCGCCGGCAAGGTGGCGCTGGCCAATGCCTGGAACGCCATCGGCGAGCCGGACAAGGCCGAGGACATCGCCCGCGACGCCTGGCGCAACAATTCCCTGGAACGCGACATCGAACGCCAGGTTCTGGCCCGCTACGGCGGCAAGCTGACCCAGGCCGATCACCGGGCGCGCGTCGAGTTCCTGCTATGGACGAACCAGCGCACGGCCGCCGGAAAGCTGAAGACACTGCTGACGCCGGACTGGCGCAAACTGGTGGATGCGCGCATCGCGCTGGCCAGCCGCTCGCGCAATGCCGACGCGCTGATCAATGCGGTGCCCGCCGCGCTGCAGGACAATCCGGGCCTGTTGTATGACCGCGCCCGCTGGCGCCGGGCCCATGGCAACCAGGAGGGCGCCTCCTCCCTGCTCGCCACGATCAATGGCAATGACATTCCCGAAGCCGGCCGCTCCAAACTGTGGAAAGAACGCTCCATCGCAGTGCGCACGGACCTGAAGGACTCCAACTGGACGCGTGCCTACCAGATGGCCTCGCCGCACGGCATGAGTTCGGGTACGGACTTTGCCGAGGCCGAGTGGCTGTCCGGCTGGATCGCGCTGCGCCTGCGCGGCGATGCCGGCCGGGCGCTGAAACATTTCGAGACGATGGAAGACGGCGTCTCGACGCCGATCAGCTCAGCCCGCGGCCTCTACTGGACCGGCCGGGCGCAGGATGTGCTGGGCGAGGCCGAGCAGGCCCAGCTCGCCTATCTCAGCGCATCGGCGCACAAATTCACCTATTATGGGCAGCTCGCCGCCGAGCGCGTGGGCGACAAGGCGATCTACTACACGCCGACCAATCTGCCTACGGACGTTGAGATTGCATCCTTCGAGGGCAAGCCCATGGTGAAAGCCCTGCGCCTGCTCGGCGAAACGGGTGAGACGCAGCTCTTCCGCGAATTCGCCTACCATCTCGACGACCTGCTGGAGTCGGAAATCGAATACGTCCTGCTCTCACAGCTCGCCAGCGACTACCATGTGCCCGATATCGGCGTGCGAGGCGCCAAGGCCGGCCTTGCCAAGGGCATCGTCGCGCCGGATGCGGCCTATCCGGTCGTTTCCTATCCGCTTTTGAGGGAGCCACGCGTGGAACGCTCGCTGATGCTCGCTCTGTCGCGGCAGGAGAGCGAGATGAACCCCAGCGCGATCAGCCATGTCGGCGCGCGCGGCCTGATGCAGTTCATGCCGGCCACCGCCTCGCGTGAGGCCCGCCTCGGCGGCCTGCCCTATCGCACTTCCTGGCTGACGGACGACCCCGGCTACAACATGACCCTTGGCGGCCAGCATCTCGACAATCTGCTCAACCAGTTCAACGGTAGCTACATCATGACGGCAGCGGCCTACAATGCCGGCCCGACCCGCCCGCGCCAGTGGATCGAGGATTATGGCGACCCGCGCGCCGGACAGGTCGACCCGATCGACTGGGTGGAGTTCATCCCGTTCAGCGA
>JAGQRO010000330.1 GCA_020425315.1 Hyphomonas sp. | reverse complement strand
ACCGGCCAGCCGGAAGTCGCCCTCTTCGCCGGGGTGCCGGACTGATGCGCGCCGCTGTCCTGCATGGAAACAATTTCCGTATCGAGACATTGCCAGACCCCTCACCCGCCCCCGGCCAGCTGCTCGTGCGGCCCCTGTTCAACGGCATCTGCGGCAGCGATCTCAGCCTGCGCAAGCAGATGGCCGCCGCCTTCGAGGCAACGCCGCTGGAAGCGCGCGAGGAGCTGCCGACCATCATTCCCGGCCACGAATTCTCTGCCGAAATCGTCGGCATCGCGCCCGGCACGGACACCAAACTGAAGATCGGAGACCGGGTCACCGGCCTGCCCTTCACCATCACCCATGAAGGCCCGCAGGGCATCGGCCTGTCGCCCGGCCATGGCGGGGGCCTCGCCACGCTCTCCTGCCTCGACGCCTCGCGCAGCTACCGCATCCCGGACGATGTGCCGGACGACCTTGCCGCCCTGACCGAACCGCTCGCGGTCGGCCTGCACGCGGCGAACCTCGCCAGCCGCAATTCCGGGCCCAACATGGTGATCGGCTGCGGGCCGGTGGGGCTGGCGGTGATCCTCGCCCTGAAGCTTGCCGGGCGCGGGCCGATCCTGGCGGCGGACTTCTCCGCCGAGCGCCGGGCTGCGGCCGCCGCCCTTGGCGCCGATATCGTGCTCGATCCGGCTGAGGGCTCTCCCTATGACCGCTGGTCGGATGTGGGCCATGTGCCCGCCCCCATGTCGCCCATGCTGGAACGCGAGCTGAAAGGCCGCCCGCCCGGCCTCAACATCTTCGAGGCGACCGGCGCGCCGGGCGTGCTGGACCAGATCGTCAAGTCCGCCCCGCCGCATGCGCACATCGTCGTGGTCGGCGTCTGCCCGCATGACGAGACGATCACGCCGCTGGAAGGTATCCTCCGGGAACTGACCATCGAGTTCAGCTTCGCCTACCGTCCCACGGAATTTGACGATGCCCTCGCCATGATCGCGGCACATCCCGATCAGGCCGCGCGCCTCATCACATCGCGCCAGCCGCTCGCCAATACGGAAGCCGCCTTCGACTCCCTTGCGAAGAACCCGCACGAGATCAAGATCCTGATCGACCCGAACGCCTGACCCTTCGTCAGGCCGCGTCCCCAGCGCATGCTGGGGGCCAGAGCCACATGAAGCGGTGCCTGCCGCTCTGGATCCCGGCTTTCGCCGGGAAGACGGCGTTCAGGGGAGCTATCCCCGCGCCAGCGCCCGCCAGCCAATGTCGCGGCGGCAGAAACCTTCCGGCCAGTCGATCGCGTCGACGCCGGCATAGGCCCGGTCCACGGCCTCGCGCAGGGTCTTGCCGCTCGCGGTCACGTTCAGCACGCGCCCGCCACTGGCCGTCAGCAAGCCAATTTCATTCTTGTCCGTGCCCGCATGGAACACGGTGACGCCCGGCAATTCATTCGCCTTGCCGACATGCTTGATGACCGAGCCCTTCTCCACCTTGCCGGGATAGCCCGCCGCCGCCATCACCACCGTCGTCGTCGGCGCGAAGCCATCGAGTTCCAGCAGCGCCTCGAACGCCGCCTCATTGCCTTTCAGGCCGCCCGTCGCCGCCGCCAGCAGCGCCGGCACGATGTCGCCCTTCAGGCCCTTCATCAGCACCTGGCATTCCGGGTCGCCGAA
>JAGQRO010000329.1 GCA_020425315.1 Hyphomonas sp. | reverse complement strand
CCACAGCCGGGATGTCGTCCAGCAGGGTCAGGACACGGGGGGCCCACCTCAAGCGGCGGCTTATGGCTCATTTTGGGGGGGTTGGGAAGAGGGCCGCTGAGGATAAGAAATCGGGATGGCGGCGCAATTTTCCTCAGCGGCACCCGGAGCGCAGAACCGCCACGGAACATGAGTCAACATGACTCATTGACAGCGTTTTTCTTTTGGACCGAATCAGCCTATGTTGCCAACATGTTCTACTCTTTGGAGGCCACCATGGCATCGAACACCGGGAAAAATCACCGCAAGGGCGCCGTGAAGGCGCGTACTCAGTTTCAGCACAAGAATGGTGACTGGCAGAAACGTGACGAGCGTACCGGACACTTCATGGAGCGAAAAAGCTCCGACGGTCCTTTCAAAGGTGTTGCGAAGGAGCCTGACGGCCGCGACACGCCAAACGCGTGAATTCATATTGATCGGAGGATCGAAGATGCCCAGCGTAAGCTCAACTGCGATCAGACGGATTGAGTGGTCTAGTGGCACACTCTCCATCTGGTTTCGTGAAAGCGGGCGGTATGACTACTTCGGCGTGCCGGAGAGTGTCTATTTGGCATTCTTGGCAGCACGCTCGAAAGGGCAATTTTACAACGATCATATTCGCGATCGGTATTGAGCAAACAAGCAAGCGTAGGGTGGGTTGAGCGGAGCGATACCCACCTTGCGGACTCGTGGCACGGGTTGGCGGTGGGTATCGGCTGCGCCTCAACCCACCCTACGGGGCGCCCCTTCTCTCCGCGTCCCCAGCGCAAGCTGGGGGCCAGGGCGGCGGGCTGCGCACTTCGTGGCTCTGGGCCCCAGCTTTCGCTGGGGAGACGGTTCCGGAGGCAGGTGCGGGGATAAATTTCGGGATATCCTCTCCCATCCTGTCATCCCGGAATTTGCGCCAGCAAATATCCGGGACCCAGTTCTGCAGTTGCCACACCGCAGGCTGGGTCCCGGATAAACGCTTCGCGTTTTCCGGGATGACAAGATTGGCGGCGGCGTATCCGGCAGCGGGATCACTCCCCTATCTTCATCGCATCCACCGCACATGGGGCCGAGGCCGGTACCGTTCGGCTTGTGCGGGGGAGGAATGGAGAGATCGGGCTTCCGACCGGGGTAACGGCCGGGCGGAAGCTCTAGGAAATCTGGTCCGGCGGAGGCCACGGGAAATACGGCCGACATAGCCCTGCCACCCTCCCCGGCGGACCCGGTTTGAGTTTCGGCTCAGGCTGGACCGTTCGGACTGCACTCTGAGAGAGTGGGTGCAGGCGTCTTGAGGGCGCGCCGGCAGCGATCCGAAATCTCCATCCCGGCGCGGCGGGCGGTAACGCTCCACTCCGTAGCCATTCCCAAACCCAAGGCGGAGCGCCACGGCGCCCGCCGCGCCAGGCCCTGCGGGGCACACGAAACTCTTTACCCGGATGGTTTCGGCCAGCCCGGCCCTTTGTGCTGGGCGGCGCCTCAGCCCGGCCAGGCGGCGGTGCGCGAGGCCGTCAGGCCGTAGCCGAAGCGTCCGCCGCTCTGCGCCTCGGCCCATTCGGCGGCCTCGCGCGGCAGGACGATGCGGATGCCGGGCACGCCGGCGGTTTCCAGTTCCGCGCAATCGGCAAACAGGATCCAGCGCCGGCGGCGCACGCGCATCTCCCGGTACGGAATGAACAGCGGCACATAGAACGGCGTCGAAAAATAGAAGGGCCGGTAGTGGATGTGCAGGCCGGCTGCGTCCGCCTGCAGGCGCACCATGCCGCGATAGGAATTAAACACCAGGCCGCCTTCGTGCAGGATGACGAAGCCGATCCATTTGCGCGCCGCCCCCGGAAGGCCTGCCGCGGTGCCATAGGCCGCAGCCAGCTGGCGCCAGCGCCCGCCATCGCGCCACAGCACAAAGGCCAGCGCGCCGAAGCCGACGGCGGCGCCAAACGCCAGGGAGACGGCCCGCGACAGGATTTCCACAATATCCATGGCGCGCCTTATCGCATGGGGAGGCTTAAGGCCGGGTTCAGGCGGGGCGAAAAATCACGCCGCGAAGACGCGCCCCGGCTCGAACCGGCCGGCGCGCACTTCGCCCAGCGCCACGGCCTCGCCCTCGCAGAGGACAAGGGCGGCGCGGTCTCCCTCGTGGCGCTCGGCGCGCCAGCGCTCGACAAGGTGCGGCAGAAGGAGGATGTCGCGCCCCTGGCGCACCTGTGCGGCGTCATCCCGGCTGATGTCGATCTGGGGGATATCCTCCAGAAGGGCATGGACGGGGCTCAGCAGCGCCATCAGCGCGGCTTTGTCCTCGGTCTCCTCGATGGCCGACAGCGGCACGGCCCCGGCGGCGGCAAAGGCGCCCACGCGCGTGCGGCGCAGCTGGCTGATATGGCCCTCGCAGCCAAGGTCGAAGGCGAGATCACGGGCCAGCGCGCGGACATAGAAGCCCTTGCCGGAGGTGACATGGATCACCGAACGATCCGCATCCGGCATGCCGATCAGCTCGGCCTCGAACACGTCCACTTCGCGGGCCTTCAGTTCGAACTCCTCCCCTTCCCGGGCAAGGTCATAGGCGCGCTGGCCGTCCACCTTGATGGCGGAGAATTTCGGCGGCACCTGTTCGATCGTGCCGACAAAGGCTTTCAGCGCCTCCGCCACGGCCTCGCGCGTGGGGCGGGCATCCGAGGTGGCGGTGATGGCGCCCTCGGTATCCTGGCTCTCGGTGGAGATGCCCCAGCGGATGGTGAAGACATATTCCTTCTCCGCATCCATTGCCCACTGGACCGTCTTGGTCGCCTCGCCGAACGCAATCGGCAGGATACCGTCCGCCAGCGGATCAAGCGTACCGCCATGGCCAACCTTGGCGGCATTGAACCGGCGCTTCAGGATCGCCACGGCCTGGGTGGAGGTCATGTCCACCGGCTTGAACAGGTTCAGCCATCCGCTGACCGGATCGCCCTTGCGCTTGCGCTGTCTTGCCACTTGCTGCTCCCCGGCATGCTGCGGCGGTTCGAACGCCGGCCTGCCTCGTCTGGCATGAATAGGAAAGAGCGCGCCTTAAGCGCGCCCGCCCCTGTCGTCAACTGCCGGCGTCAGGCCTCAGGAGACCGATTTCAGGATCTCGGCCGCCTTGTCGAACAGGGCGTCCTGATGGTCTTCCTGCACACTGGCCGGCCCGCGCGCGATCCGCGGCATCGGCTCGTCTTCCGCGTCCGGCAGGGCCTCGGGCCGGGAGGGCGGCGGAGTATCCGGCGCGGCGGCTCTCGGCGGCGGCGGTTCCCCGCCCACCGGCTTCAGGTTCACGATGTCGAGATTGAGGTCGAAATCGCCGGTGATCGTGCGGTCGTCGGTATCCATCTTCTGGCGCACCACGTCGCGGATCTTGCACAGCACGTCGCGGTTATCGTCCACCAGCGGGATCTGGCGCCCGTCGGACGTGCCGATGACAAGGCGATAGTATTGCTCGCGCCGCTTCAGCTTCATGGCGATTGCCACGGCGCGGATGCCGCAGAAGGCGCCGACCAGAAGCAGGAAGCCGCCGATAAACAGCGCCACCAGGCTGGACGGGCGCTCGTTCAGCAGGCCCCACCAGGCCAGTGCGCACAGGGCAAAGAAGGTCGTGCCCACAAAACTCGTCGCATAGAGGCTCTGCGCCTGCCGGTTGCGGGGCATGTCCCATGGGAAAAAATCATTGGATTCCACGGTCATCGTGGCGATGCGGTGGATGGCGATCGTATCGTCGCCCAGCTGCAGCGATGCGGCCGAGATTTCGCCCTGCCGGGCCCCTTCCATGTCGAGCGTCTGGCGGTCCATGAGGACATCCCCCTTTGCGGAAGTTCATGAAACGCTCGCAATGTGGCCACAGTAAGTCAACTTACAAGCGGTCCATGCAGGACCCGCCAGCCGGGGACTTATTCGCCCTCGACGTCCCGGCGCACGCGCGGATCCATCAGCAGGCGGTCGATTGCCGTGGCCTCGTCATAGGATTTGTCGGCAATGAAATGCAGCTCCGGCGTGTAGCGCAGGTCGATCTCCCGCCCGAGGCGGCCGCGCAGGAATCCGGCCGCCCGGTTCAGCGCCGCGGCCAGCTTCGTGCGGCCAGCCTCGCTGTCATCGCCCAGCGGCGCGACGAAAATGTTGGCGTGTTTCAGGTCCGGCGAGCAGCGCACTTCGCCGACCGTGATCATCGCGCTTTCCAGATCCGGATCGCGGAAGGCCTCGCGCGAGAGGATATCGGTCAGTGCATGGCGGACGAGTTCGCCGGCGCGCAGCTGGCGCTGGGAGGGCATTCCGGGCGGGGCAGTCTTGCGGGCCATTCAGGCGTCGGCCTTCTCGTTGAGGCGCACCAGGAAAGCCTTGCGCGCCGATTTGTCGTTGCCGAACCAGGTGTTCGGGATGATCAGGGGATCGGCCCCGTCGATCATGATCGTAACATGGCTTCGGGACGCAGACACGTCGGAAACCGCTGTCCAGCTGGCCCGGATCTCAACGCCGCCCCGGCGCACGACGAGATGCTCGTCTTCCAGGTCGATCCGGGTCGCCTCACTGGTTTCATTGCCGCGGCCGTGGCCATGGCGATAGGACCAGCGGATGAAGATGAGATACCAGGCGATGCCGGAAAATGCCGCCACCAGAGAGGCCAGCAGCCACTGCCAGTATGCGCTCGCCCCGACATGTTCGAGCGTGTTGCGCACCATCACCGACATGCTGGCCGAGATGATCGGCGCCGTGACGCCGGCATAATACACCGCCGTCGGCCCAACCGTGCCGCCCCGCGCCAGGCGCGTGAGTTTCTTGACGTCTTTCTCGGTCAGCAGACCGGAAACGGACAATCGCTCTGTCATCGCGCCAGACTAGTCGAGCGTCCTTGCGATTTCTTCAACCTGGAAGCATTCAATTTTGTCGCCCTGGCGAATGTCTTCGTAACGTTCGAAGGCCATTCCGCACTCCATGCCGGAGCTGACTTCGTTCACTTCATCCTTGAACCGCTTCAGCGTCTTCAGCTTGCCCTCGTGGATCACGACATCGTCGCGCAGGAGGCGCACGCCGCAGCCGCGAAGCACCTTGCCCTCGGTGATGCGGCAGCCGGCGACCTTGCCGACC
>JAGQRO010000328.1:8445-13012 GCA_020425315.1 Hyphomonas sp. | reverse complement strand
TGCCGTCTTCGCCGGTCACTTCGCGCAGCAATTCGGCCTCATAGACGGGGCCGGTATAGTATTCGAGGCCGCGCACGACGGAGGGGTCGATCACGACATCGCCCTCCGGCGCGCCGAGGGCATCGAGGGCGAGCGCGATGGCTTCCAGTTCGGCAAGGCCGGCCTTGCCTTCTTCCGTACTGCCGGTGGCTTTCGACAGGTTCGCCAGCGTCTCTGCGCGTGTGGCGGCGCCGGCTTCGGCGAAGGCCAGCACCGCCTTCACTTCGGCGGACCCGAGACCCGCGCCCTTCGTAAAGTCGCCGCTCTCATCCATCCGGCCCTTGCCGAGCAGGTCGGCCACGCCGTCCGAACCCAGACGGTCCAGCTTGTCGAGCGCGCGCAGGATGGCGAGGCGCGTTTCGGCGCTCGCCGCGCCCACTCCGTCCAGCACGCCGTTCAATAGGCGGCGCGTATTGACGCGCAGCACGAACTCGCCGGTCTCCATGCCGACGGCGCGCAGCGCTTCGGCGCCCATGGCGATCATTTCGGCATCTGCGTGAAAGCCCGGCGCGCCGACCGTGTCGGCATCGCACTGCCAGAATTCGCGGAAACGGCCCGGCCCCGGCTTCTCGTTGCGCCAGACCGGCCCGGCCGCATAGCGCCGGAACGGACGGCCGAGCCCCTGCCCGGCTTCGGCCACGAAACGGGCGAGCGGGGCGGTGAGGTCATAGCGCAGCGATATCCACTGCTCGTCATCATCCTGCAGCGAGAAGACGCCGGCATTCGGCCGGTCGGCATCCGGCAGGAACTTGCCGAGCGCGTCGGCATATTCGAAGGCGCCGGTGTCGAGCGCCTCGAAGCCCCATTGGCGGTAAACGCCGGTGACCGTCTCGACGAGCCCGGCCTGCGCATGAATGAGCGCTTCGCGCTTGTCGGGAAAGCCGCNNGCGGCTTGCGGGCGAGGTCCTTGCCCTTGAGGGGCTGGGGGGTCTTGTCGCTCATGTGCTCGTCTGGTCCTGTTTGCGCACCGCATAGTCGGTGCCGGCCGGAATGGGAAGGCGATACGTCGAGGGGCGCGGGGCCTGCCGGCCTGCCTCATCTGCTTCGGTTCTGGAGGAGAACACTGTTCAGGAGGCGCAGCCGACCAGATCCGCGCCTTCCCGGCGCGTCACGAATGGTGATGGTGGTGGTGGCGTGCAGTGTTCATTGCGGTGGCGGATACTCAGGCGCCGGGCCGGAGTCAACCGCGCGGGGCCCCGCCGCCGGCGGCGAAGCGGCCGCATCACAACTGGAAGTTGCTTTGATGGGATACCGCCCGCCTTGCGTGTGAGTCTAGCTCGCCGGCTCGGCCCGCTTGAAGGGCTTGGCCTGGCCGTCGCGGCGTTCGATCACCTTGAAGATGCCGGTGCCGCGCATCAGCAGTTTGTCGCCGGTCCAGATCTTCCCTTCGACCGTGAAGATATCGTCCTGCCGGCCGATGACGCGGCCATTGCCCTCGACAAAGGCATGCAGCGGCGCACCGGAGACGAAATCGCACATCAGGCGCACGGTGACCCACCAGGTGTCGTCATCCTTCTCCACCGCCGCGCCCCAGGCCATGTCCGCAAAGGTCATCAGCATGCCGCCATGGGCGTTCATCATGCCATTGGTGTGGTGTTCCTCGACGCGGAAGGCGCGGGTGAGCCGGCCCGCCTCGTCCCGCTTCTCGAACAGGGGCCCTACCTGGCGGCCGAAGCCGCGATGCCAGGGCAGCATCTGGTAGCCGGGCGGCAGGTCGAAGGTCTGGTTACGCGAAAGATCGTCGGTCATGGCAGCGCTTTAGACCCATGGGACCGCGATGCCAAGCCGGGGGCACGCCCGGCCCTTTTTTCGCCACACCGGATTGCTTGTCTGTCATGCACACTGCGGGAGGATCACCTATATGCGCCGACATGTGGTCCTCGCTGCGCTTGCCGGCTTCGCGACGATGCCGGCGCTGGCCGACCCCGCCTCCCCGCTCGACTCGCCCGCGATTGCCGCGGCGCTGAAATCAGCCGCCACCCCGCTCGATGCCTGCGGCGGCGAGGGCCTGCTGGACGTCGCCGTGCCGGACGGGCCGTTCCTTGAGGCCTGCAAGCTGCACGATGCCTGCTACCGCTCCGGCGCGCTGGACCGGGGCGTGTGCGACCGCCTCTTCTATGACCGGATGAAAACCGCCTGCGACGAGACCTATGACGCCGCTGGCAAGCCGGTGAGCCATACCGCCTGCCGGGTGGCGGCGGCAGTGTATTATGAGGCGGTGGATTCCCGCTTCGGCGCCTGGGCCTATATGGTCGGCCATACCGGCGGAGAGATGCTGAACGCCCTGCAGACGCGCCTTCCGGAGGCGGACGGGACCGACGAGCTGGTCGTGTGCACGGACGTCGCCAACACGTCCGACCGCAAGATGCACTATCTCGTCACGCTGCACGATGCGAAGGGCCACTGGGTGGATACCGAGCCCGATTTCGGCAAGCTCTCGCTGAAACCCGGCGCCGCGAAAAAGATCTGTGTCGATACCAATCACCAGCCCTTTGCGAGCTGGGACAGTGTCGGCCCCGCCTATGCCGTGACCCTGCTGGTGGACGACCCGGACCGCCTCTCCCCCTTCGGCGACCTCATCCCCCTCGACCGTTTCGAATGCGACAAGGCCACCGGCGAATGCCGGCACGCGGAGCCGGGGTGATCCGGCAACCCAGGGCGCCAATTCAACTCTTGCGAGCGGCGGGACATGACGCTTAACTCCCGGCATCAGGGGAGCGCCGCGTGAGCGAGGTCAACAACCGCATCTTCATCTCGCGGACCGGCAAAGACGGCGACGCCGCGACCTGGGCCGCCGGCGTGCTGGAAAGCCATGGCTATGAGTGCGTCATCCAGGACCGGGACTTTCGCATCGGCGAGCGCTTCCCGCTGAACATGCTCGAAGCGTTCGAGAATTGCGCCACCACGCTGGCGATCATGTCGCCCGACTATTGGGCGAGCCCCTTCTGCCGCGACGAGTGGGCGGCGGCCTATGCGCTGGACCGCAGCGGCGAGGGCCGGCTGATCCCGGTCATGCTGCAGGCATCGAAACCGCCAAGGCTCAACGCGGCGCTCTCCTATCTTGATCTCACGCGGACAGAAGGCGACCGCGCCGGGGTGCTGCGAGCCGCTGTCGATTCCGTCGTCAAACGCGATGCAAAGCTGCCGAGCCAGCTTGAACCCGACACACACCCCTTCACCAACAGCACCTTCTACACCGCCAATTTCACCGGCCGCCCGGCCGAACTGAAAGCGCTCTATGATGCGCTCTGGGGCGAAACAGGCGCTGCGGCGATCACGGCGGCTGTGCATGGCCTGGGCGGGGTCGGCAAATCCGCCATCGCGATGGAATATGCCAGCCGGTTCCTGTCGCTCTATGCCGGCGCGTGGACCATCAGGGCGGAGGAATCCTCCACGCTGAAGGAAGACCTTGCCGATCTTGCCCGGCGCCTCGACCCGCGACTCAAGGCCGTTACAGACCTTGATGGGCTCGCGCGGCAGGGCGCGGAGGAAGCGCGTGCCCTCGCCCGCACGCACGACCGCCCCTTCCTCATCCTGCTGGACAATATCGAAACGCCCGGCGCGATTCCGAAGGAATTGCGCGCAAAGGAACTGCATCTCATCGTCACCAGCCGGTATGGGACATGGGGCGGCGATGTTGCCGCAGTGGAGATCAGCGAACTGCCGCCGGCGGCGGCGCGGGAGCTCCTCTTGCGCACCGCGAACCGCGCGGCGGGTGATGGCCTCGATGACCTGTTGGAGGCGCTCTCCGGCCTGCCCCTGGCCCTCGTCCAGGCGGGGGCCTATCTGCGCGAAAATCCGTCAGAGACCTATGCCGCCTACACCGCCGCGCTGGAACGCCGGATCCGCGAGCAGCCGGATGATTGGGACACTGACCAGAAGCTGGTCGCCGCCACGTTCGGGCCCTCCATCCTGCAGGCAGAAGTGCGAGCCCCCGGCGCGCGCGACATGCTGATGAATGCCGCCTACTATGCGCCGGACTCCATTCCGCTGGCGATCCTCGTCGACGACCCGGAAGAGGAAGCCGCGCGCAAGGCGGCCGATGCGCTGAAGCGGTTTTCCCTCGCCAAGCCCGGCGAGGACAGCGCCCACGGCCCTTCCCTCAGCCTGCACCGCCTGTTGCAGGCCGTCCTGCGCGCGGACATCCCCGAAGCCGACCGCCCCTTGGCCATGGGTGCAGCAGCCAAACGCCTGCGCGTGCGAATGATGGGGGATCCGACGGACGTCCGCACCTGGCCCATCCATCTTCCCCTCGCTCCACATACACTCGCCCTCAACGCTGCCGTCCCTGTTGGTGCAGAGCAGCCACCGCTGTCGGCAGCGCTGGGAGGGACCGGCGAGCTTTTTCGCGGACAGGCCAATAATATCGCCGCCGAACATCTCATTCGGCGGGCCCTCGCTATCGATGAAAGGAGTTATGGTCCGGACCATCCAGAGGTCGCTGTCCGCCTCAACAATCTCGCCACTTTCCTCCATGCCACGAACCGGCTACAGGAAGCAGAGCCTCTCATGCGACGCGCCCTTGCCA
>JAGQRO010000328.1:8106-8341 GCA_020425315.1 Hyphomonas sp. | reverse complement strand
CCCTTGCCATCGACGAGAAGAGCTATGGGCCGGACCATCCAAGGGTCGCCATTCGCCTCAACAATCTCGCCCTACTCCTCGAGGACACGAACCGGCTCCAGGAAGCAGAGCCGCTCATGCGACGCGCTCTCGCCATCGGCGAGAAGGGTTACGGGCCGGACCATCCGAGCGTTGCCATTCGCCTCAGCAATCTCGCGGTGATCCTCCAGAACACGAATCGGCAGCACGAGGCGGA
>JAGQRO010000328.1:0-7988 GCA_020425315.1 Hyphomonas sp. | reverse complement strand
AGCACGAGGCGGAGCCTCTCATGCGACGCGCCCTCGACATCGACGAGAAGAGCTATGGGCCGGACCATCCAAGGGTCGCCATTCGCCTCAACAACCTTGCAACGCTCCTCAGGGATACAGGCCGACTCGAACAGGCCCTGCCCCTGATGAGGCGCGCCGTTGCGATCCTTCAGGCAAGCTTGCCGGTGGGGCATCCGTGGGTGGAAGGCGGCCGTGCCAACCTTGCCGCGATGGAAAGAGATGCGCGCGGCGGCGGCAGTCAGCCGGATTGAGCCGCCCTCCTCACCCGAACGTCACGCCGCCATTGTTCAGCACCACGCGGCCGTCTCCGGCGACCGTCTGGAAGATGGCGGTGCCGGGGTCGCCGTTCCAGATGCGGATGGTCAGCGCTTCGCCGGGCAGGACCGGGGAGGTGAAGCGGCCCTCCATGGTGCGGAACCTGGCCGGGTCATTGGCGCACAGCGCGGCGAGCAGGGCCCGGCCGGTGAAGCCATAGGTGCACAGGCCATGCAGGATCGGCCTCGGAAATCCTCCGACATCGGAGAATTGCTTGTCGGAATGGAGCGGGTTGCGGTCTCCGCTGAGGCGGTAGAGCAGCGCCTGGTCCTCGCGTGTCTGATAGGTAACGGAGATATCCGGCGCCCGGTCCGGCGCTTCATTGGCTTTTCCGGAAGGCCCGCGGTCGCCGCCGAAGCCGCCTTCGCCGGTGATGAATACCGAAGAGGTGAGATCGAACAGCGGCTGGCCGTCCGAGACCAGCGTCGCCTCGGCGCGGGTGGCGATGACGGCGCCCTTACCCTTGTCATAGATGCCGGTGACCTCGTCGACCAGGCTGATCTCGCCCGCCACCGGGATGGGCCGGTGCAGGATGATGCCCTGTTCGCCATGCACCAGCATGCGCGGATCGAACGTGCCGATGTTCGACATCGCGCCCTTGCCGCCCGAGGCATTGAAGCCGGCGAGCACGCAGAAGGTGGGCAGGACTTTCTGGTCCACGCCCATCGTGTTCTCGGTGGTGAATTCGAGCTCGGCGCCGACCGGGTCTTCCATGCCCGCCCCCACGCCCAGCGCATAGAGCAGCGCATCGCGCGACTCCCAGGCCCAGGTGCGGGCCTCCCCCCTTGCTCCGACAGCATCCGGATTGATCGGCATGGTTGAGGCCCTCCCTTGTTGGCTCGTTCCGTCCATAAAGCATGCGCCGGCAAGGCACGGCAATGCCCCGGCGCCCCGTTTCGTCCGGACCCGAATTATTAACTATACGAAACGAAAAAATCGGAGTACTTTCAGCTGGCTGAATTGGGTTCATCGGGGTTGGGAGGCTTTGATGGGTGCGGTACACGGCAAGATCACGTCACTGGGAAACTATGTCACCATAGACACCGCGATCATACGCACGGACGCGTATGGCCGCGAATATTCCGGGCTGGGGGACACGCAGAAGGAACGGTTCATCGATGGCCTGACCATCGGGAACCGGCGGTTCGGGCCGCTGAGTTGCCCCAGCAATCTCTATCCCTTCTTCGAGGTCGACAAGGATGTCATCCTCTACACCTGGCAACACCCCTTCCTCGGCTGGCCGCCGATCCGCACCGGGATCATCGGCGTTGCCTATCCCGGCGAGAAGCGCGCCTATGTGATGAGCATGTCTCAGGTGCTGATGGGGCTGGTCGTGCTGGCGCTGATGCCGCTCATCTGGCTCATTCCCGCGATCTTCATTGCCGGTTTCATCAGCCTTGTCCTGCGCACGCCGGATGGCGTGACAGCCTTCCTGACGGCGCTGATCGCGCTGTCGCCCTGGATCGCGGCGGGCATCATGCTGTTCAACTATGTCCGCATGAAAGGCGCCCACCCCTACGCGACGACGCCGGTCTGAGCGCCCTGCCCTGATCCGATGGCGGTCCGCCGTTAGAGCTCAATCATGTCGAAATCGGATTTCGGGGTGCCGCAGAGGGGGCAAACCCAGTCGTCCGGAATGTCGGCCCATCTTGTGCCGGGGGCGAGGCCTTCGCCGGCGTCGCCGTGTTCCTCTTCATAGATGTAGCCGCAGGTGCGGCACTGCCAGACCTTGTAGGGCGCCTCGCTCATCTCCCCCTCCTCCGCTCAGGTTTCCGGCGCGAGGCGCGCGCGCAGGGATGCCACCAGCGCGTCGCGGATCGGCGCAATATCCGTATCCGGATCGATCAGGTTCTGCATGCGGATGCCCATGAGGGCACAGCCGGTCATCAGCGCCATGGCGTCGGCATCGGCCTCGGCGCGGATGTCGCCGCTCGCCTGCCCGCGCTCGATGAAGGCGCGGATCAGCACGCGCTCGATCTCGTGCGAGTCGGCAAAGGCGGCGCGCGTATCCAGCCGGTCGGCCACGGCGGCCGACAGCAGCATGTAATAGGCCTTCGCCTCGTCATGCTCGTCCAGCGTGTCGCAATGCAGGTGCACGAAGGCGCAAAGGGCGGTGAGGCCGTCCATCGCCGCGATCCGGCCCTGGTCCAGCGCCTCACCCTGCCAGTCATGCAGATGGGCGATCAGGGCACGGATGAGGCCGTCCTTGGAGCCGAAGCGCTGGGTGACGAGGCCGCGCGAATAGCCGGCTTCCCGGCCGATGGCATCGAACGTGGCGGCCGAGACCCCCTGCTCCGACACGAGGCGGAGCGTGGCTTCGAGCAGTTCGCGTTCCGAGCGGTCCCGGCGTTCGGCCTGGGTGAGGCGCTGGGCGGGGCCGGCGGGGGGAGTCGCGACGTCAGTCATGCATCTGCCTAACATATTTGTTGGCTGTATAGCAAGTATGTGATACGCACTCCTGCAAAGGGCGCACTCGTGACGACGCCCGCTTCCGGAGGACCGCATGACCATTCCCGCCCATATCGCCGAATCCGTGATCGACCCGAAGGCCTATGCCGACTGGAACCGGGCGCATGACGCCTTCGCCTGGCTGCGCAAGAACGCGCCGCTGGATGTGGCCGAGATCGAGGGTTTCGACCCGTTCTGGGTGGTGACGAAACATGCCGACATCCAGGCCATCGAGAAGCAGAACGACCTTTTCCAAAATGAAGACCGGTCCGCGACGCTGACCAATATCGAGACGGACAAGAAAGTGCGCGAGATGATGGGCGGCTCGCCCAACCTGCTGCGCTCCCTCGTCCAGATGGATAATCCGGACCACATGCAGTACCGCCGCCTGACGCAGGCTTGGTTCATGCCGCAGAACCTCCGCAAGCTGGAGGATCGTATCCGCGAGATCGCCCGCGGCTTTATCGACAAGATGGCGGACAAGGGCACCGAGTGCGATTTCGCCCGCGATGTGGCCTTCCTCTATCCGCTGCATGTCATCATGGAAGTGCTCGGCGTGCCGGAGATCGACGAGCCGCGCATGCTGAAGCTGACGCAGGAACTGTTCGGCGCGCAGGATCCGGAAGTGAACCGCACCGGCGCGGAAATCCTCGATTCCGAGGCCGGCCTCGCCTCCATCCAGGCCACGGTTGCGGACTTTTTTACCTACTTCATGGAGATGACCGAGGATCGCCGGAAAAATCCGCGCGAGGATCTCGCCAGCGTGATTGCCAATGGCGAAGTCTATGGCAAGCCGCTCGGGCATCTCGAAGCGATGAGCTATTACATCATTGCCGCCACGGCCGGGCATGACACGACCTCGAACACGACCGCGGGCGCGCTCTGGGCGCTGGCGGAAAACCAGGGCGAGTTCCGCCGGCTGAAGGAGGATCTCTCGCTGATCCCGTCCATGGTGGAGGAATCCATCCGCTGGGAAACGCCGGTGAAGCATTTCATGCGCACCGCGACGGACGATGCCGAAGTCTCCGGCCAGAAGATCAGGAAGGGCGACTGGCTGTTCCTCGCCTATCCGTCCGGCAATCGCGATGAGGACGTGTTCGACGATCCGTATACGTTCAAGATCGACCGCTCGCCGAACAAGCATGTCGCCTTCGGCTATGGCGCGCATGTCTGCCTCGGCCAGCATCTTGGCCGGATGGAAATGCGCATCCTGTGGGAGGAGCTGCTGCCGCGTCTGCAATCGGTGGAACTCAACGGCACGCCGACGCGCGTGCAGGCGAACTTCGTGTGCGGGCCGAAAGCCTTGCCGATCAAGTTCAGGATGACCTGAGCGAAGCCCTCACCTTCCACGCCCAATGGGCGCGGGCCCCTCCTCTCCCGCCGGCGGGAGAGGGGTTTGACCCGGCGCCGCCGCACGCATGTTTCGATGGCTTGAGGATAACCCCTCTCCCTTCAGGGGGGATAAAGCTAATGCCGTTTTGTGTACCGCTCTGAACCAGGATTGCTGCTTAGCTCTAGACTTGTCTCGTTGGGCTTTTTGAATAGCTCCAAAATCAGACAGTCTTCAGCTGGTCTCAGTCTTTGTTTGAAGAAATCAAATACCGCTTCACTGCTCTCCAAAAATGGGGATTGCATTCAAGTGCATCATGCGCGCACCCTCTACATTGAAGGAAAGGTTGGATTAAGTTGGGAATTGAGAGTGAATTGGTCTGACAACAAGTTTCGGCACTTTTCGGATGATGCTATTCAGTCTTCCGGGTATTTGGACGCCAAATCTGGCGAGACTGTTGTCTGGTCGTCAGAGTTTTCGAAACCTCATCGCGGAGTGCTATGGGACAAGCTGGTCCTCAAGCTGTCCGGCTACCGAGGCGGAATTCAACTCACCAATTTGGGTGTCCATGCGATTATTTACTTCGCCTATGATGCCTATTCAGTGAATAGCGCGGCCTATGCGGATACAATTATCTCGCGCAGCGATTCCTTCGGAGAACTGATCATTCGGCAACGGATCGACGGAGAAGATAAGACCATCCGGGGACAATTCGGGAAAGCGGCGGGAGATGTGATCCAGGCTTTTGAACGCCACAAGGCCATGTTCGCGTCACGCGGTTAGACCGGCGTTGGAGTTGCCACGGAAGCACGGATCAAACCGAATGCTGGCGAAAAACGCCTCACGTCTATTTTGGCGAACCGCATTTTCCGGATGCCGGTTTCGCTTTTTCGTAATTGTGTGGCGTGGTGCCAAATGCACGCGCAACCGTTTCCCACCGTTTGCGATACGCATCGATGATACCCTGGTTGGTCGCAATGACTGAATCGAACTCTGAAACTGCCCGCCCCATTGAAGGAGAATAGTCTCCGGACTCAATACAGGCGGCGACCGGTCGGTACGTGTCATTGAAGTCGTACTCAAGAAGATCCAGCCGCCAAACAGACTCAAGTTCGATCTGACTGAAAGCGGATTCCGTGCAGTAGTTTTCTGTCGGTGGCGTTTGCGGAGTAATTCCTTGTATGGCTTCAAAGCCAGCTTCATACGCGACTACGTCGCGCTCACTTTCAGCACGGCGCTCCTGAAACCTCCGCTGAAACTGCGACATGCCGCAATCTCCGTCAGACTTGTCGAAGATGCAGCCCCACTTGCCGTCTGATTTCTTGAACCCCACGCACTTTTCAATCAGTTCATCCATTCCGGCTGGCCGGGAATATTTTCCTGCCGCCGCGCACCGTTCCACAGCGTCCGCCGACTCGTGTTCCGCTTTTAGCGCAGCCTTGGGACCACCCATAGAAAAACGCGTTTCAATAAGGGTTGGAAGTGCACTGCACTGGAGGTCTCGAATCTCGTCCTGCATCTCACGAATTGTCTGAACGGGCCTTTCTCTTTCACGCTCGAACGGCTCATCCAAGTATAGTGTGAGGTCACCACGAGACACAGATTCCATGTAAAAATTCTGGATCGTTGCATTGTATTCAAGTCGCGCATCTCCGTTCGGTAGATTTTCCAGGCGCTGAAAACGGCGATGCATACCGTCGGTCGAATTTTTTTGCTCAACATATCCACTTGTGAGAAGGCATCCGGCCAAGGATTCTTCAAGATCATTGAGGAATTTCAAATCCGCCCTTGGAGAGCGGCAGATAATTTCTCTAGATCCGTCTCCCACGATATCATTCCATGAGTGTTGGAATACGCATTGGAAGCTGGGCGCGAACTCGTTCTTCAACGATATCTCGTACGAATAGTCTAACTCGGAATCATCCGATCGCGGTGCGTGAAAATCCCTGGCTTGTTCTGCATCAGTCCTGCTCCAATAGGAATCAAGCGCAGCAATATCTACGTTGCACACTTGTGCATGAGATGTTCCCGCGACCACAAATACTGCGGCCGCCGACAGCAACATTCGATACAGTTTTCTCATCATTAGCCCCCGGACTTTCTCTTAGCGATACACCGCACTAGACGTCAGGAAACAAGACCAGTCCACAAAGTTTCTCATGATATATCTGCCAGAGCGCCCGGCGGTCAGGGCCGCATTTGAGGGCCTAAGCGAGCCCCACGCTCGCCAGCGCGTCAGCCTGCCGCCCGGCCACCGCGTCCACGGAAAAGCCCTCAATGCTCTCCTCGAACAGGCGGCAATAGTTGAGCTCGGCGCCGAGGCGCAGATAGGCCGCGCCGAGGCCGATGGCGGCGCGGTCCATGAAGACGAATTCGCGGGGGATCCTGACCGGCCCCTTTTCCTTCAACAGCTTGCGCACGGCGAAGGCTTCCTTGCGGCCATATTCGCTGGCGGTGACGCCATCGGCAACGCTGCGCACGCGGTCGTCCAGCAGCGGGCCATAGATGAAGCGCGCCCAGATGTTCAGCACGTCGACCAGTTCCCGCGACAGGCCGGAAAAGCCCCATTTCTCATAGGCGGCATAGGTCGCGTCGAAATCCTCCTTCTGCAAGGCGCGGTAGAGGTCGACCACGCCTTCGACAAAGCCCGGCGGGAAAATCCGTATACAGCCGAAGTCGAGCAGGTTGAGACCGGTCCCCTTCCCGGTCACCTGGTAATTGCCGAGATGCGGGTCGCCATGGATCACGGCATAGGTGTTCATCGGGCCCCACCAGGTCCAGAACAGCATTTCGGCGATATGGTTGCGCGTCTCCTGCGGGGCGTCCTCGAAGGCGGTGAGCCGCTCGCCGGAAAGCCAGGTCATGGTCAGGAGGCGCGGCGTCGACAGCTCCGCCACCGGCTCGGGCACTTCGACGAAGTCCTTCCCCGCCAGCATCTGCGCATAGAGCGCCATATGCTTGGCCTCGCGGGCATAATCGAGTTCCTCGCGCAGGCGGTCGGCGATCTCGTCCACCATGGCGGTCGGGTCGATCGAGCCGTCCATCCGCTTGAACAGGCCGAGCAGCATGGTGAGCTGGCCGACATCGGATTCCACCGCGCTCGCCATGTCCGGATATTGCAGCTTGCAGGCGACCTTGCGCCCGTCATGCAGCGTCGCGGCATGCACCTGCCCCAGCGAGGCAGCGTGCGAGGCTTCATGCCCGAATTCTGCAAACTTGCCCCGCCAGTCCGCCCCCAGTTCCGCGCGCATGCGCCGGCGCACGAAGGGCCAGCCCATGGCCGGCGCCTCGGCCTGCAGCTGGGCGAACTCGGCGGCGTATTCGGCGGGCAACAGGTCCGGCACGGTGGAGAGGAGCTGCGCCACCTTCATCAGCGGGCCCTTGGACTTGCCGAGCGCGGCCGCGAGCGCCTTGGCGATGCGCTCATCCCCCTGCTGGCCGCCGAACAGGCTCTGCGCCGCGAAGGTGAGGCCCGCGCCCGACAGGTTCGCGCCCACTTTCGCGGTGCGCGCAAGGCGGCCGGTCAGGCGGTTGCGCTCGGGGTCGGAGAATGGGTCGGAGGTATCGCTCATGTGCCTTCATATAGAGACAGGAAACCGACTTGGCACAGGGTTTGCGGCGCCGCAGGCCAGAATACAGGTCTCAACAGCTTTCTGACTCCACGGGGTGACAAGCCCATCAGGCGGCGTTATAGCGCGCCGCTCGAATTCATGACCGGCCTGTAATGCACGGTTAACCACAAGAGGTACCCGCCGGCGCGTCCGGCCATGCCAATCCCTTCTTAACCAAGATACTCTCATACTGGGCCCTTGTGCTGTCCTGAGGACAGTTCGCGGCCACCGAAAGGATACCCTTTCCATGCCCTACGAAACAC
>JAGQRO010000327.1 GCA_020425315.1 Hyphomonas sp. | reverse complement strand
TTTGCGGCTTCTATGTCGCCAAGGCGGACACGGACCTGTTCAACGAGGCCTCGAAAGTGGCCATCGCCCGCGACGGCGAGCGCACGGTGGTGACCATGGCGTCGGACTTCAAGGGCGACGTGTCGGAGTTCGCCATGGTCGTGCCGGTTCCGCATGTGCCGGAGGAAGACCAGATCCATGTCGCCAATCCGGCCCTGATCGACCATATCGACGCCTACACCGCCCCGCGCCTCGTCGAATATTACGACGAGAACCCATGCGAAATAGAACGGCGCGAGAAGATGTTCCGTGACTTCGCTTCAATGCCCGCCCCCATGGCCGGGGCGATGATGGAAGAGGCCGACGAGCTCGGCGTCACCATCGAGGCGCAATACGAGGTTGGCGAATATGACATCCTCATCCTGTCGGCCGAGGAATCGAACGGCCTCATCACCTGGCTGAACGGCAATGGCTACAAGATCCCCGACGGCGCGGAGGACACGGTCGGGGCCTATCTCAAGCGCGGCATGAAATTCTTCGTCGCCAAGGTGAACCTTGACCGCCATGACGGTTCCTCCATGCTCCACCCGATCCAGGTGGCGTATGAGGACGAGGATTTCATGCTGCCGATCCGTCTGGGTACGGTGAATTCCGAAGGCAAGCAGGAACTCTTCGTGTTCGCCATGACCCGCACTGGCCGCGTCGAGACCAAGAATTACCGCACCGTGAAACTGCCCTCCGACATGGATGTGCCGATCTATATCAAGGATGAGTTCGGCGACTTCTATAAGGACATGTTCAGCCATCAGGTGAAGAAGGAAGACGGGCGCGCCGTGTTCATGGAATATGCCTGGGACATGGGCTGGTGCGATCCGTGTGCGGCCGAACCGCTCAGCCAGTCAGAGCTGCGCGAGCTTGGCGTGATGTGGCTGGATGAAGGCCCGGCCGAGGACGAGCGCTATTTCGGGCCGCAGCCGGTGGACGTGTTCGTTACCCGCCTGCACCTGCGCTATGACGCCAAGACCTTCCCGGAAGACCTGGAATTCCAGACCACCGGCGACCGCTCCAACTATCAGGGCCGCTATGTGCTGCGCCATCCCTGGCGGGGCGACTATACCGAGTGCAAGGCCGCCGGCTATTATGCCAACAGCCTCGTGCAACGCTGGGACCAGGAAGCCATCGAACTCGCAAAGCTCACCGGGCGCGACGTCAATGACATCCGTGCCAAGATGGCGAGCCTCGGCTTCTCGGCCAGCGCCATCCAGGGCGTCGAACTGGAAGCGCCCAAGGCGAAGAAAACCTGGTGGCAGCGCCTCTGGGGCAGAGGCTGATACGACGCGCGCGCGGCGGGGGTTTGCCCCTGCCGCCGCAGCGCTGTAATCATGGTACAGGCCCCTCGGGACCTGTACATTACCCCGGGGGATTCCAGACATGGCGCGACCGAACGGCGTGCGTAACCACGACTTTGCCGAGAAGCGCGCCGCGCTGCTCGACCGGCTGACAGACCATGCCCTGTCCGCCGATCTGCGCCGGCCTTCGCTGCGCCAGTTCGCGATTGCCGCCGATACGTCGGAACCAACGCTGCGGCACTATTTCACCAATCGCAGCGGCCTCGTCGTGGCCATACTGCAGACCATCGGCCGGCGCGGCCGCGTGATCTGGGAAGCGGTCAGCGCTCCGGCCTCATGCGCGGAGGAAGCCGTCGGCGAATATCTGCGCATCTCCGAAGCCGGCATGCGCCATGGCGGGTTCGTCCGTGCCCATGCGTTTGGCATCATCGAGGGCGTCGCAGACCCCGCCGCCGGGCACGCCTATCTGAAACATGTGCTGGAGCCGGCACTCGAGGCACTACGCCGCAAGCTGTCGGCAACCGATGGCTGCCCGTCAGACCCCGGATCGCTGCAGGCCGCTGCCCTCGTCATCCTGTCGCCCCTGTTGGTGATGAGCCTGCACCAGGACCTGCTCGGCGGGCGCGAGGCGCTGCCCATCGAGAGCGGCGCGCTGACGGCGCAGATGGAAACCTGGCTGGGACAGGCCCTCTCCGCCTCTTCCGGTTGATCCGCTTACGGATCAGGTGCCGGCAAGCACGCGGGTGAAGGCCTCGATATCTTCCGGCGTCGTCGTCCAGGAGCAGACGAAGCGGCTGCTGCCGCCGGGCCAGGGATAGGAGACAGCGCCCGCCGCACGCAGGCGCGTGGCCGCCTCCTTCGGCAGGAACGGGAACACCTCATTGCCGTCGACCGGATAAGCGATTTCAAACCCGGCGGACAGCACCGCAGACGCCAGGCCCTTTGCCATCGCATTGGCGTGCCCGGCCAGTGTGAGCCACAACCCGTCCTCCAGCATGGCGTGAGCCTGCGCGGCGAGGAAGCGCATCTTGGCCGGCATGTGCCCGGCGCGTTTGGCGCGGGCCTGCAGCTCACCGAACTTCTCCCGCGCCTTGCCGAAGAGGACGATGATCTCGCAGCCGATGGCGCCGGTCTTGGTCAGGCCGAAGGAGAGCACATCGACGCCGGCGCGCCAGGTCATGTCGGCGGCGCTCGCCTTCGACGAGGCA
Organism: Hyphomonas sp.; assembly: GCA_020425315.1. GTDB lineage: Bacteria > Pseudomonadota > Alphaproteobacteria > Caulobacterales > Hyphomonadaceae > Hyphomonas. The sequence goes on along the minus strand of JAGQRO010000327.1, from coordinate 12,075 downwards.
AGCACATTGGCGAGCCGCGCGCCATCAAGGTGCACGGCCAGCCCTTTCTCGTGCGCGAGGCGCGCATAAAGCGCGACTTCGGCGGCGCTGTAGGCCGTGCCGCATTCGGTAAGATTGGTCAGCGACAGGACATCGGCGGGCGTCCCGTGCACAAAGGGCCGGTTGATGCCGGCCAGTTCGGCCTCCAGCACGTCCCGGTCGATCCGCGCGCCGAATCCCGTCAGCAGGCGGAGCTTTGCGCCGCCGGAAAAGAATTCCGGTGCGCCGCGTTCGTCGCGCTCGATATGGGCTTCCTCATGGCAGAGCACCGCCCCGGTCGGCGGGCAGAAGCAGGCAAGCGCCAACGCATTCGCCGCCGTGCCGGAGGCGACCAGCCAATAGTCGAAATCCTCGGTCTCGAACACTTCGGCAAGGCGCGCCCGCAGGCCGGCGGTGAGCGGGTCGCCGCCATAGCTGCCGGCCGGGCCGGTGTTGGCCGCGGCCATTGCCTCGATCACTTTGGGGTGGGCGGGGGCGGACGTATCGGAAGAGAAATTCATCAGGGGGTCACGTCCGGGGTCTGCCACATCAGGTGCTGGCCGCCATCGCTGGCGATCATCTGGCCGGTGACGCTGGAGGCGGCCACGAGATAACGCAGGGCCCGGACGATTTCCTCCGGGGACGAGCCTTCGCCGGTCAGCGTGGCGGCCTGTTCGGCGGCAAAGTCGGCATCGCTCTGATGGATGCTCTTCAGCACCGGGCCGGGGCCGATGGCGTTGACGCGGATGGCTGGTGCCAGCGCCTGCGCCATGGTCTGCGTCGCCTGCCAGAGGGCGGCCTTCGACAGCGTATAGGTGAAGAATTGCGGATTGAGCTTCCAGACGCGCTGGTCGACCATGTTGACGATCAGGCCCCGCTCCCCCGCCGGCAGGGCGTTCGCCAACTGTTGCGACAAATGGATCGGCGCGCGCAGATTGGGTTCCATGTGGAAGTCCCAGTTTTCACGTGAATGATCCGTGAGGGAATCATCATGGAAGGTGGAGGCGGAATTGACCAGCAGCGTGATCGGGCTGCTGAGCGCGTCTGCGGCGCGGGCGACGAGATCGCCGCGCTCCGATTCGGAGGCAAGGTCTGCCTTCACCGGTTCGGCACTGCCGCCGGCGGCGCGGATCGCCTCGCAGGTCTCGCGGGCCCCGGCATCGGAGGAGCGGTAATGCACCGCCAGCTTCCAGCCATCGGCGCCGAGCGCGATCGCCATCGCCTTGCCGACGCGGGCGCCGGCGCCGGTGACGAGGGCGGCGCCCGGCCTCACGCCGGAACCGGCTGGAACAGGCCCAGCAGGTTGAAGCCGGATATCAGGCCATAGATGTAGACGGCGTAGACCAGCAGCAGGAGGAGCCCGGTCAAGCGCCCGATCCGCGCCTTGGTCACGATGAACAGCGCCAGCAGCAGGGCCGAGATGCCCAGGACCCAATGGTCATAGCGGTGGAAGGCCGGGGCGATGTCGACCGAGCCGAACAGCGAGACAATCCCCCCTGCCCCGAGAATGTTGAACAGGTTCGAGCCCATGACGTTGCCGATGAGAACCTCGCCCTCCTTCTTCAGCGCGGCCACCACGCCGGCGCCGATTTCCGGCAGCGAGGTGCCGACGGCCAGCAGCGTGAGGCCGATATATTCCTCCGGCACATTCAGGAATTGCGCGACGCCGACACCGCCCGTGATGACGAGGTTCGCCCCGAGGATCAGGCCGGCAATGCCCAGCGGCACGAAGGGCACGGCGAGCCACAGCGAAAGGTGCGGGTCTTCCTCCGGCGTCACGCCCGGATCGGCGCCTGAGGCCACGGCGCGGCGGGCGCGGATGAAGGTGATGCCGGAATAGGCAATGAGGATCATCAGGAAACAGATGCCGACCAGCGGCGACAGCGGCCGCAGCGCCGTGATGCCGATCCACAGCGCCGTGGCGAGCAGCATGCCGGCCAGCGCCCGCTTCTCCCCCACCCCGCCGGCGGCCAGCGGCGCGATCAGGGCCGGGATGCCCAGCACCAGGAACACGTTCGCGATGTTGGAGCCGACAATATTGCCGATGGCGAGGCCCGGCTTGCCGGCGAGCGCCGCGTCGGCCGAGACGATCATCTCCGGCGCCGACGTGCCGAAGCCGACAATGAAAATTCCTGCAACCAGCGGCGAGACACCGAAGCGCTTGGCCAGCGCGACCGAGCCGCTCACGAGGAAGTTGCCCGCCAGGGCCATAACGACAAGACCTCCGGCAAGGGAGGCGATCAGGATGATATCTGGCATGGCGTCGAGCCGGGGCTTAGTCCAGGCGCTTGAATTCGATCAGATTCAGGATGCCGAAAACAACAACGATGGCGGCAATGGCCAGCAGGGACGGATGAATCATGGTCTCATTCTCGCTGTTTAGTTATGTGTCCTGCGACGGATTCTTAGCTGTCCTTAGCGTGACGCGGGCGCCAAGGCGAGCCAAAAGGACAGGTTTCCGTCACGCAAAAGGTCGAAGAATCGGCGATTTTCGTGTGAATTCGCCCCACAAACGAATGGGAAGCCCCTATGGCATCGCTGCGCACCCGCATGTTCCAGTCCTGGTTCCGCATCTCCCGCCCGCTGACCCTTGGCGTGCGGGCCGTGGTGGAGAATGGCGAGGGCCAGGTTTTCATGGTGCGCCACACCTATGTCGAAGGTTGGTACATGCCGGGCGGCGGGGTGGAAAAAGCCGAAACCTGCCTTGAGGCGCTGGAGCGGGAATTGCTGGAAGAAGGCGGCTTCCGCCTGTCGGCCCCGCCGGACCTCATCGGCATCTATTCCAATCACCGCGTCTTCCCGAACGATCATGTCCTGCTCTACCGGGTGGCGCACGGAACCTGGGAACAGGGCGAGGCGACCGCGCGGAACGAGATCGCCGAGACGGCCTGGGTCGACCCGATGGCACCGCCGGAGGGCACCACGGCCGGCACGCGCGGCCGGTTTCAGGAGCTGTATGGCGATGCGGCGCGCGATGCCTATTGGGTGCCGGCGAGGACATAGGCGCCGTCGCGTACGGCAACGTCCGGCACTTCACCCGTCGCATCGAACGCCTCCCATGCGGGGGCGAGGTCGCGCCAGAACGCAGCGTTCGGGTCGCCGGCATGGCGCTGCAGGTTTGCGGCGGTCATCGGGAACGGGAAGATGTGCACCGGCACGCTTTCCTCGCCCTGGTCCATGGCGGCGCCGACGAGCGTCCAGATCTCCTCGATCGCCTCATCCGTCATGGCATAGCAGCCGATCGAGACGCAGGAGCCGTGCACCATGAGGTAAGAGCCGGTTCGGCCATGGGCCCGGTCGAAGGCGTTCGGATAGCCGAGATCGAAGGAGAGATGATAGCTGGAGGCCGGGTTCATCTGGCCGGGCGCGACGGCGTAGAAGCCCTCCGGCGCCTGCAGGTCGCCTTCGGACTTTTTGGGGCCGAGCTTGCCGGAATATGCGCAGACCGGCCACGAACGGAACGGTTCGTACAGCCCATCCGGCGCGCGCACATAGGCCGTCATCACCGCCGGTTCCTTGGTCAGGCGAAGGTAAACGGGCGCGCCGAGTTCAAGGCCGGCGGCGGCGAGATCGGCTTGCAGGGCCGGCGCGGTTTCGGCCACCGCGGCACGCGAGCGGGTGCTGGACGGCACATCGTTCACCCCGGCAATCGCCAGAACGCCCGGCAGGCAGAGAAAGGCGAGCGCCGCGCCGAGCGTAGCGGTGAGCCGGAGACCGGATTTGCGGGGACGGCGGCGTTTCATGCCCCCAGATGTCCACCCCGATTGCGGCGGGGGCCGGGCCGGGTTCCGGGCAATTTCGCGGAAAATCGGCCGGGCGGCGCCCCATTTCCGCCTCTTGTGTTAATCAGCCGTTAACTCGCCGGTGAGACGCTTTTGCCATGGCGGGTTTCTTCCCCTTCCCGCCATGACCCTAACTGGTGGGCGGTATCGGGTTTCCCCTTGTCCCGTGCGCCCAATTCCTAGAGACGCCGGTCCAATCCAGCTGGGCCGGCGTTTTTGCGTTCAGGCTTTCGAGCGCGCCGCCGCCTTCATGTAGCGCCAGCCGGTCCAGACCGACAGGAACCCCGCCACCCAGAGCAGCGCCACCAGCAGGAACACGGTCAGCGCCGCCATCCCGCCCTGCGCCCCGCGCTGGGACACCGCTTCCTGCGGGATGATCGCCAGCGGCAGCATGAAGCCGATGATGGCGGCCATTTCGAAGGCCGTCTTCCATTTGGCGAGGTTCGACGGGTCGACCACCGCCTTGCCCTTCGGCGTGGTGCGCAGCCAGGTCATGAACGTATCGCGGGCGATGATCGCGGCAGCCGGGATATAGACCAGCCAGGTGCGGAAGATCATCGCAAGCGCCAGCAAGGCGAGGCCGACGAGCACCTTGTCGGCAATCGGGTCCAGCCAGACGCCGAAACGCGAATGCGCGTCCAGCCTGCGGGCCAGCCAGCCATCGAGGAAATCGGTCAGCGCTCCTGCCAGGAAGGCGAACAGGGCGAACTGGTACCAGAGCTGCTGGATCGCCACGCGCCGGGCCTGTTCGGCCTCGGTAATGTCCTGCGTCATGCCGAGATCGATGGCGCCCTGCGCCTCAAGCGCCTGCACCACGCCGGCAAAGCACAGCACCGCGAACACACAGCGCGCAATGGTGAGCGCATTGGGGAGCCATTTGAGGTTCATGCAGCGTCCTCTGCCAGTGACCGGGGCCGGAGGCAATCGCGGCGCGTCACGCCCACAGCTTCGGTTGCAAATCAATGACGCCCTGATCGCATCCGTCATCCCATGGAAACAGTCCGTCGCGCGCTCCCGGCCAGACCAGCTGGTAGATTTCGGGAACACCTGTATGGCCGGTCTCCTGCCAATACCAACGGGCGGAGGTCGTATACTCCCGGAACAGATCCTCATGCGTCGCGTGCATGGAAACGCAATCAAAACCTCCGATTATGTTCTTCCAATGCAGGCCATGACTGACGATCTGACCTGCCCTGATCTGGTGAAATACCTCCCAGAGCATGTTGTGCATCAGTTCCCTGTTCAGCCCGAAAATGATGAACTCCGGCGCATGCAGAGTGGTGGCAAAACCAATGGAATAGGTGAACCCGGGAAGCTTCCCATCAGGATCAAACACGCTCATCGACTGCCAGCCATGCTTTCCGACATTCTCGAAAATGCTGCGTTCGATGTGGTTGTAGGATCGGTTCACCATTCGCGCTTGGTGGGATCAATTTCAGGTTGGGTCAAGCCGACCTGAGGCAACCTTCGAGATGGGGCCGAACACGTTGGCCAGGTGCGGCGGGGCCGTCCGGCGGGATCAGGATTTGGGGTACTCATCCTCCCCTGCGAAGCGGGGGAGGTGTCAGGCGGCAAAGCCGGACGTGCGGCAAGCGCCCCCTCAGACCGCTTCGCGGCCACCTCCCCCGTTGTACGAGGGAGGATGAAGAAGGGCCTGCGGAAATGTCCGGATTGAATCTCTCAATTCCTGTCATCCCGGCCGGAGCGAAGCGGAGCGCCGGGATCCAGTGCTGCAGTGGACACACCGCGGGCTGGGTCCCGGATAAACGCTGCGCGTTTTCCGGGATGACAAGAATGGAGGGGGATTTCCCGGGATTTATCCCCACACCTGCCACCAGAACCGTCTCCCCAGCGAAAGCTGGGGCCCAGAGCCACAAAGTGCGGAGCCCGCCGCCCTGGGCCCCAGCTTGCGCTGGGGAATTGGATTGGGCAGACCCTCTGACGTGGGTTTTGTGCGCAGGGACAGCGGAATGACGCTTGAAGTAGTTGAAGCAGATGTAGCTCGTCTTATGGCAGCGGTGCAGGAGTATTACGTCAGTGCGGAGTCGCACGAAATACTTCCCAACGGCGGTCGGGTTTTCCAAAATGCTGGATTGCCGCCAAACGGCTTATTGTCACCGCTATCAACCGAGCAAGTAAGTGAGTTAGCGGCCTTGCTAGACGACATAAAGCCCGGATTGGGGGAACTCGGACTTGCAACCTACCTGCCATATTTGCTCAGCTTCAACGGTCTTCAGTTGCTGAATGGAGACTTCTTTCTGTATGGATTGAGTAGTCCCCGAAGCGTAAATGTGGAGGACTATGGTTGGTATCCTGAAGATTTGGCGAGGCGTAATTATTATGACCGCGTCGAGGGAATTGGTGTAGATGAACTGATTGTCGGCGGCGCTCACGATCCCGGATACTTTGTTACAATGACTCGTGAGTGTGTTTTTTTGCATCCCCGAGAGAATGCAAAAAGTCGTATCTCAAAGAGAGGCCTCTGTGATGTTTGGGAGTTTCTTCTCTGTGAGAGGGACCATCTGGCCAATCGCGCCTGAGACAGAGCGTGGGGCGAGGATGGGCGGAGCAAGAGGCGGGATGGGTGGGCGAACCGCCCCCTAGTTCGATGCCCCTGTCACCGCCTCGATCGGGATCGAATAGTGGCGGGCGCAGAACTGGCAGTCGACGGCGAGCGTGCCGTCGGGCTCGGTCATGTCGCGCAGGGACTCGTCCGGCATCTGCTTGAGAGTCGCGATCAGGCGGTCCTCATTGCAGGTGCAGCTGTCGTCCAGTTCCACCGGCGGCTCCATGCGCACGCCCTGTTCGTGGAACAGGCGGAACAGGAGCCGCTCCATCGGCAGTTCCGGATCGGCCAGCTCGGCATCGGTGAGCGTGGCGAACAGGGCGTTCGCCTCGGCCCAGGCCTCTTCGGTATCGCCCCGGAACTCGTCAGACGCGATGCGCTGGATCATCATGCCGCCGGAAACCCAGAGCGACGGGTCGCCCGGGCGTTCGAACTCGGCCACCGACAGGGAGATGCGCGTCGGCACCTGTTCGGACTGGGCGAAATAATCTTCCGCGCATTCCGTCAGCGTGCCCTTCATCAGCGGCACGATGCCCTGATAGGGCTGGATCGCCGGATTGTCCTGAATGATGATCAGCGCCAGCCGCCCGGCCGGGCCGAACAGTTGCGGCATGTGCGGGGCAGCGCCCTTGTTGACCTTGTCGAGATGGTCCCAGGCCTCCGGGTCGAAGCGGGCATAGCCGCGCACGCCGCCATCTGTGCGGTATTCGCCGACCAGCATCTTCACCGGGCCGTCGCCCTCGGCCTGCACCAGGAGGCGCCCGTCAAACTTCAGCGACGAGCCGACCAGGGCGGCCAGCGTCACCGCCTCGCCCAGAACGCGGGCGAGGTTTTTCGGGTAATCGTGGCGGTGCAGGATGGGCGACAGGCTCTGCGGGCCCATGCGGGCGGCGCGGCCGCGCACGGGGCGCTGGTCGATCTGGAAATTGGCAACGAAGTCGCTGACGGTGAGCGGTCTGTCGGTCATGGCCGGGGGTCCCTGATAAGGGCCCCATTTGGCAAATGGGGCCTGCCGTATCAAGGGCGGGGCGGCACCGGGCCTGCGATCATCCCTGATTCAGGCGGAACATGACCCGCCACCGAGCACGCAGAAACTGGCGCACCAGGGATGGTTCAGCTTCACGGGGTTTGCTGTGGCCTCTGCCAGCGTGGCGCCGAGTTCGAACGCCGGGTCGTCGACCAGAAGCGTGCAGGCGGTGACGGCCGCGCGGGAGGCGCCCTTGCGGCGGATCACCATGCGCTGATTGGCGCACATGATGCTGTCGGGCGACTTGTTCAGGATGCCCCAGCAGGCGGTGGTGATTTCCGGCGGGTCGTCGCGCGGGATCATTTCCGGGAACAGGACAAGCTGTTTCGCGTCCGCCGGGTCAAGCGCGAGGCCGAGCGAGGCGGCGAGCGCGCCATAGGCGGCGCGGGCGGCGGGTTCGTCTTCATGCAGGGACTGGCGCCCGGCAAGGGCGACAGTGAAGCTTTCAGCGGTGAGCCAGCGCAGGCCCTCGCAGGCTTCCTCGAAAGCCCCTTCCCCGCGCTCGGCATCGTGCAGGGCCGGGTCATGACTGTCGAGGGAGACGCGGAGGGTGAGGCGCTGGCCAAGGCCCTCGTCGCGGAGCTGTTTCAGGCCGTCCTGCACACGCGGGCGCATCATCGGGCGCATGGCATTGGTGAGGAAGAGAAGGCTGTGCCCGCGCGTCAGGATCTCCCGCATGATGGGCAATATGTCCGGGCACATGAAAGGTTCGCCGCCCGTGATGCCGATTTCGACTTCGCTTGCCGTTTCCTTGGCGATCTCATCGAGGAAGGGCGTGACATCGGTGAGGGTCAGATAGACCAGCCGGTCATTCTTCGGGGACGAGAGGATGTAGCAGTTCCTGCATTCGATATTGCAGAGCGTGCCGGTGTTGAACCAGAGCGTCTTGAGGCCCGTCCACGCCACGCTGGCGCGCGTCTCCCCCTTCGCCGTGACGTCGGGATCGGAGAACTTCGCAGAGGGCGGCAGTGTGTCGGCCATGGACTATGGCTAGCGGCACGCGCGGGCGAACGCCAGCGCCTCGCGCGGGTCTGACGCAGCTGTGATCAATGCGTGGACGGGTTCGTCTGGCGCTGTGCCTGCTCCACAAGGTCCCGGATGAGGCCGCGGACATGGGCGGGGCGCAGGCCGAGGCCGGCGCCGATTTCGAGCAGCGTGTCCTCTTCCTCGCGGGCGAAATCGCCATCGGCGGCGGCGATCTGGAACACCGCCTGCACGATCATTTCCTTGCCTTCGTCGTTCAGCATGTTGCCGACGCGGGTGGCGACGGAGAGCGCGTCGTCGAGGGAATCCTTGGCCGCCGCGATCTCGGCCTCGACTTCGGCGCGGGTGAAGTCGCGCGCGCACATCATGTTGACGACCTGTTCGATGGCGTCGACTTCTTCGGGCTCGATCTTGCCATCGGCCCAGGCCATGCGGGCGAAGATGGCGAGCGCGGCGGTCTCGAATTCGGCGCGGATCTGGTCGGACGTCGCCCCGGTGGCGGCGTTCAGCACGCCCTCGACAAAGGTGCCCTTGCAGGCCTTGCACTCGACATAGGCCGGATAGGTCTTCAGCGGGATCAGGGGGATGAAATAGAGATGGAACCAGGTGCGCGCCCGGCGCTTTTCGAAATTGGTGGTCTGGTTGCATTGCGGGCAGTCGAAACTGCCCTTGTCCAGAAGCTTGCGCGTTGCCTTGGTGCCGAAAATGATCATCTGCAGTCCCCTTCTCGAACAGGCGGAGGGTCGCAGCCCGTGCGGCGGCATGCAACCCTCAATCCGGCCCGGCAGGGACTATTTTTCGAGGCACCAGCGCAGGATGGCTTTCTGCGCGTGGAGGCGGTTTTCGGCTTCGTCGAAGACGAGGCTTTGCGGGCCGTCGATGATCTCGGCGTCGACTTCCTCGCCCCGGTGCGCCGGCAGGCAGTGCAGGAACCAGGCGCCGCCATTGGCCATGTCCATCAGCTCCTCTGTCACCGCATAGGGGTCGAGAATTTCGAGGCGGCGTTCGGCATCCTGGTCGCCCATCGAGACGAACGTGTCGGCAATCACCACATCGGCGCCGGCGACGGCTTCCTCGGCGGTCTCGTAGAGTTCGATCCGGCCCTGCATCTCGCGGGCAATGTCGAGGTCTTCATCGTCCGGCGCGAAGCGCGGCGGCGTGCCGACGGCGAGGGTGAAGCCGAACTTGCCGGCCGCATGCATGAAGCTGGCGCAAACATTGTTGCCGTCGCCCACCCAGGCAAGGCGCGCGCCGCGCAGGGTGAGGCCCTTCTCTTCCAGCGTCTGCAAATCCGCCATGATCTGGCAGGGGTGAGACCGGTCGGTCAGGCCATTGATGACGGGCACGGAGGAAAATTCCGCAAAGGCCTCGACATCGGAATGGTCGTTGGCGCGGATCATCACCGCATCGACATAGCGCGACAGCACGCGGGCGGTGTCTTCGATGGTCTCGCCGCGGCCGAGCTGCATGTCGCCGGCGGTCGCGGTGATCGAGGTGCCGCCGAGCTGGCGCATCGCCATGTCGAAAGAGAAGCGCGTGCGGGTGGAGGATTTCTCGAAAATCATCGCCAGAGTGTGACCCTCGAGCGGCGCACCATCATCCACTCGGCCCTTCGGCCAGCCGGTGCGGGCCGCCTTCATGGCATGGGCCATGTCGAGGATTTCACGCAGCTCGACATGGTCGAGATGCCAGATATCGATGAAGTGCCGGCCGGCCATGGCGCGCTCCCCCTTGGAAAAAGGAAGCGCGGGCCATAGCGCATTCTGGCCTCCGGGGCCAGAGCGCGCTTTGCCGGAATGGTCAGGCTGGGGTCTCAGGCCCGTTTCAGCACGCGGACCATGAGTAGCAGGATCACCGCGCCGAGCGTCGCATGGGCGATGGCGCCGATCACGCCGGCACCGAGGCTGACATTCAGGGCCGGGAACAGGAGGCCGGCGACAAAGGCGCCGAGTATGCCCACCACCATGTTGCCGAGGATGCCGAAGCCATAGCCCTTCACGACAATGCCGGACAGCCAGCCGGCCACGGCACCGATGAAGAGGAAGATAATCAGGCTCTCAAGGGTCATTTTGGGGTCTCCTTGCATTTGCGCGGGGCGAGCCACAAAGGCGGCCGCCTTGCGTCTTTTGTTGTGGCCCAAGGAGGCCAGCCCATCCTGACGAGAATGGGGCGCCGGGATGGCGGGGCCGGCGGCTGGGCGACCGGAATCGGCCGGAATCCACCGGCGCTGCTACAGAAGGAAAATGTCACATTTCAGCTGGGCCCGGGCCGGGAATCCGGCCCTTCGGGCGCGCTGGACAAAGAAAGGCCGCGCGCGGGCACGGTTTCGCGTGTACGATCGGGACCGCGCTGGAACGGGCCGCAAGTGCATGGCGTCCGCGCACCGGGAGGAACAGGAATGAACAGGCCGATCTCCGCCTTCGCCGCCTTGGCTGCGCTGGCCTCTGCTGCGTGCTCCTCCGGCGCGCCCGACTGGGTCGACTTTGCCGCGCTGGAGCCGATGGACACCGGCAGCGAATACCTGATCTGCGGCCCGGCCGTGTGCCCGGGGGCGGGCGAGCCGGGGGACGTGCTGCGGTTCAGCTTTCCCGCCGACCATGTCGCCGCCGTGATTGTAGAGATCGAGCCGACGGCCGTGCAGCGCCAGCTCGATAATGGCGATTACCAGCTGCAATACAGCCCGCAATCCTTCGATGCGCGCTTCCCGGACGATGTGGACGTGCTGGTCCATGCCGACAGTTTCTACACGTCGGAAGTGGCGATCTATGCCCGCGCCCGGGTGGCCCGGGCCGATGTCGGCAAGAGCGAGGCCCGGGCGACCGCGCTGGTCGAGGCGCTGAAAGCCGAGCTGGGCGAACCGCTGAGCGAGAATTGAAGGCCAGCCGCCTGCGACATATTTGCGAATGAGTTGCAATCGCGTTTCATCCGTGACACACTGCGCGGACTTCGCAACTCAGACGGACCCTCTTCCATGTGCATGCCGATTGACGACGCCGCGATGCTCTGCTGGCTGGAGACCCAGCTCCGGGTGCTGGAGGCCTGGCAGACCGAACTGGCCACACGACCCGATACCGACCCGCTACAGGTCGACCGGCTGGCCCGCCATCATGCCTGGCTGAGCGATGAACTCGCCCGCCTGCTGCCGGCGCGAAAGGCCGCCTGATACAAGCTCGCCGCAGTGTGGAAACAGGCGCGGTTTCCTCCAAGAATGCCTCCTGCCCATGCTGCGGCGAAACCCCTTTGCTCCCGGCACCTCTCCACTGGCGAACCCCGGCAGATTGCCCTATGTGACGGGCAACCTATCCACCCTTGCCTGGAGCCTTCACAGACATGGACCGCGTTCTCATCATCGGTGCCGGCGCTGCCGGTTCGGTCGTCGCCCAGAAATGCGCGATGGACCGCGACACGTTCAAGCACATCACGCTCGCCTCGCGCCGCATTTCGAGCTGCGAGAAGGTGGCCGCGCTCTGCAGGACGCCGATCGAAATCGCGCAGGTCGATGCCGATGACGTGGCCGCGACGGTCGCGCTGATCAACAAGGTGAAGCCGGACCTCGTGATCAACATGGCCCTGCCCTATCAGGACCTGCCGATCATGGATGCCTGCCTGGAAGCGGGCGTGCACTATATGGACACGGCGAACTATGAGCCGCGCGATGTGGCCAAGTTCGAATACAGCTGGCAGTGGGCCTATCAGGA
>JAGQRO010000326.1 GCA_020425315.1 Hyphomonas sp. | reverse complement strand
GACCTGTTCTATCGCCTGAACGTGTTCCCGATCGACATGCCGAGCCTGCGCGAGCGTCGCGAGGATATCCCGGCCCTGGTCGACCATTTCATCAGCCGCTTCAACGCAAGCGAAGGCACGAAGATCAATTCGGTCGCCGACGACACGATGAAGATGCTGTACGCCTTCGATTGGCCGGGCAATGTCCGCCAACTGGAAAATGCTGTCTTCCGAGCGGTCGTGCTGTGTGAGGGCGATGCCCTTCAGCCGCAGGATTTCCCGCAGATTTCCGGCCAGATGCCGGATCTCGACGCCCTGCCGGCCGCCCCGCGTGCCGAAGCAGGCGCGGCCCCGGCGAATGACCAGCCGGATGGCGAAGGAGCCCCGGTCTCGATCCGTGACAAGGATGGCGAGCTGCGCTCGCTGCAGGAAATCGAACGCGACATCCTTCAGTATGCGATCGACTTCTATGAAGGCCATATGAGCGAAGTGTCCCGCCGCCTCGGTATCGGCCGCTCGACGCTCTACCGCAAGGTACGCGAATACGATCTCGACGTCCGCGAGCGCGAAGCAAGCTGACGTTCGGACTTTCGGGGGGAATGGGAAGCGGCGCTCTTCGGGGCGCCGCTTTTCACTTGCGCGTCCGCTTTACCAGCCGGGCCCGGGCAAGATCTGCAGGCTGGCCTATGCGGGCAGGGCGTAGGACATGGTGACGTCACAGCGCTGGTAGCGATGGCCATGGCGGGCCATGATGTCCGGATCGTGCCGGAAGCCGCTCTTCTCATAGAGATGGATGGCGGACTCACATATGGAATTCGTCAGCAGGAAGAGTTCCCGCATCTTCATCCGACGGGCGCGCTGCAGGATTTTCTTCATCAGGAAATTGCCCGCATTGAGGCCGCGCGCAGATTTCAGCACGCCCATCTTGGTCAGTTCATAGCTGCCATCGCCCATCGGCATCAGGGCGCAGGTGCCGACGATGCCGCGCGTCTCATGTTCCACGAACAGGATGATGCCGCCGGCATCGATGATGCGCCGGCGCGGGTTTTCGATAATGTCCACGTCTTCGGCTTCGAGGCGAAACATGTCTTCCACCCATTCGCGGCTGATGCGGTCGAAATGCGGGGCGAGGTCGTCGGTGAACTCGACAATGCGCAGGCCCTTCGCATTCGAGACTTCCTCGATGCGCTGGTGCAGCGAGGCCTCCTCCAGGCGGTCTTCCACGAGCCCGACCAGAGACAGGAGATCGCCGTCCGGACTGGCGCAGAGCGCCCCGGCGGCTTCGCGCACGTCCGGCCAGAAATTCGCGCGCATGTCGGCGACAAGCGCTTCGCCGGCGGGCGTGAAATAGATCTCGCGCTGGCGGTTGTCGCCGCTTCCGGGCCGCGTGCCGGTAATGCCGAGCTTCTGCAGCGAATTGTGGATGCGCGTGATGGCAGGCTGGCTGATCCCGACGGCGGCCGCCGCCGCGCCGACGCTCATGGGTCCGTTCGCGGCCAGCGCGGCAATCAGCGGGAAGTGCGTCGTCTGGATGGGGTAGGTTCTAGTGTCGAACGTGCTCAGCGCGTCGGCCTGCAGCCGGTCTGCGAGGCGTTTCAGGCGGCTGGCGAGGCCAAGATAGCCAACATCGCGGAGAATATCCTGGGTCACGCGGCGATCCCCAATAACGTGTTATATAACAGGTTATGTAAAATGATTTCCGGGTTCCGGCAAGCGAGAATTTGTGAGGGAGGAGGCGGACTGGCTGGTTCCTCGCGTTCAGGAGAGGATGAGTCCGACCAAACTAAAGTTTTCACTTGACTAAATGCCGGCGCGAAATAATAAAGCAAAAACTTTAGTGATAAGGAGAGTCAGATGTCCGCCGGAATGCTTGCCCCCCGCACCGTTACCCATGGCAGTTTCTCGATCGATCGCGTGTTCCGCGCCTTGCCGGCCCGCGTGTTCGATGCCTTCCAGGATCCTGCCAAAAAGCGCCGCTGGTTCGCCGAGGGGCCGGGTTTCCATCTCGATTCCTTCGACATGGATTTCCGGGTTGGCGGGAAGGAAACCTCGCGCTTCCGCTTCGTCGCCGACAAGCCGATCGAGGAAGGCACGCCCTGCCACAATGATACGGTCTATCTCGACATCGTGCCGGGCAGCCGGATCGTGATCGCCTATTCGATGAGCTTCGGCGGCGCGCCGTTTTCAGCCTCGCTCGCCACAATGGAATTCCTGGCGGAGGGCACTGGCACGCGGCTCGTCTTCACCGAACAGGCGGCCTTCTTCGAGGGCGGTGACGGAATCGAAATGCGCGAGCAGGGCACGCGGGAACTTCTCGGCCAGCTGGCGGCGGAACTTGGCGAATAGGGGGCCGTCATGGCGGCGCAGGCGCACTACTCCGTAGACGATGTATTCCATGCTCTGGGTGACCCGACGCGGCGGGCAATCCTGGAGCGGCTGAGCCGGACGCCGGCGTCTGTGTCCGACATTGCCGAACCGTTCGACATGTCGCTGGCGGCCGTCGGCCAGCATGTGCAGGTGCTGGAGCGCAGCGGCCTCGTGCGGACGGAGAAGGTCGGGCGCACGCGCACCTGCCATATCGATTCGGCGGGCCTGAAACTCGCGACACGCTGGATCGAGGACCGCAAGCGGCTCTGGGAGCATCGCTTCGACCAGCTGGCGGACCTGCTGGACGAAGACGACCCGGACGCAGCCTCAGGCGGCTGAGGCCGTCGGCCGTTTCAGGGCGGCCACGACAAGGCCCGCACCGGCGGCGAAGATCATCAGCCAGTAGATGTGGGCCTGCGCCTCGACCCCGCCGGGGGCGAAGGCGTCATAGGCGACGCCGGACAGGAAGCTGGACAAGGCGAGGATCGGTCCGAAGACCAGCGCTCCATTGACCGCATAGGCCAGCGGCAGTCGCTCCTCCGGCAGGGTCGCCTGCAGGAACCGCATCGTGCCAAGATGGGTGAGCGCAAAGGAGGCCGCGTGCAGCGGCTGGAACAGGGCCGCGCCGACCAGCGGCAGAGCGAAGCCGGCGGCCGTCCAGCGCACGATCGCACCGAGGCCGCCGAGCCAGAGCAAGGTCACGGGGCCGAGTCCGCGCAACAGGCGGGCCGAGAAGATGAGCAGCACGATCTCGGCCACCACGCCGATGGCCCACAGAATGCCGACACTGGAACCCGAAATGCCCTGCGATACCCAGATCACGGAAGAAAAGGAATAATAGGCGCCATGGCTCGCCTGAATTAGGGCCGCCGCGAGCGAGAAGGCGAAGACCGACGGAAGGCGATAAAGGGAAAATCCCTCGCGGAATGTGCTGAGCACGGTGCGTTTCGGCAGGACCTGCCGGGCGCCCTGACGGGTGAACATCGGCGCCAGCGTCGCAAGGCCTGCGGCGCCTGCGAGGAAGACGAGGATGCCATCCGGCCCATGCGCAGCGAGGAGGGCGCCGCCCGCCAGGTTTGCGGTGACGAAGGCCACCGAGGCAAGCGCGCGGCCCTGACCATAGTCCGGCCGTGTGGCGCGCGTGCCGTAGACCAGCACCGCTTCGAACAGCGGCCCGGCGACGCTGTTGGCGCTGTAGATGGTCACGCAGATGAGGAAGGCGGCCGCATGCGGCAGGCCGGGGAAGAGGAGCGCATACCCACCGAGGCAGACGGCCATCACGCCGGCCAGGGTTGCGCGCAGGCCGTGCGACTGGGCCCGGCCGGCCGCCATCGGGCCGGCAAAGATCCGGATCAGCGCGGCCAGCGTGCCGGCCCCGGCGATCTCCGCGCCGGACATGCCGCCGGCCTTTTCCATCCAGACCGGCAGGTAAGGCAGGTTCGCCCCGAGCACGAGGTTGACCGCCCCGGCCGCGAGGGAGGCGCGCCAGGAATCGTTCAGGCTCATGCGGCTGGCCTGCGGAAAGAAGACGGGCCGGTCGGCATCTGCGGAATCCGGAAAGGAATTGTGGGAATTGCGCCCGCCATACGCCTCTTGCGGACGGTCGGGTAGAGGAATTTTCAGGAACCGTCAGCGGACAGGCGCGGCCAGTTGTTCGCGGACGATCTCGCCGATCTTGCGGGCATCGGCCTCGCGGGGGCTGCCGGCGCGCCAGGCGATGCCGATCTGGCGGCCGATGACCGGGCGCACGAATTCGCGCACTGCGATGTCACTGCCCGTGGTGATGCCATGGTCGACGGCGAGGCGCGGCAGCAGGGAGACGCCGAGGCCGCCGGCCACCATGTTCACCAGCGTGCCGAGCGAGGTGGCGGCCACCTGATCTTTCGCCTCACCCGTCCGCATGCGGCAGATCGACAATGCGTGGTCGCGCAGGCAGTGGCCGTCTTCGAGCAGCAGCACTTCCTCATCCTTCAGGTCCTCCGGCGAGAGACCGTTCTTGCGGGCGAGCGGGTGGCTGGGTGGGGCGGCGAAGACGAACTCGTCATCGCTGAGGGCAAGCGACTCGATCCCCGGCGCGTCCCAGGGCAGGGCGATCAGGGCCGCGTCCAGCGTTCGCGTGCGGAGCTGGTCGACAAGGCGGGCGGTCTTGTCCTCATGCAGGTAGAGTTTCAGGTCCGGATAGGCCCGCGACAGCGCCCGCACCGTCTGGGGCAGGACAAAAGGCGCGATGGTGGGAATGGCGCCGAGATGGAAGGGGCCGGTCAGCAGCGCGCCCGCACTCTGAACCGATTGGACAAGCGCATGGGCGTCATTCATCAGCGCGCTCGCCTGCCGCACGGCGAGTTCGCCGGCATGGGTCAGCCGCGCGCCGCGGGCCTCGCGTTCGGCCAGTTTCACGCCGAGCAGGTCTTCCAGCTCCTTGATTCCGGCCGACAGGGTCGGCTGGGTGACATGGCACGCCTCTGCCGCGCGGGAAAAGGACCCGGTATCGCCGAGCGCGACAAGGAACTGGAGCTGGCGAAGTGTCGGCAGGATCATAGATTGAATCTATATCAGACGATCCAATTATCAATTTTCTTTTTGTCGCAGCCGGGTGTCTAAGCTGGGTCAGCGAACAGGCGGTGGTCCGGAAATCGTGCGCTGCACCCACCGGCCAGATTTTTTGGAACCACCAGGCCTGTTCGCGCGTATAGA
Source organism: Hyphomonas sp. (assembly GCA_020425315.1). Taxonomy (GTDB): domain Bacteria; phylum Pseudomonadota; class Alphaproteobacteria; order Caulobacterales; family Hyphomonadaceae; genus Hyphomonas. The sequence goes on along the minus strand of JAGQRO010000326.1, from coordinate 6,543 downwards.
GTATGTCCTGACCTTCCGAGGCCTCCGGTTCCCTCATCATGGTCTTGTAGTCAGGCGGAAAAAGGCCCGGCAGGCTGACTGCGCCCCCCACCCATCAGGCGCAGGGCACCCGTCCCCTCCCAAGCCAGTGCTTGCCGGGCCGATTTTCCCTTTTCCATCCAGATCCATGATGTTCGCCGGCGCGCTTGTCTTGGCCGCGCCCAAGTGTTCGACAAGCACGGCCAAGTGAATCCTTGCCTGTCCTGCCAAAGCGACGGGCATTCGTGCGGAATGGCGGGGCGCCGGCGGCTTTTTGCAGGTTAAAAGTCAGTTATGATCCACTCTGTTGTGGATGAATCTCTGGCCATCGGCACGCGGCTGATTCAGAAAGGAAAATTCCACACCGCCCATGGTGTCCCAAGCCCCTGTTCCGGTTTGTTCGCCTCCGGTTCGCAGCTTGTTCCTTTGTGGGCCTGCTGTGGATATTTCGATTCCTACTGTCGGCCCATTGAGGCCCATGCTGTCCCATGATACTCCACGTTAAGACATGGTTTACCCATGCGGGGTTTAGGCAAGAAGATTGGGCTGGCGGGTGTTTGTTTCCACCTATGAGAGCGCTATTGACGCAAAAGGACGGGTCTCCATCCCCGCGCCTTTCCGCGCAGCGTTGGGGGGCGGAAACCGCATTTTCCTGTGGCCGGCACTGGACGGTTCGGGCTGTCTGGAAGGCGGCGGCGAGGCCCTGATGGCCATGTACCGGGCCACCCTGACCCGGCTTCCCCCGCAATCGAAGGTCCGCAAGGCGCTGGTCACCCGCATCATCGCCGGCTCGGCCGACCTGAAAATGGACGAAACCGGCCGTATCAAGCTGCCCGACGAACTCTGCAAGGCCGCCGGCCTCACCGACCGGATCACCTTTGCCGGCAATATGGACAGTTTCCAGATCTGGAACCCCGAGCGCCACGCCGCCTTCAATGCCGACATGGCCGTCGCTGCGGCTGAGCCGGAAACCCAGGAGGCCCTCGCCCAGGCCTATGGCGAAGTCCTGCGCCAGCAGGAGCGCGGCCTCTATCCGGGGCCGAAACTGGTTGAGGGAGGGGAGGGCTGATGGCCACGAAATCCCTCCAGTCGCCCGCTCCGGCCGGCCACAAGCCAGTGATGCTGGACGAGGTGCTCCGGCATCTCGCGCCGGCGGATGGCGACATCATCGTTGACGGCACGTTCGGCGGCGGCGGCTATACCCGCGCCATCCTTTCCTGCGCAAACTGCAGTGTTTTCGGCATAGACCGCGACCTCGACGCGATTGTGCGGGCCGAGGCGCTGGCCGCCGAGACCGACCGGCTGACCCCTCTGCTCGGCCGGTTCGGCGACCTCGACGAACTGGTCCGCAATGCCGGCTGCGAGACCGTCGATGGCGTTGTCCTCGATATCGGCGTGTCGTCTTTCCATCTCGACGAGGCGCATCGCGGCTTTTCCTTCGCCAAGGACGGTCCGCTGGACATGCGCATGGGCGCGGCCGGGCCGACGGCCGCCGATGTCGTCAACCAGATGGCCGAGGGCGACCTTGCCAATGTCATCTACCGGCTCGGCGAGGAAAAGCAGGCCCGCCGCATCGCCCGCCAGATCGTACAGCGGCGCGGGGAGGCCCCGTTCCGCACCACGCTGCAGCTGGCCGAAGCGGTCGAGGCCGCTGTCGGCGGGCGCAAGGGCGCGCGGATCCATCCGGCCACGCTGACCTTCCAGGCCATCCGCATGTATGTGAATGACGAGCTGGGTGAGCTTGCCCGCGCCCTCGATGCGGCCGAACGCCTGCTGAAGCCCGGCGGGCGGCTGGTGGTTGTCACCTTCCATTCGCTGGAAGACCGGCTTGTGAAGCAATGGCTGCGCGAGCGGGCCGGGCGCAATACCGGCGGCTCGCGCCACCTTCCCATCATGGCGAAGGGCCCGGAACCGACATTTGACCTGACACCGCAGAAGGCGGTCCTTCCCCAGGATAACGAAGTGGAAGGCAATCCGCGTGCACGCTCTGCAAAGTTGCGGGCGGCCGTCCGGACAGACGCCCCTGCACGAACCGGAGAGGCCAATGACGGCATGAACCTGCCGCCCCTCTCGAAACTGGAGGAGGCATCATGAGCCGCCGCGCATTTATCCTGGGACTCGCCATCGTCGCCCTGCTGGTCTTCAGCCTGTACCGCGCCAAATACGGCGCCAAGGACACCGCCGCCGAGCTGATGTCCGTCGAGGCCCAGATCGAGGACGCCGAGCACGAAAAGGCGATGCTGGAGACCGAGCTGTCGCATATGAGCCGGCGCGAATGGATCGAGGAATATGCCCGCAACGAGCTGGGCATGGCCCCGCCCCAGCCCGAACAGATGGTGGGCGAGGGTGACCTCGACAGCCTGGTCGGCAAGCCGGTCGATCCGATTGCGGCCGAAGCCGATGTGCCTGCGGATGAGGAGGTGCCCGAGTGACGGCAGGCTCGCGCAACCGCACCCGGCTGGTCGGGCTTGGCCTCAGCGCCCTGTTCGTGGTGCTGGCGGGCAAGGCCGGCTATCTGGCCTTGTCGCCGGAACGGTCCGTGTCGCGCCATTATTCGGATGGGGCGGAAAACCGTCTGCGCGCCGACATTGTCGACCGCAATGGCGAACAGCTTGCCACAACGGTGACGGTCTATTCGCTGGTCGCCAATCCGAAACAGATCTGGGACCCGCATGAGATCGCCAGCGCGCTCAGCACGGTTCTGCCGGACATCGACGTCGCCGACCTGACGGAGAAGATGTCCGACACGTCGCGTGAATTCGTCTGGGTCAAGCGCAGCCTCACGCCCCGCCAGCGCGAGGCAGTGTTCAAGCTCGGCCTCGAAGGCCTGCGGTTTGAGGAAGAGCTCTCCCGCATCTATCCGCGCGGCACGCTGGCCGGCCATGTGCTCGGCTGGACCAATATCGACGGCGTCGGTGCGGGCGGTGTCGAATATTCGATGGAAGACCGCCTGGCCAAGGGCGGCGAACCGCTGCGCCTGACTATCGACAATGGCGTCCAGTCCGCGGTCGAGGCGGAACTCGTTTCCTCCGCTGCTGCCGACGGGTTCGAAGGCGCAGCCGTCATCCTGCTGGAGGCACGTACCGGCGAAGTCCGCGCGCTCGCCAGCTGGCCGCCCTTCGATCCGAACCGCGCCTCCGAAACGCCGATGAAGGATCCCTCGCGCCTCAACCGGGCGACGGGCGCGGTGTATGAGCTCGGCTCGGTATTCAAGCCGCTGACCGTGGCTGCCGCGCTGGAAGCCGGGGCCATCGGCCCCAGCGATGTCTTCAATGTCCGTGATCCGATCGAATTGCGCGGCTATTCCATCTCCGACCTGCACCCCATCGGTGCGACGGCGGACGTCACCAGGATCATCACCGAAAGCTCGAACATCGGCACGGTGCACATCAATGAGAAGCTGGGGCCGCGCCGCCAGCAGGCCTTCCTTGAACTCGCCGGCTTGCTGGAGCGGGCGCCGGTGGAGCTCGCCGGCAGTGCCGCGCCGATCCTGCCGGAACGGTTCGACGATCTCACTGCCGCCACGGCCTCCTATGGCCACGGCATCGCGGTCAGCCCGATGGCCTTCGCCTCGGCCTTCGCGTCCTTTGCCAATGGCGGCGAGCGCGTGGCGCCGACCCTGATCTTCGACGAGACACGCAAGCCGGAGCCGGTTCGTGTCATGTCCGCCCTGACGGCGGAGATCGTCAACACGATGATGCGCAAGGCGGTGCTCGACGGGACCGGGCGCAATGCCGAAGTCGCCGGATACCGTGTGGCGGGCAAAACGGGCACGGCCGAGAAGCCGGTGCCGGGCGGTTATGACGATGGCCGCAACATCTCCAGCTTCGCAGCGGTGTTTCCTTATGACAGCCCGCAATATGCCTTGATTGTGACATTGGATGATCCCAAAGCCGGCGAGGGAGGCTCGGTGGCTTCCCAGAACGCGGCCCCCACCGCCGGGCGTATCATAGAACGTGTTGCGCCGCTGCTCGGCCTCGCCCCACGCTTTGAAGATGTCCGTCCGGCCGGTGACCGCTACCGCGCCACGCCGGATGAGAGGACATCGCTGTGACCCACACCCTGAACGATTTGTTCCCTGGCTGCGAGAAGGGCGACACCGTCATCACCGGGATGACGGCAGACAGCCGCAAGGTGCAGCCGGGCTACCTGTTCGCCGCGCTGAAGGGCTCGGTGACCGATGGCGGCAAGTTCGTGGCCGATGCCATCGCCAAGGGCGCCGCCGCGATCCTCTCCGATAGCAGTGTCGGCAATGTCAGCGTCGCGCATGTCGTGGCGGAGGAGCCGCGCAAGGCGCTCGCCATGGCGGCAAAGCGCTTTCACGAGTCCCAGCCGGCCACCATCGTCGCCGTCACCGGCACGAACGGCAAATCCTCCACCGTGGATTTCTGCCGCCAGATCTGGGCGCGGGCGGGCCTGAAGGCTGCCTCCATGGGCACGCTCGGTGCCATTGGCCCGGAAGGCCGCATCGATGTCGGCCACACCACGCCGGACCCGGTGACCATTCACGAAACGCTGGCATTGCTGGCGGGGCAGGGCGTCACGCATTGCGCCATGGAGGCCTCCAGCCATGGCCTCGAACAGCACCGCCTCGACGGTGTGGACCTGTCGGCCGTCACCTTCCTGAACTTCACGCAGGACCATCTCGACTATCACCAGTCGATGGAGGAGTATCTCACCGCCAAGCTGCGCCTCTTCCGCGACCTCGGCCGCCAGGGCATGCCGGCCATCGTCAACGCCGATAGCGACCAGCGCGACGATTTCGAAGCCGCCGCCCTCGGCAAGCAAATGCCCATCGTCTCCTTCGGCTGGCGGGGCGAGGATCTCTGGATCGACGAGATCATGCCGCGCGCCACAGGGCAGGTGCTGCACCTCTTCTGGCGCGATGTGGAACAGAAGCCGCTGGAACTGCCGCTGATCGGCGAGTTCCAGGCCCTCAACGCCCTGGCCGCCGCCGCCATCTGCCTGTCGCTGGGCATGGAGGTCGGGGCGGTCTTCGACGGGCTTGCCCATCTGCAGCCGGTCAAGGGCCGGATGGAATTCATTGGCAAGACGGCGACTGGCGCGGCCGTGTTCGTCGACTATGCCCACACGCCGGACGGGCTCGACGTGCTGCTGCGCGCCGTGCGTCCGCACACGGCCGGGCGGCTGAAAGTGATCTTCGGCTGTGGCGGTGACCGCGACGCGAAGAAGCGCCCCCTGATGGGCGAAATCGCCCAGCGCCAGGCCGACGACGTCATCGTCACCGACGACAATCCGCGCACGGAAGACGCCGCCCTTATCCGCCAGGCCATCCTCGCCGCCTGCCCCGGCGCCCGCGAGATCGGCGATCGCGGCGATGCGATCCGCACCGTAGTGGCGGAGCTGAAAAAGGGCGACACGCTGGTCATCGCCGGCAAGGGCCACGAGACCGGACAGATCATCGGCAAGGAAGTCCATCCCTTCTCCGACCAGGAGACGGCCCTTGCCGCACTGGAGGGCACGCTCGCATGACGCCGCTCTGGACCTCCGACGACATGGAACTGGCCACCGGCGGAGCGGCCACCGCGCCGTTCCGGGTGACCGGCACGGTCTCCATCGACACCCGCACGCTGGTGGAGGGGGATTTGTTCGTCGCCCTCAAGGATGTGCGCGACGGGCATGATTTCGTCGAGGCCGCCTTCAAGGCCGGCGCGGCCGGGGCGCTCGTTTCCCGAAAAGTCGGGGAAGGGCCGCAGCTCGTCGTGGACGATGTGCAGGGCGCTCTCGAACAGCTCGGCATCGCCGCGCGCGCCCGTTCCGGCGCCCATCGCACGGCGATCACCGGTTCAGCCGGCAAGACCAGCGTCAAGGAAATGCTGGCGCGCATCTACCGCGCCCTCGGCCCGGCGCACTGGAGCCAGAAAAGCTTCAACAATCACTGGGGGCGTGCCGCTGACGCTGGCGCGTATGCCCGAAGCGACCGAGCGCGCCGTGTTCGAGATCGGCATGTCGACGCCGGGTGAGATCGAGCCCCGCAGCCTGATGGTGCGCCCGCACAGCGCCATCATCACCTGCATCGCCGGCGCGCATCTCGAAGGCCTTGGCAGCCTTGAGGGCGTCGCCCGCGAGAAAGCGGCCATTTTCGCCGGCATGGAAGCCGGCGGCACCTTCATCCTGCCGGCCGATGACGAGTTCTTCGACTTCCTGGCAGAGCGCGCCCGTGCCTATTGCCCGACCGGCACGCTGGAAACCTTCGGTCGCTCGCCCGACGCCACGGCCCGCGTTGTCGGCTATGAGACGGACGGCCGGGTGAGCCGTATCCAGGTCGATGTGGTCGGCCAGCCGGCGCTTGTCACCCTCAATGCCGTTGGTGAGCACTGGGCGCTCAACGTCGCTGCTGCGCTGCTGGCGGCGACGCGCACCGGCGCTTCTCTCTCTGACTGTTCCGAGGCCCTTTCCGGCTACGCTCCCCCGCCGGGACGCGGCACGGCGGAGGAGCTGGCCCTGCCGGGTGGCGGCACCTTCACGCTGATCGACGACGCCTACAATGCCAATCCCGCCTCG
>JAGQRO010000325.1 GCA_020425315.1 Hyphomonas sp. | reverse complement strand
GACATCTACTCGATCGAAGACCTTGCCCAGCTGATCTACGATCTGAAACAGATCAATCCGGACGCGCGCGTCTGCGTAAAACTCGTCTCGCAATCCGGGGTCGGAACCGTTGCCGCAGGCGTCGCCAAGGCGAAGGCGGACATCATCCTCATCGCCGGCGGTGTCGGCGGCACGGGCGCCAGCCCCCAGACCTCGATCAAATATGCGGGCCTGCCCTGGGAAATGGGCCTTGCCGAGGCGCACCAGATCCTGTCGCTCAACAATCTGCGCGACAAGGTCACCCTGCGCACCGACGGGGGCCTCCGCACCGGGCGCGACATCGTCATCGCGGCCATGCTGGGCGCCGAAGAATACGGCATTGGCACGGCCTCGCTTGTCGCCATGGGCTGTATCATGGTGCGCCAGTGCCATTCGAACACCTGCCCGGTCGGCGTCTGCGTGCAGGACGAGGCGCTGCGCGCCCACTTCACTGGCACGCCGGAGAAGGTCGTCAATTTGATGAGCTTCGTTGCCGAGGATGTACGCGAGATCCTCGCCTCGCTCGGCCTGAAATCCCTCGACGAAGCCATCGGTCGTACCGACCTGCTTGCCCAGGTCAGCCGCGGCGCGACGCATCTCGATGACCTCGACCTCAATCCGCTTCTCGTACAGGTCGATACCGACAAGCCGGTCGTCTACCATCCCAACCGCCGCGTCGAAGTGCCGGACACGCTGGATGCCCAGATCCTGCGCGATGCTGAGCCCTTCTTCGAGCGCGGCGAGAAGATGCAACTCGAATATGGCGTGCAGAACACGATGCGTGCCATCGGCACGCGGTCGAGCTCGGCCATCACCCGCAAATTCGGCATGCACGCGCTGCCGGAAGGGCGTCTGCATATCCGCCTCGAAGGTTCGGCGGGCCAGTCGCTCGGCGCATTCTCCGTGCAGGGACTTCTCCTTGAAGTGATCGGTGACGCGAACGATTATGTCGGCAAGGGGCTTTCCGGGGCGACCATCGTGGTGGCCCCGCGCCCGAAAGACCGCCGCTCGGCCTCCGGCGATGCGATTATCGGCAATACCTGCCTCTATGGCGCGACCAGCGGCAAGCTGTTCGCCTCCGGCACGGCCGGCGTGCGCTTCGCCGTCCGGAACTCCGGTGCGAAGACCGTGGTCGAAGGCTGCGGCGCCAATGGCTGTGAATACATGACCAATGGCCGGGCCGTGATCCTCGGGCCGGTGGGCGACAATTTCGGCGCCGGCATGACCGGCGGCGCCGCCTTCATCTGGGATCCCGGCAACCGGTTCGAACGCGTGGTGAACCCGGACTCGATCGACTGGTATCCGCTTTCGGAAATGCCGGCCGAACATATCGGCGAGGCGCGGTCCCTGATCGAGGAACATGCCCGGCGTACCGGTTCGGTCCGCGCCAAGGACATTCTCGATGACTGGGAACGCGCCATCCACGATATCCTGATGATCGTGCCGAAAGAGATCGCGGACCTGCTCCTTGTCCGGACGAAACCGAAGTCGAAGAAAAAAGTCGCTGAAAAGGCCTGAATCAAAAAGCCCCGCAGAAATGGTCTGCGGGGCTTTTCAGGTCCTGGGCCGGTTCAGGCTTTCTTCTTCCTGAGGCGCGGCCAGATCAGTTTCAGCCACACCCAGAGCGAAAAGCCGATCAGCATCAGGGTCGGCAATATCCAGGCAAGGCCCGTAATGACGGCGGCCAGCGCGCTCGACAGATTGTAGAAGAAGCTGCCAAAGGCCTCGGCCAGCGGGGCGAGTGCGCCGCGCGAAACCGGATTGCGCTTGGTCTCGTAGCTGATCGAGAGCTGGCTCATGTCGACGCGCTGGCGCAGGGCCGCGAGCGTCGATTTCAGCGAATCGATCTCGCCATTGACGCGGGCGAGTTCGCGCTCTGTCTCCAGCAGCTCGCCCAGCTTGCCTGGCCGGTCTGCCAGCAGCTGTTGCAGCCGGCCTTGCAGCGTCTGCAGGGATTTCAGCCGCGCATCGGTGTCGATGATGGTGACGGTCAGGTCTTCGGCCGTCGTCTGACGATTGTAGATCTCCCCCTTTGCCGCCGCGGCCTCGGCATCGACGCCCTTCATGAAGGTCTCGATCCAGAGCGGTGTCGCGCGCAGGTAAAGCGAGCCATTGGCCCATTCGCTGGAATCGGAATTCAGCCAGGAATTCGTCACCATGCAGACGGCGGGCCCCGCCTTGGTACAGGCCTCGATATGGCCCTGCATGGTCGGCTCGATGGCATTCACCGGCAGGCGCATACCGAGGGAATGGGAATAGGCGATATATTGCTGCACGGCCGGATTGCCGCCGCCGCCGGTCCCGTCGTTCGGGGCGAACTCGTCATAGCTTGCCTGTTCAGAGATGGCGTCCATCGCCATTTTCGACGCCATGGGCGGGGCTGGGGCCGACTCCATGGATGTCTCATAGCCGCCGGGCCCGCCGCAGGCGGCCAGCCCCAGCGCCGAGGCGGCGAATACCAGATTGCGAATTTTCATGTCATGTCCCTCCAGTGGACCGATCTTCCCACATGAAACCCGGAAAAAGGCAAGATGTGGCTGGGAATCGGGCGGGATTCCGCCCGCGCCCTTTCCAGCCTCAGGGCCGGAAGCCGGTCGCGCGGGGGCCGGGCGTCAGCGCCCGCTGGGCGTGGTGCACGAAATCGACCAGCAGCGGCCGCGTATCGCGCGGATCGATGATCTCTTCTGCCAGGAAGGCCTCCGCCGTGCGGAAGGGCGAGCGGATCGCTTCGAACTTGCGATAGAGCGCGGCTTTCAGGGCCTCGGGGTCTTCGGCCTCCGACAATTCCTTGCGGAAGGCCGCCTCGATGCCGCCCGCCATCGGCAGGCTGCCCCAGTCGCCGCTCGGCCAGCAATAGCGCCATTTGGTCTTGGACTGGTTCATCATGGCCGATCCGGCAAGCCCATAGGCCTTGCGGATCACGATGGAGCAGACCGGCACATCGGCCTGGTACACCGCCGTCATCGCGCGCACGCCCGCGCGGGTGACGCCAGCCGTTTCGGCTTTCACGCCGACGGCAAAGCCCGGGCAGTCGACGAAATGGACCACCGGCAGGTGGAACATGGAGCAAAGGTCCATGTGGCGGGTGACCTTGTCGCATACATCCGCCGTCCACGCCCCGTCGAGGAAGAAGGGATCGCCCGCGAGAATGCCGACGGGATAGCCGTCGATCCGGGCGAGGCCCGCGACGATGCCGCGGCCCCATTCCCTGCCGATTTCGAAGAAGCTGCCCCGGTCCACCGTCGCCTCGACAATCTTGCGCGGCTTGTAGGGCGTCTTGCCGTCTGTCGGCACCAGCGACATGAGGCTCTCTTCCCGCCGCTTCGGATCGTCGGCAGGCTGGGTGCGCGCCGGCAGTTCGTGCACGGAGGAGGGCAGGTAGGAGAGGAATGCCCGCGCCGCGATGAAGGCGTCGGCTTCGCTGTCGACCACATTGTCGACCGTGCCGTTCTGCGCCTGGATCTTCCAGCCGCCGAGNNCGAGTTCCTCCTTGGTGACATCCTCGCCGAGCGCAATGGCCACCGGGGGGCCCGCCACGAAGACCTGGCTGAGCTCCTTCACCATCACGGAGAAATGGCTCGCCGCCACGCGGCCCGCGCCCATGCCGGCGCAGGGGCCGAGCGCCAGCGAGACGAACGGGACCTGGCTGAGCCCATGCACGATCTCGCCCCAGCCCGGCGTTTCGGGGATATAGGTGCGCGGGTCCTGTTCCAGCGACTTCA
>JAGQRO010000324.1 GCA_020425315.1 Hyphomonas sp. | reverse complement strand
CGAATCCCTTCCTCTCCGCCAGCCCCATTTCAGAACCATTCTGTGGGACCGATATTTCGGAGCAGAAGGCCCAGTGCTAGTGTTATTGTGCCCGTAGGTTCATGACTCGAGACCCTGTTCCGGGGCCGCCAAATCTTTCTCTGCGGGGCATTATTCTCCAAGGCACCGGACTGGCCGGGAAGAGTACGGGAATATGGGGTGCTGTTTTCATTGAGGATTTCCAGGAGGTGGGCGAACTGCTTTTGGAAATCACTTTACGTCAAATCCTGCGAGCCTGCCGTCAGATCAAGCCCAAAACGCTGTCGCTGCGTCGTCCATTCGGCCGGATGGCTTGAGCCGCTGTTTCAGCCGCAAGAGCCGGCTCACATGGGTAGCATTGATGTTTTCCGCTATGGCGACAGTCAATTGTGCGCCGGCGAGAGAGTCTATTCTGCATAATAATTGTCCCAGAAGCGCAATCGTGGCGACAAGTCCGCGGACCGCTTCTGCGGTTGGATGTCCAGCAGCATGACCTCCGGCTGCGAGGGATCGAATTTGTTCCATGGAATACCCATGAACTCTGTCACGGTGCCGGAACGTGCAAACGAAGCCCAACAGCCCAAAAGCGCGCGTGAAAATTCCTCGTCATCCTGGGTCCAGCCCCATTCCGGCCGGAGATGAAACTTCCCGAATGAGTAAAAGATCGAGGCGCAATGGTACGCCCCCAATGCCGAGGCGTCGGGAAGCGCATGCTCCCGAACTGGAGGCGCTTTCGAGAACTGATAATAGTATACGGCTTGACCTGATCGGGCGTGAAGATTTGCCCATGCCCAATTCTGCCAGGTAAACAATCTGTGGCCGTTCGCTTGTTTCGCAGATGTGGCAGCCTCTTCGTCCGTGGTGGCAGGGTACAATTCCAGAAACCTGTCCGCCCGCGCCCCGAATTCGTATCGGGCCTGCGCTTCATATGTTTCCAGGGTGCTCGCTTGGCTCAAGCCGAACGCCTCGTTCGAAGCAGAGCCGACCAGCAAGGGTACTTTCGATTGACCGCCTTTGAGGAAGACATCTCGTGGCAAGTGCTTCAGCGTCTGCCCGTCAATGATTGGGCGTGCAGCATCAAAGACACCCCCTGTGGCAGTTGCATCTGGAATGGAGGCCAGTCTAAGCGTGTCGACATCAAGCTGGCGGAGATCCTTGAGGCGCAGTGCGCCCAGGTCACGCGCCCATGTTTCGCCCGAGCGTTCTGCAGACGGAAGATCCTGCCAACAATCGCCTATTCCTGTTGTGGGCCGCAGCGGACCGAAGCTTCCGCCGCTTTCGGCAATCGCGCGATGGAACAGACCTGCGGCCCGGTCAGCTGTCATCAGAAGGCTGATGGTGGACGCACCAGAAGACGCCCCGAAAAGTGTTACGCAGTCGGGGTCTCCACCAAACGCGGCGATATTCTCCTGGACCCACTCCAGGGCGGCTATCTGGTCAAGGAGGCCATAGTTTCCGGAGAGTCCGTATTCGCTTTCCGCGCCAAGTTCAGGGTGAGCGAGAAAGCCGATTTTGCCGAGCCGGTAGTTGAACGTCACGAAGACGATGCCGGCTTCGGCCCATCGCTCTCCGCGAAAGAATTCTGCGGATCCTGACCCATTCTGGAAAGCGCCCGGATAGATCCAGACAATTACAGGGTGCTTGCCTGCGTTGTCTTGGTTTGGGGTCCAGACGTTCAGATAGAGGCAATCCTCGCTCTGAATTTCGTCGGGAAACGGGAACAGCGGATTTCCAACACCGAATTTCTGGACCGGTGCCGGAGCAAAGCGGCCAGCGTCCCTGATGCGAGTCCATGATGGCAAAGGCTGAGGCGGCCGCCATCTGAGATCGCCGACGGGGGGCGTGGCAAAGGGTATGCCGAGAAAGGAACATGAGCGCCCATTGCGGGCGGTCCGGCCCCGGATGTTTCCGCATGGCGGTGTCACGATCGGATCGCGTGGCGGCATATGAGTAGGCTCAGTGTTTGACGGGATTGGACTGCGCGGCGCGAACTTATGGTAGGCGCTCTGGCGACTTGCGCCCATCGAACAGCCGGGACACCCGTCCACGAAGTGGAATTGCCGCTGCCAAGCCAGACCGCGTAGCATTCCGGAGAATGCCGAGTGAGTACATCTCTCTCAAATATGCGCTGCTGCCGGGAACGGAAAAAGTTCTGGCGCGGCGCCGGCAGGCTGCTCCAATCCAGGGAGGTGAAGGATGAAGAAAGCGGACCACTATTTCATGCGCGGTGTTGCGCCCATAGGGACAGCAAGCAGCCTGCTGGTGTCATCTTCGAAGTATCTGAACAATCCGCGGCTCCGGGACTGGGTTGCGATGGTCAGTCTGAGGCGCAACGGTCCGGACTATCCTGCAGCTGCGGAACTGGTGGAGCTCTTCGACATACTGGATGAAATTCGCGATCCGGAACGTGTCGAGCATCTCTTCACGGAAGAACGAAGATCCAACCCGCCGGTCGATGCGTGGCTGAACGAGGCTTACATGTCGCCCCGGATGACATTGGAAGATTATGCCCAATACCCCGCTGGCAGCGTGGGCGAGATCTTGTACCGTCAGTTGGCGGATAAGTATGAGGTGGAGTTCACAAATGATCACTGGGAGGCTGCAACGTCTCAATGGGACTACTACTGGCGCCGTGAAGCCCAGACCCACGATCTGGAGCACGTTCTGCTTGGTGGCACTGTTGATGCGCTGGGTGAACTGGTTGCGTCGTACTTCAGGATGGAGAATATACCACGGTTCTTCAGAAATGAGGAACTGGTGGGCGAATTGCTCGCGCACAAGATATTCGCATCGACGCGCTACGTGACCCGCACGATGCTTCATTATCCGTCAGTCTGGTCGTATTGTGCCGATGCCATTTCCCGAGGAATTGTCGCCGGCCGGTCATCGGACCCGATCTTCATGAAGAGGCTTGAGCCCGTGCTGGGGCTTCCGCTCAAGGAGGCCCGCAGGCGGTTGGGGATTCGAAACGCCGTGGACAGGGATACGTCTGCTGCGAGTGCCTACTGGAGTGAAGAGGCAGAAATCCCGCCGCCGATGCTGGAACAGGAGGATATGACGGAACCCGTATTGTGGTAGTCGCTGAAGGCCTGAGGCTGGCGTGGGTGTATGGGCGCTCAATCGGGCGCCTTTGAAAATGCGCTCCGGAGTTCGGAGACGAAGACGTTCGGAACTTCCAGCATCGCGAAATGCCCGCCGGCATCGAGCACGTTCCAGTGTCTGAGATCTGTATATCGCGCCTCAACCCAGGACCGCGGAAGCTTTTGAAGCTCCTTCGGAAATACCGATACGCCATAGGGGACACCAACGGGCGTGGTCATGTCCATCTTCCCGAGACTTTCCCAGTACAGCCGTGCCGAGGAGGCACCTGTCGCGGTAAACCAGTAGAATGCGGCATTATCGATCATTCGCATCATCGGGACGAGCGGCTGTCCGTCCTTGCGGTCGCCGTGTCCGAGATAGGCTTCGAGGATCCATGCGAGCTGACCAATAGGGGAATCGACAAGTCCGTATCCGAACGTCTGGGGGCGCGTCGACATCACCGCGGCATATCCGCCGCCGGAGCGCCGGAATTCGGCGAGGTAGGCGAGCCAATCCTTTTCCCGCGGTGTCAGGTCTTCGTCCCGCGCGTCATCTGGCTTGAGGGCCCACGGGACAGTTGTGTGCAGCATGGAAACACGCGATGGATGACGAACAGCCAACAGGGTGGAGACCATCGCGCCCCAGTCTCCTCCCTGCACCAGAAACCGGTCATAGCCAAGTTGGTCCATGATCTGCGGCCAAGCATCGGCTATACGGTCGATGCTCCAGCCATTGGAGGTAGGCTTTTCAGTGAAGCCATATCCGGGCAGCGATGGCATCACCACATGAAACGCGGGCTGATCCGAAGGCGGATCAATTAGTTTGGGAATGACATCCAGGAATTCGGCGATCGACCCTGGCCAGCCATGCGTGATGAGCAGCGGGCGTGCGTCTGCACGTGGCGAGGTCGCGTGCAGCGTGTGGAACTGGAGACCGTCCACGGTGCTCATGTACTGAGCGTAGGCGTTTATTTCGCTTTCAAGTCGGCGCCAATCGTGCTGGTCCCGCCAAACTGCGAGAGCAGATTCGAGGTTTTCCCGCCTGACGCCCTGCGAGTCGTCAGCGACAGTTTCCCGCTCCGGCAACCGGGCTCTACGAAGCCGGTCATTCAGGTCCTGAATATCCTCGTCGCTTACCGAAATGCGAAAGGGCTGGAGCTCATCTGACATTTTGACGTCCACACTGTGCGAGGTTGCGGTCACGAACGGCTGAATTCGCGTACAGGTCCACGGGCTGTTGCTTTGCCGAGGATGGACTGATCCCCATGAATGTAGCGTTGGGTGATGGAGCGTTCGCATATCAGCCAGCTGTTCCTGAGCCGCTTCAGGCGAAGGAAGTAGCGCCCGCCGATCGTGCAACTCAGTGGCTTGTCATTCTCGACGAAGACCGAGACGGCGTTGAGGTCCGCGACGCAGGTCGCGCTGTCGCCATCAATGTCTATGATGTGATTGAACACCATGTGATGAACCGCGTCATAGCAGGAGAGATGTTCGAAGGATTTCAAAGCGAGATCCCGTGCTGAAATCTCACCGCCTTTCCATCCTTCAATCATGACGGCTTTTTCGAGCTGTACCTGCTCAGTGAAACAGCTCAGGTACAGATCGAGATCGAGATCATCCTGCGCATGGGCCACCTTGGCCGTCGTCCGTTTGATCGCCAGTTCGTCATACGCCAATTGGGCCAGGGCTTTGGCTGTCATCCTGGAAGTCGTCATTCTTTCCTCGAACCTGCCGTTCCATCTATTGTGATTTGAGCCCTAGAGGGCCGACTGGCGGCAGTCAAAACGAACCTGGGGACGCATGTTCCGATTGGGGGCGGCCCGGCCAGTTGGATTCGCGCCGGATCTAGCGCGCTCTTCCCTAAGGCAGGTCCTTCTCGTGAAGGTGCTGAACCAGCGGAAGTTCGATGTGCAGCTTGCTTGCAGCATCAAGGCAGGTCTGGCGGTCCTTTCGGGCGATGGGCGTCATTTTGGCTGAGCCTGGATCGTTCATGTAGATCTGGGAGTATCCGGAAAAGATCGGGCAGGCGAAGAGGGTATCGATCAGCATTTCCTTGGTCAGCTGTTCCTTGATACCGGCCGCGGCAAGCAGCGTGAACATCTCCCGCACCATTTCGACAGACGCTGTAATCATGCTGTTGCCGAGACATTTCACCAACATGGCCAGCTCAGGTCCGTCACCGATCCATCGCGAGGTCCCCAGAATATTGAGCAGCGATTCGGCTTCGTCGAAACTCTCGCGATCACCCGAGCAATTGATCTGAAGTTGTGCTGCCGCTGCCGCTTCCGGTCTTCCGAAGACCGATGCGGCGAGATAGCGCTGGTCTCTGTTGCGGTGGGCTTGGGCAAGCTCACTGGAAAAGTCGGGACTGATGGAGGCCATCACGATGTGAAGTGTATTGTCCGCAAGTGACTCAATGAGCGCATCGCCCTCAAGGAATACCTCGCGGGTCGCTGCGTCATCGAAGAGGACGCTGATCACAATTCCAACGTCGTGAAAGTCGGAAAAGCCCTTCGCGGCCGTTCCTCCATAGGCTTCGAGTTCCTCAAGAGGTTCCGGGCGCCGGTCCCAGCCGATGACATCCCAGCCGGCATCAATAAAATGTCGGGCGAACACGCCGCCCATCTGGCCAATTCCGAGCAGGCCAAGTTTCGGTTTCAAATCGTCTTGTGTCATTTCTTGTTGTCTCAGTCGGGGAAGGTTGCTCGATACTCTATAGTCGCCGGGTGGAAATCCATACCTGCTTCAGGCTGAACCGAGGACAGTCGTCCCAGAGCATCGACCCCAGAAGGCGCCGCCAATCTGCCTGTTTGGGCGATGGTGATAATTTAAATTCAGACTGCGAATTGGGACATCCGTCCACACAATAAGGTGGTTTGTGGCGCGCCCCATTTGTAGCTTCCTATCCAGCTAAACGGCACCAGAATGCCGGATTAGGGGAGGAAAGAATGAAGAGAAATACGCTATTTCGGTCGTCCGCAATTGCCGCCCTGGGAAGTGTCCTTCTGATCGGGGGCACGGCATTTGCGCAATCGCCTGATGCGGAAGCGGAGGGGCAGTCGGATACGGATGCTCAAGCGGCTGACGCGGATGCCGGCTATGAGGGGAACGTTGCCGGCATCCAGACCGTGTACGTTACGGCGACGCGTCGATCCGAGAACGTACAATCGGTTCCAATCTCGATGAATGCCGTACAGGGCGATCAGCTCCTCGAGGCAGGTTCGCCAACGCTTGATACGGTTCAGCGAATTGCACCTGGACTGACCATGTCGACTGTGGGGAGCGGCTTTGTAAGTTACACCTACATTCGCGGTGGTGGCACAAACCAGATTGATCCGGGGTCGGATCCCAGCGTCGCATTCTTCGTCGACGAAGTGTATGTCGGGGGAACGGCGGGTCTTCAGTTTGACCTGTTCGATGTCGAGCGGATTGAAGTCCTCAAGGGGCCGCAAGGTACGCTTTTCGGCAGAAACGCGGCTTCCGGCGCGATCAGTGTCATCACAAAGCGTCCTTCGGATGTCCTTGAGGGGAATGCATTCCTTGAGGTGGCCGACCACAATACGCTGATTGCGCGGGGGAGCGTTTCGGGACCGATCGGCGACAGCGAGAACTGGGGTTTCCGTGCGTCCGCGTTCAGCCGGAATCGCGGGGCTTATGTCGAGAACAAGATCGGAGAAGACCCGGGCAAAGTGGACGCCAAGGGCGGCCGGCTCCAGCTGGAGTATGACAAAGGCAATTTCAATGCACTTTTGACCAGCGATGTGATGCAGGCACGCAATGGACCGACTGCCCAGTTCATCTCGACGGCAAATGTGTCTGGCTTTCTCGATCCATCGCTTCCCCAGCCTACCGATCAGTCTTTCTACAGCCACTACTATGACTTTATCGGCCGGGAGGATCAGGACCTCTTTGCGACAAGCCTGCGCCTTGAATGGCAAACCCCGCTCGGAGAGGTCACCTCGATCTCGGCTTACCGGCGGAATGTCTTTGAGAGGCAGCAGGATCAGGACGCAACACTTTACGATGCATTCAGGATCGACTCTCACGAACTCGACAAGACATTCAGCCAGGAAGTTCGGTTGACGGGCGATGCATCGGATCGTCTCCGCTACATCGCGGGTCTGTACTACTACGACGCTGACATCGATTCACGGTTTGACGTCTTCTTCGGGCCTGCAGCCAATCCCGGTGTGCTTGCCGGCCGGTTTGCAATCGATGATCGAGTGATCTCGACGACCAGCTATGCGGCCTTTGGTCAATTGACCTATGACATTACTGACGCGCTGGAGCTGACAGTCGGGGGCCGCTACACGCGGGACGAGAAGGAAGATGACCGTTTCGTGGATCGCCTTCAGTTCCTGACCTATGACATCAATCCGTCGGAATCCTGGGAGGCCTTCACGCCGGCGGCGACGCTTAGCTATGAGCCGCGGGACGACCTGATGTTCTATGCATCCTACAGGGAAGGGTTCAAGAGTGGTGGCTTCCAGGCCTTGCTGGCGGCCTCGCAAGCCGCAGCGGAGACACCGTTTGATCCGGAAGACGTGTCCTCCTACGAAGTCGGAATGAAGTCGATCTGGTTCGACCGCAAACTCCTGGCGAACCTCGCCCTGTTCAGGTCGGATATTACAAACCAGCAGGTCAGCCGGAACCTTTCCGCGACCAGTATCCTGATCGATAATGCCGGCGAGACGCGCGCAGACGGTCTGGATCTGACACTGCAGCTGAAACCGACGGATTCGCTCACGTTCAACTGGAATGCGACCTGGCAGGAGGCGCGCTTCAGGGAATATATGGATGCTACCAACGACTATTCCGGAAATGCTCAGCTGCGGTCTCCGGACTTCACATCCTATTTCTCAGTCGACTATGAAGTCCCGGTCGGCAATGCAGGTGATTTGGTCCTGCACGGAGACTACTCATACTCATCCGATGTGTTCTTTGAGCTGACGAACTCCAAGCTCGATGGACTCTACCAGCCATCATACGGCGTGGCGAATTTGCGGGCGAAATATCTGCCGGCGAACTCGCCGCTGGAGTTCTCTGTGTTCGTCAATAATGTTGGCGATGAAGAGTATTTCCAGAACATTGCGGGGACAGTAGCAGCAGGTGGTCTCGGAGTTCCCGCACCGCCACGTACTGCAGGCGTATCGGTGAACTATCGGTTCGGTGGCTGACGCAATAGGCCGCAGCAAATGAAAGACCCCTCTCCTGATTCATCAGGAGAGGGGTTTGTCGATTGAGCTGCGACGAAACTTGCGGACGTAATCAGGACGCTTCAGGAACTCCATCGATGAGAACACAGGCCAGAACTGCGGGCTCTTCGCTCTCGACCTTCCAGCCATGGATGCCGCCCATCTGGACGACAAAGTCTCCGGGCTCCAATAGGACATCTTCTTCCTCGGACAGCATCCAGAGCTTTCCGGACAGCAGGACAAAATAGTTCAGCGTATCGGTCTTGTGCATCGATGGATGCTTGGCCGTCTGAAGCTCTTCCAGTGTGGGAACATGATCGCTGTTGAGGGCTTTGTGCATTTCGAGCATTTGCTCAGGCGTAATGTCATTCAGTTCCCTGTTAAACGTCACGATCCGGAAGATGGCGCCACCATCAGGCGGCTCGTGCATCAGTTCCCGTCCGTCTGTCGGATCACCGTAAAATATCAACGGCGAAGGTGTTTGCGCGTTGATCCACAGGTCTACGGCTCCGTCGCTTGACACATCCTTGTTCAGTAGAATTCCCGAACGGCCGTCGGGCCGGTTTGCGAGCACATATTTTCTTGCCATCTGCCTTCACTCCCAGATCTTATGCCGTACAGGCTAGGTGCGGGCAGGGAGCCTGCAAGGAAAGTTTGGGGACGCTTGTTCCAGGCTGCGCGGACTGCGCCGCTGGGTCTGGGGGGAATGCAGGCTCACATGGTCGTGGCGAGTGCCCACTCAGCCGTCTGGTGCGGCCGCCAGTCGTCTCAATTCGGTCTTGAGGACTTTGCCGTAATTGTTCTTTGGCAATTCACTCACGAAGATGTATTCGCGGGGGCGCTTAAATCGGGCGATTTGCTTCATGCAGTGCTCGTCAAGATCCTCGCGTGAAACGTCTGCACCTTCCTCCAGCCGGATAAAGGCGATGACCGCTTCGCCCCATTCTTCGTCGGGCCGTCCGACGACAGAGGTTTCCGCAACGCCGGGATGTGTCAATAGCGCGTCCTCGACCTCGCGAGGATAGATGTTCGTACCGCCGCTGATGATCAGGTCCTTTGAGCGGTCTTTCAGGAACAGAAGGCCATCATCATCCATGGCGCCCATGTCGCCGGTCCACAGCCAGCCATCCCTGATCGACTGCCGGGTGGCTTCCGGGCTTTGCCAGTAGCCACTCATGACTGTGTCGCCACGAACAAGGATCTCTCCAGTTTCTCCGCTCTCTACTTCCATGCCGTTTTCGTCAGCAATCCTGACTTCCACAAATGACTGGCTAATTCCGACTGAACTCAGCAGACGGGTTCGTTCACTTACTTCTTCGGCGGCGTGCATCTGCCTCGTCAGAACTGTGATCGACATGGGCGACTCTCCCTGGCCGTATATCTGAACAAATTTTTGTCCAAACTGGCTGATGGCGTCGGTGATGTCGCTCAGGTACATGGGGCCGCCGCCATATACAATTGTTGAAAATCCATCTCCTTTATGGCCGGTGTCTCTGGCTGACTGGATCAGTCGGCGGACCATGGTGGGGGCAGCAAAGAAGGAGATGTCACTAATTGAGGATGACAGGTCGAGGATCTCGCCGGGGGAAAATCCTCCTGAAACGGGAAATACGTGTCGTGCGCCCTTGAGGAAGTAGGGCAGGCCATACAGACCGGCGCCATGCGAAGCCGGCGCGGCGTAGAGCCAGTGATCGGTGTCGCGTATCGAAGAAACGTCCGCCAGGAAACAGGCCGTCATGGCCATGAGGTTTCGGTGCGTGATGATCACTCCTTTGGGCTTGCCCGTGGTCCCTGACGTGTAGAACAACCAGGCTGTGTCGTCAGGCGCGCGATCTGCCGGCAGGCCCGTCGCCGATGTCGCAACCAGACAATCATACTGGTCGCTCGCGATATTGATGACGGCTTGCCCGCATGCGGCAGCCAGGGCCTCGCTATGTGCAGCGTCTGAAAAGACCAGCTTGCAATTACTGTCTTTCAGGATCCAGGCGGCTTCACTCGCATGAAGCTTCGCGTTAACCGGGACAATCACTGCGCCTGCATACCAGGCCGCAAAGACGACTTCGAAGTAGTGGGGGTGATTGTTGGCGACCAGTCCAACCCTGTCTCCCTTTTTGACCCCAAATTCCTGCGCCAACGCAAGACTGAGGGCCGCCACGCGCGAATGGAGTTCACCATAGGTCAGCAGCGTATCCTTGCCCGACAGGATCGCGGGACGCTGGGGGGCGTGGAGACCGATTCTGGATAGCCAGTTTCCGATGTTCATGTTCGTCCTGCCTGTCGGTCTGCCGGATCGTTCCAGAATTCGAGCCGCGACGTCTTGCCGATACCTGGGTTGAGTTGATTGCGCGGATCCAGTCTGCGGTAAAAATCAGCGAGCGCTGGCTCTGCGGAATAGACATGACCGACATTGTGCTCAGCCGGGTATTTTGCGCCCCGTTGCTCCAAAAGGTGGCACATGTCGGACTTCAGCTGGCCGCTGTCCCGGCCGAATTTCACAAGATAGTCCTGATGGAGAACGTGACAGAAGAAGTGCCCGTAATAGATCTTGTGAAGGATCGAGTTTTCGATGTGTTGCGGGAGCGTCTCGAACCATTCCTCCGTGTTGCGCGGCAGGGCGATGTCGAGCGCGATGAGATCACCAACTTCCTTTGGATGAAGGCGCTGATACCGGATTGCCGCGCCTGCTACGACAAATCTGTGCAGGAAGGCCTTGTCGCCCTCCTCCCTGCTGCACTCGAACATGTCTCCGTGATCGGACGGAAATCGTTGGCGTAAATCGTCCAGGAACGCAGGAACATCCGGGCGAGCGACCTTCAACAGAAGGTGATGCTCATATCGGTCCCGGAAAGCTGTCATTCTTGTCGGCAGGTGGGGGCGTAGCGGAAGTAGCCGGAACAACCAGTGCAGGAGTTTGTCGGACGCTCCACCCTTCAGGCCCAGCTTTCTGGCGAGGGAATCAATACGTGATTGAATGGAAAACAGCATCGGCAGCCGGCGCGTCCCCAGCCAATGGATGGCATGAAACATGTCCTTCCCAAATTGCTCTGCAATATTGAAAGCAGTCCGGTGAATATATTCCGCCGATATCGGCAGGGCCGTCATGTTTTGGAGGTAATCGCGACGAAGTGCCGAAAGCTCGGCAGCATCATTCGTCCCGATATAAAATACGGTCGGATCTTCATCTTTGGGGAAGGTATCAAGGCGCACACCGAAGACGATCAGCTTCCCGGCGCATCCGGATGCCTCATGCAGATTATCGGGATTGGCGTTGTACCGGGCCGGGGTGACGGCTTCGGTATTCCTGATGACGTCCACATAGCTGTCATCTGATGCGCGATGGCCTGACGGAAACTCCACGTCAGAGTCGCTGAACTCTCCAGCCTCCAGCCGGGTCAGGATTGTTTCTGGGTCATCGCCAAGGCGTATGCCGAGATGATTGACCAGGCGAAGCTCTCCATCTGCCGATATTTCGGCGTGGAGAGAGAGCTCTGTATAGGCAGGCCCGCGTTGTATCAGGGCCCCTCCGGAATTGTTGCAGACGCCGCCGAGCACGGTGGCTCCAATACAGGACGATCCGATCACCGAATGGGGCGCGCGAGCAACTTTCGCAAGCTTGTCCTCGAGGTCGTACAGGGTCGCGCCGGCCAAGCAAACGACTTGCCGGCCGGCATCGATCAGATGAACCCCCTTTACTCTCCTTGTGCTGATAATAACGACTGGTCTGTCATACTCGCCATGAGGTGTGGACCCGCCGGTTAGTCCGGTGTTGGCGGCCTGCATGATAATGATCGCATTGGCGGCAACGCAGGCTTTCGCGACATGCCATTGCTCGATCAGACTGCCGGGTCGCACGACTGCCAGAGCCGGGCCATGGCCGTCGCGAAAGCCATGCCTGTAACGCGCGGTCGCTTGCGCGTCCTGCAGAACATGCTTCCGCCCGACAATGCTTTCCAGTTCCTGCAGCAAGGCGCGGTGAAATAGGCGCGCTTCCCTATTCGCGTTCACATCAAAGACCAATCGATTTCGAGACAAAGTGTCTGATCGTGCGGATGGGTGGTCAAGACAAGCATGAGGACGAATGTCCGTCGCAGAACGCTCGTCCACACTTAAAAGTGGAAGGCATCCCCGCCAGTGTTCAAGTTGCCGGATGAAAACATGTCGCTGGCGTGCGCCACTACCCTTGTGTCGGCCGCACCATCGCGAACTGCAGATCAATTGGAGGAGAATAACAGATGGCTGGCTATCGCGACGGCGTACACGACCTTGGTAACGGCGCGCTTGCGTACATGCAGGATTGCAATCAGGGAAGCGGGTGGGGCTGGAGCAATTCAGGCCTGATCACGGACCATGAGGAATCCGTCCTTATTGATACGCTGAGAGATGAAAAGCTGACCCAGACCATGCTGAACAAGTACCGCGACGCCACGGGACTTGCAGCTCGGGACATTGGGACGCTCGTCAACACTCACAGGGATGCCGATCACACATTTGGCAACCGCCTGATGGAGCACGCCAGGATTGTTGCGGCTGAAGCCTGCGCGCAAGGCATGCGCGAGCTCAATCCCGATGTCATGATCCGGTTGCTGGAGAACCGGCCCGAAGGTGTGGTCGGGGACTACATTCTTCAATTGTTCGGGCCGCCGTTTGATTTCACAGGCGTCAAACCGGCGATGCCGACAGATACGTTCACGGGACGCAAGGACCTGAAGGTCGGCGACAAGACGGTGCATCTGATTGAAGTTGGGCCCGCCCATACAGGCGGGGATATTCTCGTGCATGTTCCTGACAACCGGCTGGTCTATACGGGTGACATTGTTTTCCTGACCAACACTCCGATCATCTGGTCCGGTCCACACGAAAACTGGATTGCGGCGATCGACATGCTCTTGGAAATGGACGTCGACACCTATGTTCCCGGTCATGGTCCGGTTACGGACAAGAAGGGGGTGGCAAAAGTCAAAGACTATCTCGTGCATGTCGAGAAAGAGTCGCGGGCGCGGTTTGAGGCTGGCATGGATGTCATGGATGCGATTCAGGACATCGCTCTTGGGGAGTTTGAAGATTGGGGCGGTGCCGAGCGGATTGTTGCCAATGTCCTCTATTTCTACCGGCGCTTCACGAACGACCCCACACCGATCAACGTGCCGGACGCAATTCGCCTGATGGCACCCTACGCAGAACGTGCTCGCAAGCGCGCCGGGGCTGCGACACCCGCCGCACCCAGCGGATCCTGCTGCCCCCACTAGTGCCCACAACGAAGTCGTTCCGTGGGCGGAACCGATATTTCCGAACAGAAGAGGAGCCGGTCATGGCCGAAGCGGCATATATGATGAGCATAGGCGGTCGTAGCGTCGCGGGGGCCGGCGAAATGGACGTCGTCAACCCGGCCGATGGAAGGGCGTTCGCCAAGGCGCCAGATGCATCGCGGGAGCAGCTGGATATGGCTGTGGACGCGGCCAGGAAGGCGTTTCCGCAATGGTCGCAGACGCCGATTGAAGAGCGCAAGGCGCTGGTCTCAAGACTCGGCGATGCGATTCAAGACAATCTGGAACCGCTGAAGCGCTTGCTGACCCGGGAGCAGGGCAAGCCACTTGCCGATGCCGAGTGGGAGATTGGCGGCTCTGCGCAATGGTGCCAGGCCGGGGCAATGCTTGAACTGCCCATTGAGACGAACGAAGATTCGGACGAACGGATCAGTATCACGCGGCACGTCCCCCTCGGAGTGGTTGGCGCAATTGCGCCGTGGAACTTTCCGGTGATCCTGGCCATCTGGAAAATCGTGCCCGCCCTGATTGCGGGGAACACGATCGTCGTCAAGCCATCGCCTTTCACACCTCTTTCCACTTTGAAAGTTGGTGAGCTTGCACAGTCGATTTTTCCTCCCGGAGTATTCAACGTGGTGTCCGGTGGCGACAATCTCGGACCATGGATGACCAGCCATCCGGGCATCGACAAGATCAGCTTCACCGGATCCACAGCGACCGGCAAGAAAGTCATGGAAAGCGCGTCGAAGGACCTCAAGCGGATAACGCTTGAACTGGGCGGCAACGATGCGGCGATTGTTATGCCGGATGTCGATGTCGAACAGGTCGTCCCGGAATTGTTCTGGGCGGCGTTCAAGAATACCGGGCAAATATGTGTCGCGACAAAGCGTATGTACGTTCACAATGCCATCTACGACCAAGTCGCAGACGGCCTCGCCGATTACGCGAGGCAGGTTGCCGTTGGTGACGGGGCCCAGCAGGGCGTCCAACTCGGACCCGTCCAGAACAAGCTTCAGTATGATCGTGTTCTGAGGCTCATGGATGGAGCGAAGGCCGAGAATCTAAGGTTTCTTGTGGGCGGGGAACCGATCAAGTCAGACGGCTATTTTATCCCTGTGACGATCGTCGACAATCCGCCGGATGACGCCCCGGTCGTGACAGAAGAGGCATTCGGGCCCGTTCTTCCCTTGCTGAGGTTCGAAGATGTCGATGATGTGGTCAGGCGGGTGAATGCCACGTCCTACGGGCTGGGCGGGTCAATCTGGACTTCTGATCTTGAGGCGGCCCGACGCATTGGGGAACGCCTGAGATGCGGAACTGTCTGGGTCAACGAAACTCAGTACCTCACCCCCTTCGCTCCATTTGCGGGGCATGGCCAATCCGGATTTGGTGTCGAGAATGGCGTGAGTGGACTACTGGAATATGCTGTCCCGCAGACTGTCTCCATTCGGAAGAAGATGTCCGTGGCCTGAAGCCGCAATCAACAGAAGAACCGCAAGACCGGTGTGTTATCGCGCTGGTGAGGCAAGCGGTGTTGATTCATTCCCTGCCAGCTCCGATGCTTCGTTCTGAGCCGGGAATCGCGGCAGGAGAAGGAAGACGATCGCGCAACCCGCCACGAGGCCGGACGCCAGAAGCAGCACGGGCGAGTAGCTGCCGAACAGGTCGCTGCTTGCGCCGTAGAGGACGGTCGATCCCATCCCTCCGAGAAGGGAAATCGCATAGCAGATGCCAAAGAGCTTGCCGTAGTTGGCGCGTCCGAAATATGCCGCAATGAGATAGGCGGCCAGATCGACTTCAGACCCGAATGTCAGGGCCAGAGCGACTGCGCCGACAAGTGCAAATTGCGACCCATCGATGCTGAACAGGACGAGGCCCGCAGCCCCCAGGATCATTGCCGCGGCGGCGACGTGCGGAGCATACAGCCGGTCAATCAGGGAACCGATCATCAATCGGACAACAATAATCGAGAGGCCGACGAAGCTGGCATAGGTTGCGGCTTTCCGTGCGTCCATGCCGGAATCCGTCAGCAGGGGGACATAATGCAGAAGCAGTCCCGTTGCGGCGAGCGATATCGTGAAGAACAGGCCAGCCAGGCAGATGAATACCGGCCGGGTGAGGCTGTGAAGGGCTTTGGGGGCGGCATGATGGACATGCGCGGCAAAGCTGAAGTCACGGGTTGAGCGCAGCAGGAGCCAGATGACTGGCAGCATCGCCAGGCAAAACACCCCCATGGTGATATATCCCGTGCGCCATCCGTATGCGTAGATGATCTGTGCGATGATGGGCGATGCAACTGCGCCGCCCAACCCGATGCCGGCCATGGCAACGCCAATCGCCGTGCCGCGGGCTTTGCGGAATGCAACAGTGAGAATGGGGGTGACGGCGGCGGCGCCAGCGAAGTTTCCAAGCAGGGCCAGGATCAGGAATACGCCATAGAACAACCAGACATTGCTCTGGACGGCGCTAAGGGCAAAGAAGGACAGGGCCACGCTTGCGACGCCGAACAAGATCAGAAGTCTCGGGTGAATGCGTTCCGTGAGTGCGCCAACTATTGGTGTGGAAAACGCAATTCCAAAGGCCATTATCGAGGATGCGAGCGAGATGGAGGCGCGGCTCCAGTCGAATGCCCCCTGCAGTTCCGTCACGAAGAGGCCTGAAGTGTAGCCGGGCAATGTCGAGACACCGGAAATCATCGCCAGTGTGGCGCCAGCGAGGATTGGCCACCGGCTGCTCAGCTCGGATTGGGCGCCGTTTGGGTCGGTCATATTGCTCCGTGCAGGGCTAGCGCAACAAGCGAGACATGAACAGGATTTGCCCCGTCTGGCGAGACGGGGGTTGGCTTCCTGGTACACCACCGCAGAAGCTTCGTTCCTCCGTTGCCAATCACACCCCTTGTCTGGTCGGGTTTTGTTTGAACCAGAAGATATTCAGGCGCTGGAACAGGTGACAACTTGTCATCGTGGACAGACGTCCGCACTGGAAATCCAATGACTGTTGGCTGTGCCGGCGGAAGGCACTAGCTTGGCGGTGCACAGAGTCCACATCGTTTCCTCCTTGAGCGTGGACCGACATCAGGCGCCCAGGCAGATGAGTTCTGTCCGGGCGCCTTTTTTTCACGCTGACCGACAGATTGTTCACGGCATGCCTTAACCAGCAACCAGCCTGTTTCGCAGAATGCCGACCCCTTCGACTTCAAGTTCGACCACGTCACCGAGCTCAAGCTCCCGGCCAATTTCGAGGCCGCATCCGTTCAAGACCGTTCCAGAGCCCAGTATTTCGCCCGGAACCATTGGCCGCCCCTTGCTCAGTTGGACCAGCGCGTCTTCGAACGTGTGGTGCATCGAACTGGTCGAGCCGTTGGACCAGGTCTCACCATTGATCCGCGCCTGCATTCCGAGGGCGTATGGATTCGGCACTTCGTCGGTCGTAACGATGCAGGGACCAAAGCTATTGGCGAAATCCTTCCCGCCTCCGGGACCGAGTTGGCACGTCATGAATGGAATTTGCAGATCCCTGGCCGACCAGTCGTTGAAGATGGTGTAGCCAAATATGTAGTCGCGTGCCTCGGCTTGCGGAATATCCGTTCCGGGCCGGCCGACGACGCAGGCCCATTCAAGTTCATAGTCCCGTGTGACTGAGTTCGCCGGCCAGGGCACGTCCTGATCGTGGCCGTAGATGTGAATATTGTCAGCATTGTAGTAGATGATCTGCTTCCTGAACTCTTCGCTGAACGGAAAGCCTGCTGTCTTGAAGCTGGCTTCCAGATGTTCGAGGAACAGGCAGCAGTCGCGAACCCGGACAGGTCGCGGAAGGGGAGGCAGAAGCGTTGCATGCGGCAGGATGCATTCTTCAGGTGAGGTTGCGATCAACTCTCTCGCGACGTCCCAGCTGCACGGCCCAGAGTCGATCAGCGCTTGCATGGAGGCGGGGACCGGCTTTGACAATCGCTCACCCGCTGCGGGCAGGTCCAGGATGCCCTCAGGCAAAATAGCGCCAAGTGTGCCCTGACCATTCTTGTCGAACGTTACCAGTTTCATGTTGGTCTCCCCCAAAGCGCGCATTGGCGATTTCCTGACGGGGCTTCACATCTTTGGCCTGGCCCGCGCTGACAAGCGGGCAGGTTGGGATGACGTGTCCTGATTGCGCACCTGAATCGTGCGTATGCAGCGGGTCGAGGCAAGTCAAACGCCTATTGCGGACACATGTTCCCGAAACCGTAACCCGGTCGGAAACTGGTTCCGTCACGCCAATTGGCAGGTGCGTTTGCCAGAAGGTCCAAGGATATCTGGATTTGATAAGGTGCAGAATCCGCGCTAATTTAGGCGAAACAGAGAAACCCGGAGGAAATGCCTTGGATGCCAAGGAAGCGGCAGTGGACTCGGCCAATACTCCCGCGTCAAATCTGAGCAAGGACGAAAAGCTCGAACGCCTGTCCCGAAGCGCGATCGAGATATTTTCGCGGCAAGGATTTGAGGGGACGTCCCTGAGAGATATCGCGTCTCATGCCGGCGTGCAGCTGAGCATGATCGACAGGTATTTTGGTTCCAAGGTCGATCTCTTCAATGAGATTCAAAGATGCGTGTGGAGGGAAATAAACGCCCACCGTCTTGAGCTGCTTGAAAAGCCTGTTTCGGTGAACTCCGATGGCAGGCCGACGCTCGAGGCCGTTCTGCACGCCGTCATCTACCCTGTCGTCATGCGGGCGGTGGGCGATGAGATTCAGGCTCCCATGGTGCGTCTGCTTCGTGAGAACACCTCGATGAGGGTTCACAATGGATTGAAGCGTGGGCCCAAGCGCGCCCTTCGGTCAGAGTTTTGGGCGGAAGCGCTTCGTGAGGCCTGCCCCGAGCTCACACCAGACCAGGTTGTGTGGTCCCTCTCATTTGTCATCAGTACCATGTATACCGGGCAGCTGCTCGATGGCTGGCTGGATGACCTTATGCCGTCAACCGCTCCGGACTCTGCAGATCGGATAACGCAGATGATGGTTCAGTTCTGCGACGCAGGTATCCGGCGGATTGCAGGGACCTGATCGATCAGGCTGCGCAGTGCAATCCCCTGAGGAAATGGTCACTGGCCAAGATAGCAGCGAAGCGCCGTTTTCCTGAAGATGTGTTCCAGTTCGTCTGGCTTGAGATCCGGAAGGGCTTCGATCGTTGCGTGGTAGGTTGAGGTGTAGCTGTCGGCTACCAGCGCCACCGGCCAGTTGCTGGCGAACATCATTCTCTCCACCCCAAAAGTCTTCAACGTGTGGGACACGTATTTTCGCACTTTGTCTGCATCTGCTCGCCCCAGAAATGTCGCCCACCCGGAGTATTTCATGAAGACGTTCCTGAGGCCGCTCAGGGTCTCAATGTCGGTAGCCCATTGGTCGAAAGTCTGTGGGGCGTTGATCAGGGGCTTGCCCAGATGGTCAATGATTATTGTCAGGTCAGGCAGTTTTTGAGCAAGGGCTGTGGCGAAGTGGAGTTCAGTCTGGTCGCGAAAATGAAGGTCGAGCGTGAGATTGTTGTCTGCAAGGAACCGGCATGAGTCCAGAACATCAGGAGAGGAAAGTATCTCCCCGTCAGGTTCCCATCCGTAATTGTTTCGTATACCGACCAGTTTTCCGCGCCCGGGCCCCTCCAGCCTGGACAGTTCTGATCGGGTGGCTTCAAGGCTCTGGAGAGTGACCCATCCAACCACGCCGCGAATGCTGTCGTGCTGATCGGCAAGCTCGAGATATGCTTTCGTTTCTCTCCAGTCCGGAGATGCCTGAACCAGCATCAATTCGGCAATGTCCGCTTCATCCAGCTGCTTTCGCAAGTCATGCCAGGAGAAGTCCTTCCGGATGATGTCCCAATTGCCTGGCCGATCGACGAGCCAACTCATCCATGGCGCGTCATAGTCCCAAACATGTACATGTGTGTCGATGACTCGGGTCAGTACCGGTAAAGCCAATTTCGCCCCTCTGCAGCTGCCGACAGGTTTGCCGTGCCCAACTGCAGGTGAGAATTTGAGGCCTCAATGGTCAAGAAACGAGTGTGGACGCCTGTCCTTGCGGTTGTCTCGAAGGGGACGCCGGCCTGTTTCCAAATTCAGTGGCTACCCGCTTCTATTGCGGGCCCAGAGCGACTTCGACGCCAATATTGTCACCGACAATCTTCAGCGTATTGGAAAGGTCTGTCGGATGATAGCTGCCTTCGAAGGACTGGACGTCATCCCAGCGCGCAGCGAGGTCTTCCGCGCTGTAACCCGCAACTGGATCAAACGTGGCGCCACGCGATTGCTCCCACCGAAGCCGCGTCACCCAGCCGCCCCCGACTTCAAACAACTGGCCCGTGGCCGCACAGTCTTCGCTGCATAGAAGGACAGCGAGCGGCGTAACGAGTTCGGGTTTGAGGCCCTTCAGCATTTCAGGAGGCATCACGGTTTCCGTCAGCCTGGACGCTGCAATCGGTGCGATTGTATTGACGTGGATCCCCTTTGCGCGCCCCTCGATGGCGAGGGTTTGGGCAAGGCCATGCAAGCCGAGCTTCGCGGTGGAATAATTCGCTTGCCCGAAGTTTCCATACACGCCGGCGCCGGAAGAGGTCATCAGTACACGCCCATAGCCTTGCTCGCGCATGTGCGGCCAGGCGGCACGGGTCACAGCATAGCTGCCCTTGAGGTGAACTCTGTAGATCAGGTCCCAGTCGGCGTCACCGAGTTTGTGAAACGCAGCGTCGCGGAGAATTCCGGCATTGTTGACGACGACATCGATGCGGCCAAATGCGTCGAGTGCGGTCTCGACGATCCTGCCGCCATCTTCCACCGAGTCGGTATTCGCAATCGCTTCGCCACCGGCGGCCTTGATTTCCTCGACGACGCCCTGGGCGACAGAGGCGCTTTGTCCCGCGCCATGACCGGACCCGCCAAGGTCGTTGACCACAACTTTCGCGCCGCGCCGGGCAAACTCCATGGCGTGGCTCTTGCCGAGCCCGTTTCCGGCACCGGTCACGATAACAACCCGGCCTTCAAAATTCATATTGGTCATTCGGTCTTCCCCAATTTAGGAAACGGCTACAATTGCGTGTCCAATGAGCTTTGCTTCCCCGTATTGATCGGCTGCAGCAATTTCGAGCTTGAGCAGGGTTTCGCCGGCCTCCTCGAGCTTTTCGAGAACTTTGCCGGTGCAGGTGATTTCGTCGCCCAGATGTGTGATCGCTCCGAAACGGACCCCAAACCTTCGAATGGCTGACTGCGGCACCCAATTGGTCAACATCTGGCCGAGATAGGCCATGGACAGCATGCCGTGAGCGAACACATCCTCCATGCCGGCTCTCCGGGCGAAGTCGATGTCGACATGGATGGGATTGTGGTCGTTCGATGCACCGCAAAACAGGGCAAGTGTTGTCCGGTTGATGGAGGGCTTTGTGATGGCCGGCAGGGCACTCCCCACATCAAGATCTTCGATAGCTGTCATGGTCTCATCCGTTGCGGTGTACGATCGTATTTTTCAGCTTCACGACGATTTCGTCCCGCTGATTGATCGCAATGCCTTCGAAAACATAAAACTCCAGCGCCCCGCCTTTCTTCGCGAACATGTCGACCAGCGTTTCGAAGATTGTGATCGTGTCGCCGGCATAGACAGGCGCGACGTATTCGAACTCTTCTTCAGCATGCAGGATGCGCCCGAGATCCAGGCCCAGCCCGGTGTAGAACGCGAAGGGGTCCTTGCGGGCAAGGTTCAGCGTGAAGCAGAATGTCGGTGGTGCGGGCAGGGCGGGATGCCCGGCCGCCATCGCGGCGTCGTCGTCGAAATAGACCGGATTGGTCTCGCCTGTGGCCTTGGCGAAGAATTTCAGTTGCCCGGCTTCGACGGGAACGGTGACAGGCTCAGAGCTGGTCCCGAGAAGATTCTGATCCATGGTCATGTCGCCTGATAGAGCGTGACGACGCAGGCCCCGCCGAGCCCCAGATTGTGCTGAAGCGCCGTTCTTGCGCCGTCCACCTGGCGGGCATCTGCGGTCCCGCGCAGCTGGTGTGTCAGCTCATAACATTGGGCAAGGCCGGTGGCGCCGAGTGGGTGTCCCTTTGACAGCAGGCCGCCGGACGGGTTCGTCACATACTTGCCACCATAGGTGTTGTCGCCATCAGCGATGAACTTCTGCGCGCCGCCTTCCGGACAGAGGCCGAGCCCTTCATAGGTGATCAGTTCGTTGTGCGCGAAACAGTCATGCAGTTCGATAACGTCTACGTCTTCAGGGCCAATGCCGGCCTGTTCATAGACATTCCGTGCCGCCGCTGCGGTCATGTCATAGCCAACAAGCTGCATCATGTCCCGGGCTTCGAACGTGCTCGGATAATCGGTTGTCATGGATTGTGCGGCGATCCTCACATCCTTGCGCAGCCCATGGCGGTTCGCAAAGGCCTCTGAGACAAGGATTGCCGCCGCGGCACCACAGGTCGGCGGACAGGCCATCAGGCGTGTCATCACGCCGGGCCACATGACGGGAGACTGCAGAACATCGCCGGGTGTGACTTCCTTGCGGAAGATGGCGAGCGGATTGTTCTTCGCATGCCGGCTCGCCTTGGCGCGGACCTTTGCGAAATCCTCAATCGTCGTTCCGTACTTTTCCATATGGCTTTTGCCGGCGCCCCCGAAATAGCGCAGAGCCAGGGGAACTTCTTCGAAGTCGACCAGCTCGTCGCACGCACTGTCGAACATGTCGAACGGGCTGGGGCGATCTTCGAAGACGGACGCCAGAGCCCCCGGCTTCATCTGTTCAAACCCGAGCGCGATGACGCAATCCGCCATGCCGGACTCAATGGCCTGACGCGCGAGAAAAAGTGCGGAAGACCCAGTAGAGCAGTTGTTGTTGACGTTCAGGATGGGAATTCCGGTCATGCCCACGCGGTAAAGGGCCATCTGCCCGCAAGTGGAGTCTCCGTAGACGTAGCCGGCATATGCTTGCTGAATTTCTGAGTAGTCGAGACCCGCGTCGTTCAGGGCCTGTCGGGCCGCTTCCGCGGCCATTGCGTCGAATGTTTCAGACGCGCCAGGTTTGGTGAAGGGAATCATTCCGACACCCGCCACAAAAGCGCTTCCGTGTTTCGCTGAGTTCATCTCTGGTTCCACCGCCTCGCCGCATCAGAAGCAAAAGGAAAACGGAAGCACACAGATTTTGTCCAATGCTGTATTTTCCAGAGATATTCTATTCTCGAATGTCTGGTGGGGCGTGCGCCTGCCATTCCGAATGCGAATACCTTCCGCAAAAGCGGCATTTGACAGGTCTGGTCCGTACCAAGCTTATTGAAGCAACCTGTGATCAAACACCGCCGCCAAGACGCGAATTGGTCGCCGGTAAATCCAGCGCCCGTTCAGAGGCGAACTGATCAAGTCCGGAGGAGCCCTGGTCTATGCCTGACGCCAATGGCGGATCACAAGATGATCCGGCCCGCCGCTTCATGAACCTCACCCAGATGGTTCATTGGGGCGCTGCGGCGAATCCGAATTCCATCGCCACAAAATTCCAGTCGCGATCAGTAACCTGGTCGTCGATGAAAGACAGGGTGGCGCGGCTGGCGGGCGGGCTCAGGAAACTGGGGCTCGGTGTCGGCGACAGGGTGGCCATCCTGTCATTGAACGGCGATCGCTATACAGACTATTACTTTGCAACATGGTGGGCAGGCGGCGTTGTCGTTCCGCTGAATACACGCTGGACCGTCAGCGAAAACATCTACAGTCTGAAGGACTCCGGCGCGCGAGTCTTGTTTGTCGATGACACATTTGCCGGCATGACGCCCGAGTTTCTTGAACAAGTGCCAGCGCTGGTCGCGATAATTTACACCGGAGAGGGAGCCTGTCCGGATGGCATGCTCAATTATGAGATTCTCCTCCGGGATTCCGAACCAGTTGAAGATTCAATGCGCTGTGAGGACGACTTGGCTGGTCTTTTCTACACAGGCGGCACAACCGGATTTCCCAAGGGCGTCATGCTTGGGCACAGGGGGCTTTGGTTCAATGGGTTGATTGTTTCGAAAGCGTGCGAAATCGATACCCGGTCTGTTGTTCTGCACGCAGCCCCCATGTTCCATCTTGCAGACGGGTGCCTGGGGCTCGCGACAAGTATATCCGGTGGCCGGCATGTATATGTCCCGTCGTTCGAGCCGGAGGCGGTACTGAAGACGATCGAGGAGGAGCAGGTTACCCACCTGCTGCTCGTGCCGACGATGATTGGCATGCTCCTGCAGCACCCTTCATTCTCCACCGATCGTGTGAGTACTGTAAAAACCATCCTGTATGGCGCGTCGCCGATGCCGGCAGGTGTTCTGAGGCTTGCCATGGAGCGGATGCCGCATGTCCGATTTGTCCAGGCATACGGACAGACCGAAATGTCGCCAGTGGTCAGCCTTCTTCCGCCAGAAGATCATGTATTCGACACCGACGCTTCTCACCGTCTGGCGTCTGCGGGCAAGGCGGCCATTGGCTGCGAGGTGAAGATACTCCTGGAAAATGGCGCGGAGGCCTCAGTCGGTGAGGTTGGAGAGATTGTGGCGAGAAGCCCGGGTTCGATGCTGGGTTACTGGAACTTGCCTGATCAGACTGAGGCGGCCCTCAAGAATGGCTGGGTCAGGACCGGCGATGGTGGATACCTCGACAAGGATGGGTATCTCTACATTGTTGACCGGATGAAGGACATGATTGTCACAGGCGGGGAGAATGTGTTCTCGGCTGAGGTTGAAAGCACTATTTCAACTGTTCCGGGGGTTGCTGCGGTCGCGGTGATCGGCATTCCGTCTGCGCGATGGGGTGAGGCCGTGCATGCGGTCATTGTTCCTCAGCCGGGTGAATCCCTTTCTGAGGACGAAATTATCCAGTACTGCAAAGCCCGTATCGCGAACTACAAGGTACCACGCAGCGTGGAGTTTCGATCGGATCCTCTTCCGCTGTCGGGTGCGGGCAAGGTGCTCAAGCGCGAATTGCGCAAGCCTTTCTGGGAGGCCATGGATAAGTCTGTGAGCTGATCAACATGCGCTAAGTCAGGCCTGAGGATCGAGCGCCAAAGCCGAAACAAACAGCCGGGCAGATCGGCTCGGAAGCCAGCGCGTATGCCAGGCGCATCCCATTTCGAGTAGTTCAAAAACTTCCAGGTCAACGAGGTCGAACCGCCTGCGGAATGATTTGGTTCCTGCATAATCCTTCGAAATCACACTTACCGCGTCGGTCGTCTCGACAATTTGAGCCGCCATCGGAAAGTACTCCACGATGTGCAACTGTCTTAGCGGGTCTTTGTTGTTCTGGTCTGCCACGAGGCCCATCAGCACGTCGGTATATATGTTCATTGGGGCGGGAGCGATGATCGGGTAGGCACGCAGGTGTTCGCGTTTCACGACCGCCTTTTTGGTCAGCGGGTGCCCTTTGCGCACGTACAGGCTGGCTTCGATTGGCCGAGTGGCCTCGAAGACGAATTCCGGATGCCGGACGAGCATTTCCTTCGGACCAACAAGAAGGTCCACATCCCCGCGTTGAAGCAGCAACACGCCCCGCTCTGCCGAGACGGCCTGGAGCTGCAGGCGCGTATTCGCATGTTTCTGTATGACTTTGCACATCGCCCGATTCAGCAGGCCCTGAAGTAGCCCCGGGCACACGCCAATACGAAGCAGGGAATCCGCTGCGGCCTTTTCGGAGCGGCTGTCCTCTATCAGGTGTTCCACATCGGATAGGACCCTGGAGGCCCTGTTCAGGAATTCGCGCCCTTTCTCAGTGGCGGTTACGCCCCGGGCCTTGCGGACAAACAGAGCGTAGCCGACTTCCTGCTCCATCGCCGCGACACTTTTAGTGACAGTCGATTGGGTTGTATTCAGCGCATTGGCTGCCGCCGTTATGGAGCCTTGGCGATCAACTTCTACAACATGCCTGAGCCGCAGGAAGCGCATTACCTATTCCGAAACTGAATACATTCACTGAGGTATTCGTTAGCCTCGATGGAGGATGAGGCCAAGCATGCAGGTAGGCGAATTGCCTATCAAAGTAGGACACTTGTTCTTCCCTCAACGAATGGGCCGGGAAGCGCAAAGCAATGCCAGATTCAGATAGCGACCAGACGCGGGCCTTCCTGAATCGTGTGAGTTGATCACAGCTTTGGACCTGCTTGTCCGCGAGAAGCGGAGACCAGTTCGAGCTTGTCTGACGGCACCGCCAGCCACCCTGACATTTGAGAAAACGGTCATATTCGGGCCGTGGTCGTGGAAGCCGGGCGACTGCTCCTGTTTGGCATTTGCCGGTGCTTGCGAGTATGCGTAGCCTCGCGCGGACATCCGTAAGAATGACAAGCACATGGAAGGGCTCAAGGCGTGAAACGCATAGAATTCCTCGCGATTGCCATTTTACTGCCGCTGCAGAATTGCGCCGCGCAGCAGAACAATGCCGGACTCAATCTTGGCGATCGCGGTTATCTTTCGGCACCGGGCCTCGATGTGATTGTCTTTGACGATATCTATCCGGATGGCCACCAGACCGGCGTGACGATCATCCAGCATGGCCTGCGCGTGGCGGCGAATGGCGATGTCCGGCTGGATTCCGAACCCGGCCAATGGTCTCCCATGCCGGTTGCTGATGGCGAACGGGTCATTGATGCTGCGAGCGGTGGGATCACCCAGTCGCTCACCTATCCCGATCCCTCGAAGGACGGGCACGGGTTCAACCCGATCTTCTATCCCGATCTCGATCTCGACTATTCCGTGTCTGTCACGCCGGCGGGCGGCAATGCCTTCCGCATCACGGTCGACCTCAAGGAGCCGTTGCCGGATGAGTGGGTGGGCCGTGCGGGCTTCAATATGGAGCTGTTCCCCGGCCAACTTTTCGGCAAGGCCTGGCTGATGGACGAGACGAGCGGCCTGTTCCCGACGCAGGCGAATGGTCCAGTCGAGACGCTGGCCGGGCCGGCCGTTCCGGTGCCGCGCAATGTTCAGGCTAACGGACCGGTGCAGGACCCCAACGGCCAGGTCGTGGCGCGGCCGCTGGCTGTGGGCCAGCAGCTGACGGTGGCGCCCGAAGCGCCGCTGCAGACGCTTTCCTTTCGCAATGCCGGCGCGGGTGAGCTGGAGCTGATCGATGGCCGGTCTGCCCACAATAATGGCTGGTTCGTGGTGCGGACGCCGATTCCGGCCGGCGCCACGGACAAGGCCGTCGAATGGATCGTCACGCCGCATACGGTTCCGGAATGGAGCTATGCGCCGGTCATCCAGGTCAGCCAGGTCGGCTACGCACCGGACCAGCCGAAGCGTGCGGTGATCGAGATGGCGGAAGGTGCGGATGTGTCCGGTCCGGCAACCCTCTACCGGCTGACAGCTGAGGGCCGGGTGCCGGTCCTGTCGGCCGTGCCGCAAAGCTGGGGCAGCTTCCTGCGCTATGACTATGCGGTCTTCGACATGTCGGCCGTCCGGGAAGAGGGGCTCTACCAGGTCTCCTATGGCGGGCAGACCTCGCATCCGTTCAAGATCGATGCGGATGTCTATGACCGGCATGTCTGGCAACCGGTGCTGGAATATTTCCTGCCCGTGCAGATGTGCCATATGCGGGTCAGCGAGAAATACCGCATCTGGCATGGCCTCGGCCACAAGGACGACGCGCTGATGGCGCCGGTCTCGCTCAATCACTTCGATGGCTACCGTCAGGGCGATACAACGCTCACGGATTATGCCCCGGGCGACATCGTTCCGGGGCTGGACCGGGGCGGCTGGCATGATGCCGGCGACTATGACCTGCGCATCGAGTCGCAGATCGGCACGACCTGGCTGCTGGCCAAGATGGTGGAAGAGTTCGGTCTCGACTATGACGCCACGCGGATCGATCAGGCGACGCAGACGGTCGAGATCCGCGATCCGGATGGGCGCAATGATGCCATTCAGCAGATTGAACACGGCCTGCTGACCGTGCTGGGAGGGTATCGCGCGCTCGGCCGCCCCTATCGCGGCATCATCACGCCGTCGCTGCGCGCCTATGTGATGCTGGGCGATGCGGCCAATCATACCGACAATGTTTTCAAGCAGCCCGTCTCCGGGCTTGGGGTGGATGCGAATGGTGATCCGATCCTGTGGGATGACCGCTGGGTATTCACCGAAGACAATCCGAACCGCGAACTCTACACGGCCGGAGGGCTCGCCGCTGCAGGCCGGGTGATGCGCGCGGAAGGCTCGCCGATGGGGCAGGAAGCGATCGAGGCCGCTAAAGCGATCGCGGCGAATGCCATTGACCGGTCGACAAGCGTGTCCAACCAGGTCTTTGCGCTGGCCGAGCTGCTGCAGTCCACAGGGGATGCGGCCTATGCGGACCGCCTCGCCGGGATGGAAGAGGCCATCCTGGCCGATATCGAAAACACGGCCTGGCGGCTTGCCTCCGTCAAGGACCGCCTGCCTGACGGGTTCCGTTCGCGGCTGGATCAGGCCGTTGCGGAGTATCAGGCCAAGGTTGCCGCCGATGCGGAGACTGACAGCCCCTATGGCGTGCCCTATGCGCCGAATATCTGGGGTGCGGGCTGGACCATCCAGTCGCGCGGCGTGCGGCAGTGGTTCTTCCACAAGGGATGGCCGGACCACACGTCGACGGACAGTTTCCTGAACCCGCTGAACTTCGTTCTGGGGGTTCATCCGGGGGCGAACAATGAGAGCTTCGTGTCCGGTGTCGGCGTGGATTCGCCGCTGGTCGCCTATGGCGTCAACCGGGCCGACTGGTCCTATATTCCCGGCGGTGTCATATCGGGGACCAATCTGGTCCGCCCCGATCTTCCCGAGCTCAAGGAATGGCCGTTCTTCTGGCAACAGAACGAATATGTCATAGGTGGCGGCGCGACCAATTACATGTTCCTCGTGCTTGCGGCGCAGCATCTCTATGCCGGAACAGGCGGCGAGGGGGATGCCGGATAAGTCTGCCTCGTGCGGGCACTGGCGCCTCAAGGAACCTTAAAGGAGACATCATGACCGAGCCGAAGGGCCAGCCCCTGCCCATGGACGCCACGCGGATGGGCCTGTTCGAAACGCCGGTCGTTGTGGCTCGGCTCAAGGAGGCTGAAGGCCTGATCGAGGAGCTGCGGGCAGCGATCCAGAAGCGGAAAGCCGAGTCGTCGGGCATGTCCAAGTCCAATCAGGGGGGCTGGCACTCCGACACATCCATGCTGCAATGGGGCGGCCCCGCTGCGAAGACGATCGCCAATCAGGCCATCGCCATAGCGTGTCGGCTGACGCATTTTGAGGAGTACCGCCTCGATGAGGTGCGCTGGCGGGTCGGCATGTGGGCCAATGTCTCCGGGCGCGGGGCGATCAATCATCGCCATGTGCATCCCGGAAACCTGTGGTCGGCCGTCTTCTATGTGGATCTCGGACAGGGCGGGGACGGCTCCGAAGATGTCGGCGGTGACCTGTTCTTTGAAGACCCCCGTCTTCCTATGGCCGCGATGCTCAGCGCGGACTTCCGGTTTGTCGGTTCCGACGGCACGCCGCAGCGGTGGGAGCCTGAGGTGCGCCCCGCGCCGGGCAGCCTGATCGTGTTCCCGTCCTGGCTGGCGCATGGCGTGCGCCCCTATATGGGGGACGGGGAGCGGATCTCCGTGGCGATCAACCTTGAGCCGATATTTCCCAGAGACTGAAACGGCCCCGACCAGCCCGCCGGTTGTTCCTCCAGACATCCGCCAAGGTTGATTCTCTGTAAGGGTCCGAAATCCGGAC
>JAGQRO010000323.1 GCA_020425315.1 Hyphomonas sp. | reverse complement strand
TTCCTCGACGAGCATCTCGAGGACGAGCGCATGCACGGCTTCAAGGAGACCGCCGACGGTTCCGGCCTGCGCCGCTCCAACCCGCACATGCACCTGCTGGAGGCCTCCCTCGCCTGGCACCGTGTAGATCAGGGCGGCGGCCATCTCGCCCGGGCAAAGGAAATCGTCGCCCTGTTCGAGACCCGCTTCACCGCCGGGCCCGGCGGCCTGCTGGGGGAGCATTTTGCGCCCGGCTGGGCCCTGCCGGAGGGCCGTGATGCCGATGTGGTGGAACCCGGCCACCAGTTCGAATGGGTCTGGCTGCTGCACGAATTTGCCCGCGCGGCGGACGTTCCGGTGCCGCCGGCCGCCGAGGTGCTCTATGCCTTCGCCTGTAAGACGCTCGACAGTGAGGGCCGGGCGCTGATGGAAGTCAGCCGCGACGGCGCCGTCATCGACGGGTCGCGCCGGACCTGGAGCCAGACCGAGGCGCTGAAGGCCCATCTCGCCCGCTTTGCCGCCACGGGAGACGAGCGGTTCGCCGCCGCCGCCTGCCTCAGCTTCGACGTGCTGATGGACGAATTCCTGACCCCGGAAGGCGGCTGGATCGATCATTACGATGCCGAGGGCCTGCCGCTCGCCCGGCACATGCCCGCCTCGACCGGCTATCATGTCGTCCTCGCCTTTGCCGACCTCCTGCGCGTTATGGACACTTGAGTTCCCCGCCAATCCGACTGAAAACGCCGCCAGACGCCCCGAAAGGACCCGATTCCAATGCCCAAACTCGCCCTCGTCCGCCACGGACAATCCGCCTGGAATCTCGAGAACCGGTTCACCGGCTGGTGGGATGCCGACCTCACCGAAAAGGGCGAGGCCGAGGCCCGCAAGGCCGGCGAATTGCTGAAGGGCACCGATGCCGATTTCCGCGCCGCCTTTACCAGCGTACAGACCCGCGCCATCCGCACGCTCTGGATGGCGCTGACGGCCATGGGCCGGGCCTGGGTGCCGGTGGAAAAGGCCTGGCAGCTGAACGAACGCCATTATGGCGACCTGACCGGCCTCGATAAGGCGGAAACGGCGGCCAAGCATGGCGACGACCAGGTCCATGTCTGGCGCCGCTCCTACGACGTCCCGCCCCCGCCGCTGGAAAAAGGCTCCGAATTCGACCTGTCGACGGACCCCCGCTACAAGGGCATCGACATTCCCGACACCGAGAGTCTGAAGCTGACGCTGGATCGAGTCCTGCCCTATTGGGAGGCGAAGATCGCCCCGGTGCTGAAATCGGGCACCGATGTCGTCATCGCCGCGCATGGCAATTCCCTGCGGGCGCTGGTGAAGCACCTCTTCCATGTGCCCGATGAGTCCATTACGGGGATCGAGATCCCGACGGGCAATCCGCTCCTGATCGAACTCGATGACAATCTGAAGCCAGTCTCGGTCCGCTATCTGGATGAAGCCAGGGCGCAGGCCCTTCCGGCCCTGCCATGAGCCGTCGGCGCGACCGGCGGATGATGGGGCGGGCCTTCGCGCTCGCCCGGTTGAACCACGGTCTGACCGGGGTCAACCCGTCGGTCGGCTGCGTCATACTTGATCGAGACGGTCATATTGTCGGCGAGGGCGTGACCGGCGTCGGCGGCCGCCCGCATGCCGAGGAAATCGCCCTCGATATTGCAGGAAGCGCGGCACAGGGCGGCACCGCCTATGTGACGCTGGAGCCCTGCCGCGAACGCTCCCAGGGCGGGAAATCCTGTTCCCTGCGCCTGCAGGAGGCCGGTATTGCCCGGGTCGTCTGCTCTGTCCTCGATCCCCATCCCGTCGCCAATGGCGGCATCCTGCGCCTGCGCGATGCCGGGATCGATGTGATGGTGGGGTATCGCCGCCGCGACGCCGCGCGGCTTTATGCCGAATTCTTCGCCAGCGTCCCGGCTTCCTGAGCGACACGCAGCAAATGGTCCTGCAGCCGGCGGGACTGTTTCTCCAGATTGAAGTCAGATAACGCGAATTCGCGGCCTTTCTGGCCCATTTCCCGTGTTTTCGCAGGATCTGCAATCATCCGGCCCAGCCGGTCAGCCAGCGCCTCGACGTCCTTTTCAGCCACCAGATAGCCGGTCTCGCCATCCTTCACGCATTCCGGAATGCCGGCATGATAGGTCGCGGCCAGGGCACAGCCGCTCAGCATCGCCTCGACACAGACCAGTGGCAGGCCTTCCGCATCGCCCGACGGCGCGCGCTGTGACGGCACGCAGACAATGACCGCCTCGGCAAAGTGCTTTGGCATTTCGTCGGCCGGGATCCAGCCGGGCAGTTCTGCCGTCACGCCTGCAGAGTCTAGCTCTGCCACCAGCTTTTCCTTGAGGTGCCCGTCTCCCAACAGACGCACGCGCCAACCCTCCAGCTGCTCTCCCAGCATGGCGAGGGCCCCGATCAGCGTCTCGATACCCTTCTTCTCGGTCCAGCGGCCAGCAAAGAGGAGGATGTTGTCTTTCTCCCCCGGCTGGAACCGGCGCGGATCGGCCGTGTTGTGATGCACGACCATCTTCGCGTCCGGACAGCCCTTGGCCAGCAATTCCTGCCGAATAAAGCCCGAACAGGGCAGGATGAGCGCGGATTCGCGCCAGAGCGCGGCGCGGCGCCGATTGTAGACCCGGAAGAAACTGTCCTTCGTATTGGTCGTCTTGGTGGCGTCCCCGCCATAATAGGTCACCACCAGCGGCAGGCCGAGCTTGCGGGCCAGCGGCAGGGCATAGGCCCCTGACTTGCCGAAACTCGCATGGATCGCCACCGGTTCCAGCGCCCGCAATTCGGCCTCAAGACGCGCCGAAACCACGCCAAACTGTTTGAACCCCGTCTCCCCCAGCGGCCCGTGCAGCGGCGTCAAATCAATCGCCTGGCGCCCGTCCGGCACCGGTCCGCGCAACTCATGGCCGATGAAGACCGGATTGAGCACATCGAATGCCTCATAGCCCCGCGGAATGAAGCTTTCCGACGGCGTGAACATCTTGTCCGAATAGGCAAGGATATTGCGGCGCATCTGGTCCTCCGGGGCGTCAGGCCGCCCGCGCCTCTTTACCAACCGGTCTGCCCCGTCGCCAGCAGATGACTCAGGCAGCCGCAGGCACGTCGCAGCCCTTCGCCACAATTCGCCCTTCTGGGGAAACTTCTTCCGGATTCAAGGTCGTTGCGTGTACGTAATGATAGGCGCAAACTGCGCCAGGCCTGTGGAAAGCGATATCCGACGAGGTAGGCGGGCACCGCCGGAGGGCCGGAATTGAAGAAAACACATCAAGGGCCGCTGGGGCCCCGAAGGGGATAGGTGACATGAAGTTCAAGGCAAGCCTTTTGGCGTTGGGCGTGCTGGCGTTTGCCGCATTGCCGCTCACTGCCAATGCTCAGGAAGGCGAGCGCTACAATCCGCGCGGCGAGGCCGCATCGAATGTTCTCTCACAGGCAGAAATCGACGACCTGATCGCGCAGGCGCGCAATTCCGGCGTTGCCGTCTCCGGCGCATCGGACGTGCGCTATGTCGAGGGATCGAAGGAAGCGGTCGAGACCATCAAGTGCTGTGAAAACGTCGAGGAGCGCGTTGAAGAGCGCACCCAGGTGGAGGAGTCGGAAGTCTACGTGCCCGCCATCACCGAGCGCGACGTGATCCAGCCGATCCAGCGCACCCTGATCCAGCCGATCGAGCGGCGCGTGGCGCAGGGCACCACCGAAACGGTGACCGAAGACATGCGCTATGAGGAAACCCGCCTGCCGGTTCGCATCGAGCGTGACGCGGTCCCGGCGGTCACCGTCACCAACATCCCGCAGGAGACGGTCCAGACCCGCGAGGACGTGACCGAGTCGACCTATGACGTCATCGGCCGCCGCGAAGTGACCCAGCCGGTCGAGCGCACCACGATCGTGCCCGTCCAGCGGCGCATCACCCGCCCGCGTGTCGAGACCGTGACCCGCGAGACGCGCTATGAAACGCGCCGCGCACCGGTTCAGGTCCAGTCGGTGGCCATTCCCGCCGTCGCCGTAACCACGATCCCTCAGGTCACGGAAGAAGTGCGTGAGGAATATGCCGAAGTGGCCGTGCCCTATGTCGCCCAGCGCGACGTGATCCAGCCGGTGACGCGCACGACCATCCAGCCGGTCGAGCGCCAGATCCTGCGCGGCACCAAGGAAACCGTCACCGCCGAAACGCAATATGTGGAAGAGCGCCTGCCCGTCCGCATCGAGACGGACCCGGCCCCGGCGGTCGAGGAAGTGTTCATTCCGCAGGTGACGGAACGCACGATCCTGGAAGTGGAAGACGTGTATATCGATCAGGT
The DNA here is from genome assembly GCA_020425315.1 of Hyphomonas sp. GTDB lineage: Bacteria > Pseudomonadota > Alphaproteobacteria > Caulobacterales > Hyphomonadaceae > Hyphomonas. The sequence continues at coordinate 4,776 of JAGQRO010000323.1, read as the reverse complement.
CACGACCAATGTGATCCAGCCGGTTGTCATCACCACGATCCAGCCGATCGAGCGCCAGGTGCTTCAGGCCTCCAAGGAAACGGTGACCGCGCCGACCCAGTATGAGGAACAGCGCCTGCCGCTGCGCATCGAGGATGCCGTCATTCCCGAAACGGTGACGAACTATATTCCGCAGATCACGGAACAGAGCCGTGAGGAATACAGCGAGACCTATTTCGAGGCGATCACCGAGCGCGACGTCATCCAGCCGATCGTCCGCACGCTGATCCAACCGGTGGAAATCCGCCGACCGCGCGTCACGACGGAGCGGGTGACCGCGCCGACGCGCTATGAAACGGTTCGCGCGTCTCTGGTCGTGCTGAATATCGGTGGCGGGTGCACCTGCGCCGACGGCACCGTGACGACCTCCGTCGACAATTGCGACTGACCCGCTCGCGCAAAGGGGGCTGACCTACACCCCGATGCGTAAGGCCCCTGCGTACTTCGCAGGGGCTTTTTTCCATGCCGGAACAGAAAACGGCGCGCCCAGACAGAAGCGCGCCGTCTCCATTCGTCAGCCTGCGCCGAAGCTTATGCCGCGTCGGAGGCTTTCTTCTTGCCGATCAGTTTCGGCTCGGTCTGGGCCGACGCGCCGATCTCGATCTTGCGGGCTTTCTTTTCTTCCGGAAGCTCGCGGATCAGGTCGATGCGCAGCACGCCATGGTCCAGCGCGGCACCGGTCACGATAACGTGATCGGCCAGCTGGAAGCGGCGGATGAAGCTGCGCTGCGCGATGCCGCGATGCAGGAAGTTGCGGCCATTGCCGTCTTCCGTTTCGGCTTTCTTGCCGGCCACGGTGAGCAAGCCTTCCTTGGTTTCGATGTCGAGGTCGTCCTCGGTGAATCCGGCGACCGCGATCTCGATCGAGAAGGCGTTATCGTCCACGCGCTCAATATTATAAGGGGGATAGCCCTGAGAGCCGTCGAGGCGGGCGGCCTGGTCAATCATGTTGGCCATGCGGTCAAAGCCGACCATGGTGCGATAGAGGGGGGTAAGATCAATGTTCGACATGGGGTCAGTCCTCTGAGTTGAAGCAACTGTCAGCGCCCCGAACAGGTGGCGCTCTTCCTGGGTTCGGATTCCGCGAAACCCCGGCCCGATCAGCGGCGCCGGCACGTTTTCCGGTCCCGGCCCGCAAGGCGGCACCGTGACACCAAATATTTGGGAGCCTAAAAGGCGGGTTCAAGAGGTTCACCCACACCAAAACCCGCTTTGAAGCCATAACGAAGGACGACACGATGAAGACTGCCGCCCCCGCCGCCCTCCTTGCCCTGGCCCTGCTGGCCGGCTGCGCCAAGACAGCGCCCGCCGCTACCGACCAGGCCGCCCCTGCCGCTGAAACGGCTGAGCCCGCCGTTGTGGATGCCCTGCAGGCCGCTCTCGACAGCGATGTGCGCTCCGAAGCCGAAAAGGCCCGCGACGCGTGGCGCCACCCCAAGGAAACGCTGGAATTCTTCGGCGTCGAAGCCGGCGACACGGTTCTGGAAACCTGGCCGGGTGGCGGCTGGTACACGAACATTCTCGCGCCCTGGCTCGCCTCTGGCGGCGGCACGCTCATCGCGGCCGTGTTCGATCCGGACGCCGCCGCCGATGAGGAGCGCCGCGCCCGCACCGAAACGCGCAATGCCGAATTCATGGCCAATTATGCCGATCCGAAATTCGGCACGATTGCCTGGTCTGAATTTTCTTCCGTGTCCGGCCCGCTGGCCGAACCCGGCAGCGTCGATGTCGTGCTGACATTCCGCAATGTCCACAACTGGATGGGCGGCGGCTATGAGCAGAAATTCTTCGCCGATGCCTATGCCGCCCTGAAGCCCGGCGGCGTGCTGGGCGTGGTCGAACACCGCCTGCCCTCCACGGGCACGCAGGACCCCGCCGCCGGCACCGGCTATGTCCACGAAGACTATGTGAAGACGCTGGCCACAAATGCCGGCTTCGAATTTGCCGGCGCGTCGGAGATCAATGCCAATCCGTCCGATACGGCCGACCATCCCTATGGCGTGTGGACGCTGCCACCGGTCAGCCGTAGCCCCGGCGAAGACGAGACCGCACCCGAGGGCTGGGATCCGGAAAAATATGCCGCCATCGGCGAAAGCGACCGGATGACCCTGAAATTCGTCAAGCCTGCGGAATAATCCGCTCACGGCCAATCCCCGCCCCCTTCCGGCCCGCCGGGAGGGGGCTTTCACTTCCGGTGCACTCAATGCCTGCCAGATCCCTCTTCCCCACACTCATCCATGAAGCCGCCCCGGGCGATGAAGCCCTGCGCGCCGGGCTGGAAGCGGTCTGCTGGCTGCTGGAAGAGGAGGATGAGGCCGGCAACGCCTGGTGTGATACCGAAGGCTATGACGGCTACACATCCTATGCCTCGCTGGACGATCTGCCCGAACGGTTCCCGGAATTCCGTGAGCTGAAGAAATTGCTGGACCGGGAGGCCGCCGCCTTCGCCGCAGCGCTGCACTGGGACCTTGCCGGTTTTTGCCTGCGGCTCGACGCGATCTGGGTCAACATCCTGCCCGAAGGCGGCAGCCATTCCAGCCATGTACATCCGGGCAGCGTGATTTCCGGCACCTATTATGTCCGCGTGCCGGAAGGCGCCGGCAGTCTCAAGATCGAGGACCCCCGCCTCGGCTTCATGATGGCCGCGCCCCAGCCGCTGGACGATGCGCCGGAAGCGGCCCGCCGGTTCGTCTATCTGGAGCCGCAGGAGGGCCGCGCCTTCTTCTGGGAATCCTGGCTGCGCCATGAGGTGATGCCGAACCGGTCGGAAGAGCCGCGCATTTCCATCAGTTTCAATTATGCGCTGGTCGGCGCCTGAATTTCCCGAGGAGAGTCCCCCATGATCATCGTCACCGGCGCTGTCACCATGACCGAGGCCACGCGGGCCCGGATGCTGGAAATCTCTCTCGAACACTGCCAGCGCTCGCGCACCGAACCCGGCTGTCTCGATCACCGCGTGCATGAGGATTGCGAGCGCCCCGGCCGCCTCCTCTTTGTGGAGCACTGGGCCGACATGCCGGCCCTGCTCGCCCATTTCGCCGTGAAGGCCAGCCGCGATTTCGCCCGGGAGCTTGGCGAGCTCTCGGCCACGCCGGCGGATATTCACATCTATTCCGCCGAAGACCTGCCCTTTCCGCCGCCCCGCTAGGACACGCAGCATCCGGACGGGTTGCGTTTGGCCGAAGGCTCGCTACAAATGTCGCGAACTTGCTTCGGATGACACATGCCTCCCTGGATTTCCCGCCTCGCCCTGCCGCTCTTTCTGCTGGTTGCCTGCACGACGCCTCCGCAGGCGGGCACCGCGGTGCCTCAAGCCTACAGCCTGCCCCGGACGGAGGTCCTGCCGCTGACGGCCGCATCGAATGGCGTGGACTACCAGCTCTATGTGCGCCTGCCGCCCGGCTACGACCCGGCCAACGGGCCCTATCCGTTGCTGGTCACGCTGGACGCCGACTACCAGTTCGCGCTCGCATCGGCCCATGCCGAACATCTCGGCGGACGCGGACAGGCCCCGGAACTCATCATCGTGTCTGTCGCCTATGCCGGTGATCCCGATGATGGCTTCGCCTACAGGACCAATCGCACGCGAGACTATACGCCCGCAAACACGACCGAAGGCGGGTACGGGCCGGACATCCAGGCCCTCTCCGGGGGCGGCCCGGCCTTTGCCGACTTTATTCGCAATGAAGCCCTGCCCTATCTGGAGCAGCGCTTTGCCATAGATCCACAGGACCGGGTCTTCGTTGGTCATTCCTATGGCGGGCTGTTCGGCACTTGGCTTCTGTCCGCACAGCCGGACCTGTTTCACCGCTACATCTTCGTCTCGCCATCGCTGTGGTTCAAAGACCGGATGATGCTCGACGATGCGCAGCTTCCCGGACCCATGCCGCGCAAGACCTATGTCTATCTCGCCGTCGGCGACTGGGAGAACCAGCCCGACACCGGCCATGCCATGGTCGACGACCTCAAGGCGTATGCCGACCGCCTCGCGGCCCGGGATGATGCCAATCTCATCGTCAAGATGCGCGTTTTCGAGGACGAGACCCATGCCAGTATCTTCCCGGCGGCCTTCTCGACCGGCCTGCGCCACCTCTATCTCTCCATGGATGACGCCCCCTGATGCCCCCGGCCGGGGCGCTCAGGCCCCGAAACCGGCGCAGACATGCGACTTTGGTAACAGGGATGGCCGGCACCGCTTGACGGATCGGCCCTGACAGGCCATCGGCTCGCGGCAGCCCTTCCTCCCAAAGTGCGAGTACGAACCATGGACCTTTCCAAGATCAGCTCGGGCCAGAACCCGCCCGACGACCTCAACGTTCTCATCGAGGTTCCGCTCGGCGGCGACCCGATCAAATACGAGATCGACAAGGCCTCCGGCGCCATGTTCGTGGACCGCTATCTCTACACCGAGATGCGCTATCCCTGTAATTACGGCTTCGTGCCCCACACGATGAGCCTGGACGGCGACCCGATCGACGTGATGGTGGTCGGCAACCGGCCGCTGGTGCCAGGCTCGGTCGTGCGCGCCCGTCCGGTCGGCGTGCTGATGATGACGGATGACAAGGGCGCGGACGAAAAGATCCTCGCCGTGCCGCACCCGAAACTGACGGCCTATTACGACAAGATCGCCACCTATCACGACCTGCCGCAGACGCTTTGCGACAAGATCGCCCACTTCTTCACCCACTACAAAGACCTCGAACAGGGCAAATGGACCCGGATCGAAGGCTGGTACGG
>JAGQRO010000322.1 GCA_020425315.1 Hyphomonas sp. | reverse complement strand
GCGAAAGGCTGGTTCACGGGTGAAGCGCCGCTGACCGCCTATTTCTTCGCGGGGATCCTGACCTTCACCACCTACTTCCTCGCCGGATGGATGCGGGAGCAGGTCTGCACCTATATGTGTCCATGGCCCCGTATCCAGGGCGCGCTCACTGACGAGAACGCCCTGAATGTGACCTATCGCTATGATCGCGGCGAACCGCGGGGACCGCACCGCAAAGGCGAAAGCTGGGAAGGCCGCGGCGATTGCATCGACTGCAAGCAATGCGTGCAGGTCTGCCCGATGGGTATCGACATCCGCGATGGCGCTCAGCTTGAGTGCATTCACTGCGCGCTTTGCATTGATGCCTGCGACGATATCATGAAGAAGATCGGGCGTCCGACCGGGCTGATCGCCTATGATACGGATGTCGCAGTCGCTGCGCGGGCCGCCGGGCAGAAGCCGAAATACAATATCCTCCGGCCGAGAACGCTCCTCTACGCGACGCTCATGCTTGCGATCACGGCCCTGGTCGGCTTCGGCTACTTCAACAAGTCGACGCTGGAAGTGAACGTCCTGAAGGACCGTTCGCCGCCCTTCGTGCGCCTATCGACCGGTGACATCCGCAATGGCTACACGCTCAAACTCGTCAACAAGACCGCGACTACGCGCGACATCATCGTAACGCTCGAAGGGCTCGACAATGCCAACGTTCAGGTTGTCGGCCTCGAAGACACCGAAAACGGCCCCATCGAGCTGAACCTTGGCGCGCATGGTGTTGACCGGTTCCGGATGCTCGTGACCCGTCCGGGCGGCGATGCCCAGCCCCGCGTCACCTTTACAGTCAACGTCACGGATGTTGAAACGGGTGAAGTTGAAACCAGCCCTGCTGTCTTTGTTCAGGGAGCCCCCTGATGACCGCCACAGCCACTTCCAAATCCGGCTTCACCCTGAAGGGCTGGCATGTCCTTCTGATGATGGTGGCCTTTTTCGGCTTCATGTTCGTGGTGAACGGCATTTTCCTCTGGGCATCGATCACGTCCTTCCCGGGCGAGGATGAGCAGAAATCCTACCTTCAGGGCCTCAACTACAACGACACGATCGAGGCCCGCAGGATCAGCGCGGAAGCGGGCTGGCAGGCGCAGGCCGGGCTTGTTGGAGCCGGCGAAACCCAGGCCCTGCTCGTCCGGCTCTTCGATGCCGAGGGCAATCCCCTCGCAGCCGAAGCGGTGACGGCTCAAATCCGCCGCACGGCAACCGACGGCGCCGATATTGCGCTGACGGTCGAGCGCACCGCAGCGGGTGAATATACCGCCCGCGTCGGGGATCTTTCCAACGGCCTCTGGGAAGCCCGCATCGAGGCGGACATCCCGAACGAGGACGGCACGACACCCTTCGTCGTCAAGAAGAGCCTGATCGTCGAATGACTGCAGCGGACTTCCTGACACGCGGACCGGACTGGTCTCTGTCTCCGGAGCGCCAGCAAGTCTCGAAATTCGACGATCTCGGCGTCTTCGTCACCCGGCAGGGCAAGCAACAGCACCTGGAACTCAATGTGTCCGGCGCCAAATGCGGCGCGTGCATGGCAAAGATCGAGAATGGCGTGCGGGCGCTGGAAGGCGTGTCGGAATCCCGGCTGAACCTCTCCACGGGCCGCTTCAACGTGACCTGGTCCGGCGCCCTGCCCGCCTCGAAGATTGCCGAAACAATCGAAGGCCTCGGCTATGGCGTTGGCACGGTTTCGGATTCCGATGCAGACGAGGCTCGGCGCAAGGAAGAGCGCGGGCTGCTGATCGCCATGGGCGTCGCGGCCTTTGCCGCTGCGAACATCATGCTCCTGTCCGTTTCGGTATGGGGCGATGTCGGCGAAATGGGCGGACGCACGCGCCAGATCCTGCATGCGATCTCCGGCATCATCGCTTTTCCTGCGATTGCGTTCTCCGGCCGCCCCTTTTTCCGATCTGCCTGGAATGTCCTTCGGCGCGGCCGCGCCAATATGGATGTGCCAATCTCCCTTGCCGTGACGCTCGCCTTCGGCGTCAGCGTGGCGGAAACCATCCGGGGCGGCGAGCACGCCTATTTCGACGCGTCCGTCATGCTGCTGTTCTTCCTGCTGATCGGTCGCTTCCTGGAAGCACGCGTCCGCCGGCGGGCGGGCGCGGCGGCAAACGACCTGCTTGCGATGTCTAACCGGGCCGTCACCCGGCTCGACAAGTCCGGCGAAGCAACGCGCGTCAATGCAGCTGCCATTGCGGAGGGTGACATGATCCTGCTGTCGCAGGGCGAACGCGCCGTGGTGGACCTCGAACTCTGCGACGATATCTGTGAGCTGGATGAAAGCCTCGTGACCGGAGAAACCGCCCCGCGCTCCGTGTCAGCAGGCGCCCGCATTTATGCAGGTTCGGTCAATATCGCTCAGCCGGTGCGGGCGAAGGCCTTGTCCCGCGCCTCGAACTCACTGCTCGCCGACATTTCCCGCATGCTGGAAGCAGGCGAACAGCGCCGCTCGTCCTATCGGTACATCGCGGACAAGGCCGTATCGCTCTACGTGCCGTTCGTGCACACGACCGCCCTGTTGACCTTTACCGGCTGGCTGATCGCCGGGGCGGGCATTCGCGAAGCCCTGCTGATTGCGATTTCGACGCTGATCATCACCTGCCCCTGCGCGCTGGCGCTGGCCGCACCGGTTGCTCATGTCGTCGCGGCCGGGAAGCTGTTCAGCAATGGCATCTTCCTGAAATCAGGGGACGCACTGGAGCGCCTCGCTTCAGTCGATCACATCGTACTCGACAAGACCGGCACGCTCTCAGTCGGCCAGCCGCGCGTGGCGGAACAGACCGACCGCGACCTGCTTGCCGATGCGGCACTGCTTGCACGGGCCAGCAGCCATCCGCTGTCGCGCGCTATTGTGGCCGCAGCCTGCCCGGGACCGATCGCGCCCGGCGTCCGGGAAATTCCGGGACAAGGACTGGAAGCGACCATTGACGGCGCAGTCTGGCGCCTCGGATCCGCCGCCTGGGCGGGCGGCGAGGATGCAGCCGGGACGGTCCGGGGCCTTTACCTGCGGCAAGGCAATGCCGAACCGCGCGTCATCCACTTTGAGGACGAAATCATTCCCGGCACGCAGGACGGGCTGCGCACGCTCACCTCGCGCGGCTATGAACTGGAAATCCTCTCCGGCGACACCGCTGACCGTGTCAGCAAGGTGGCCAGCGAACTGGGCATTGGCACTTTCACGGCCGGTGTCTCCCCGAAGGAGAAGACCGACAGGCTGGAAGCCCTCCGGAGCGAAGGGCACAAGGTGCTGATGGTCGGCGACGGCCTCAACGATGCCGGCGCGCTTGCCATGGCGCATGCCGCCGTCGCACCGGGCACCGCCGTCGATCTCAGCCAGTCGGCCAGCGATGCAGTCTATGCCGGCGGCATTGGCGCCCTGCCCTTGCTGCTGACCGTCGCCCGGCGGACCAAGGCGGTCATGCTGCAGAATTTCTGGTTCGCGGCGCTCTACAATCTGGTCGCGATCCCGATTGCGGTTACGGGTCATGCGACGCCACTGGTCGCCGCCATTGCCATGTCCCTCTCATCCATGGCTGTATCGCTGAACGCATTGCGGCTCGCCAGCATCCGGAAAGGCACCTGACATGAGCGGAGTCCTGTTCCTCATTCCCATCGCCCTCTTCATGGGGCTTCTCGGCCTTGGCGCCTTCATCTGGGCGGCGAAGACCGGTCAGTTCGATGACCCGGTCGGGGCCGCCAACCGCATCCTGATTGACGAGGACAAGCCGCTCTAGAAGCGGAAGCCCGGCAACCAGTCCGCAAACAAAGCCGATTTCGCGCGCAGGTCTGCGGCCGCCTCTTCCGGCGTGCGGCGCAGAACGCGCACGCGATTGCCGGCGCCGATCTGTCCGAGCAGGTGCCGGTCCGCGCGAATGACCTGAAGCACATGCGGATATCCTCCGGTCGTCTGCGAATCCGGCAGCAGCAGGAACGCCCGGCCTGATGGCGTCAGTTGCACAGCCCCCGGAAACAGGGCCTCGCTTGGCCGCTGGGCAGCGTCCTGCAGCTGTGGCCACGGTCCGGTCAGCTCGATGCCCGTCCGGTCCAAACGGGCGCTCGTCTCGCTGGGCTCATTCCAGGCCGCACCCGTCAGCATGTCCCCATCAGGGCCGGGAACGCATCTGAGGACATGGGACGCAGACATATGGGGACGCAATGGGACCGGCGTTTCAAGGATTTCGCCCTTTCGCGCCGCCGGCAGCTCCAGAACGTCCCCCGCACGCAATGCCCGCCCCTCATGCCCGCCAAAACCCGCCGGCAGAAAAGTCGACTGGCTGCCAAATGTGGGCTCGCCCGCGATGCCTCCGGCGACCGCGACATAGGTCCGCACGCCTTGCGAGGGTCGCGCAAGCTTCAGCACTTCCCCTCTCTTGGCATTGAGCGTCCGATGCATGGGAGCCGGCCGGCCGGACAAGTCCGCCTCTACTTCGGCCCCGGCGAGCGCCACGGCCGTGTCCGTCTCGAACCGCATCTCGGCGTTTCCGTAGGTGATCTCCGTGGCACAGGCGTCCGGCGTGTTGCCCACAAGACGGTTTGCGAGGGCCATCGACAGTGGATCCGCCGGGCCAGCCGCTGGAATACCCAGATGCCGCAGCCCCGTTCTTGGCCGCGCCTGCAACGTCGCCTGAAGACCGGGCCGGAGAATTGTCAGGCTCATCCTGCGGACCCGATGATCCTGAACCGCACCTGCATGCCAGGCGACAACCGGGAGGGTTGCGGCGCCGCCGGATCGAACAGTGGATCTTTCACCCGTCCGATGATCGGCCAGCCACCCGGCCCCGGCAGGGCGTAGAGCCCGATCTGCCCATGGATCATGCCGACAGACCCTGCTGCAACGCGCGTCCGGGGCACTTTCAGCCGCTCCCCCTGCAAGGCCGTATCGAGGCCGGTGATGTAGGCGAAGCCTGGGGTGAACCCCAACATGTCGACGGTCAGCGCGCTGCCCTGCAGCCTGCTCAGGAAATCAGGAATGGCCAGGCCATTTTCCGCGGCCAGCCTTGCAAGGTCCGGCGCATCTGCCGGCTCGATGGACAGGTCCAAACTGATGGCCTTTCCGGCACGCCGGGCGGTGTCCGGAATCCTCTGCACCTGCTCGGCCAGTTGCGCCAGCGCCTGCGAAGGCAAAATATCCACGGGGTCGAACTGGACGGTCACATGGTGTTTGCCGGGCACGACGTCGGTCCATTGGCGCGATGCCCTGAGGAATTCGGCACAGGAATCCCTTTGGGCCCGGCCCGGCGTTTCGACGGCCAGCGCGTCATCACCGACGAAATGTATTCGCGGCTCGGTCATGGCTGGACGATGATCCCGTGTGCTTCCAGCCCTGCACGCAGGGCCGCTGCATTGTCGGCAGCCCCTGGTGTGTCGCCATGCAGGCAAATGGTGGCCACCTGCAGCGGCACGCGCTCACCTGTGCGCGCGAAGACTTCACCATCCCGCACGATGCCGAGTGACTGGCGCAGCTGCTTGTCGCCATCCTCAATCACAGCTCCGGGCACGCTTCGCGGTGTCAGCGTGCCATCGGCCTCATACAGCCGATCCGCGAAGCCCTCGGGAACGAAGCGCAGCCCGGCCTGTTCCGCTGCCTGTTGCAGGGCCGAGTCGGGCGGCCCTAGCAGCTCACCAATGCCGGTCTCTGTGCAAAGGTCTACGACGAGACGTGCAAGGTCGCCGTCGCGGGCCGCATCATTGTAGAGCGAACCATGCGGCTTGATGTGGTCCACGCTCGCGCCGATCGCACGAGCTTCGGCCTGCAAGGCGCGCACCTGACTCAGCAGCGACACGCGCAAGGCCTCCAGCGGCATACCGTTTCGCGTCCGTCCGAACGTCGCCCTGTCCGGATAGGAGGGATGCGCGCCGATGCGCACTCCGGCCTCACGGGCGGCCTCAATGGTTGCGACCATCGTGCCGGCATCCCCCGCATGACCGCCGCAGGCGACATTGCAGCGGGTGACGAGCGCCAGCATCGCACGGTCGAGCCGGCGTCCCTCATCTCCCGGCAATTCTCCGAGGTCGGCATTGAGGCAAATGCGTTCGCTCAAGGCCACCTCCGGTGTCAGACGTGCAGGACGCGTCCTTCGGCATCCAGCACCGCTTCGTGCATCATTTCCGACAGGGTCGGGTGCGGGAAGATGGTGTGGGCGAGATCCTGCTCGGTCAGTTCGCCCTGCCGGGCGATGACATAGCCCTGGATCAGTTCCGTCACTTC
>JAGQRO010000321.1 GCA_020425315.1 Hyphomonas sp. | reverse complement strand
AGTCATCCTCCACGAAGCGGATGTCATGCACCGTCGGATCGATGCCGATGGCATAGAGGCTTTCGAGATAAAGGTCCTGCAGGTTCGCCGGGTTCGGCTTCAGGATGACCTGGTACTGGTAGTAATGGCCGAGCCGGTTCGGGTTCTCGCCATAGCGGGCATCCTTCGGCCGGCGCGAGGGCTGGACATAGGCCGCCCGCCAGTTCTTCGGCCCCAGCGCCCGCAGCACGGTGGCCGGGTGGAGCGTGCCGGCGCCGACTTCCATGTCATAGGGCTGCAGGATGGCACAACCCTGCGCGGCCCAATAGGCCTGCAGCGTCAGGATCAGGTCCTGGAAGGATTTCGGCTTGGCGTTGGCCTTGGGTACGGGCATTTCGGGGTCCGGTGGTATTTTTTGGCTATCACCGGCACCTACCGCCGACCGCATGTCCACGCAAGCGTCCCGGCTGCCTCCAACCTACTAGAACGACTTGCAGAACCGGCTCTCGGCGGCGCTGCCCGTGCATTCTTCCTGGATGGCGTAGTGATTGAAGCTGCCCCGGCAGGCGGCATTGTAGGCATCGGCGGCGGCGTTGTAGCGGCCCTGCTCGGCATCGTATTCGCGGCCTTCCGCATTGAAGGCATCGACATCAGCATTGTACGAGTTCCGCAGCGCGCTGTCGTTCTGATAGTAGAGTTCGAGGTCGCGGCGGGTCTCGTCCAGTTCCTTGTCCCAGGCCCGCATGTCGCGCGCCCAGTCGTCGAGGTCGCGGCGCCAGTCCCTCAGTTCGACCGAGTCTGCAACGCACTGGCGCGCGCGGGTCTTGTCGCTCGCATAATTCTCACCCTTTGACGGAGCGCCGGATGACGGTGCGGAGCTGGCGGGCCGGGCCGGCGCCGGACCGTTTTGCAGGCGCTGGCGCGCAGCCGCTGCCTCGGAGGCAAAATTGCTGGCCTGCGCCTCGGCATTGGCCAGTGCCTGTTCCAGCGTGGTCCGCTGTTCGGCCGTCGGCTGGCTGGCGAGGCCCGTCCGAGCCGCCGCGATGATGTCTGTGAAGTGGCCGTGAATCGCCACCGTGCCTTCGTCCCAGGTCGCCTTCACGTCGCGCGCCATGCCGACAAGTTCATTGTCGACACGCACCTTGTCGACGGCAGCCGCGACCAGGCCCGCCTCCGCCGCCTGTCCGAACCGGGACGAGGCCGCCTTCAGCCGCTCATACTTGCCGCCGAAGAAGGGCTTGTAGCTCTCGGCCTTGTAGACATCGGCAAACACCGCTGCGCGGAGCCCGGCATCCAGGCACTCGTCGCGCATACAGGCGGCGACCTGGTAAAGGCCCTGCGGAGACCCGAGCGTCGCGGCCCTGGCATAGTAGCCCATGCCGGTCTGTTTCTCACCGGCGCCATAGGCTTCCTTCGTCCAGAACAGCCAGCCGAGATTGGTCGCCGCCGCGGCCGCGCGCCACGCAGCCGGCGACTGCGGCGCACAGCCGCCTGCAGACGCGCACGCGCCCGCAGCAGACTGGAGGGCCTGAAAGGCCGCGCTGTCGCCGGCGAGCGCCTTGTCGCCCAGGGCGTTCATCTCGGCCCGTGGCGCCGCATAGGCGTCCGGAAACCGGTCAGCCGCCGCAGCCGGAGCCAGGAGGGCGCCGCACAGCGCTGCCAGCAGGTATCGTCTCATTGCCGGATCCCCCGAGATGCCTCTTCAGGGTCCATGGGCCACAAGAGCGTGAGAAATGGGTAAATGCGGGCCTACCAGCCCTTCGCGTCCATCGAGCCGGAATCGCGGCCGGTCACCATGCGGTAGAAGCCGGCATTGCCCATGGCGGCGATGACCAGCCCACCTGCGAAAAAGATCCAGTAAAGAATACCAAACAAGGTCCGCTCCTTTCGCCCCTTGTCCTTATAGGCGTGACATGGGGACAAATCGTGTCAGCGACAAGGGCAAACCGGGCCTACCAGTCGATCCCTTCGCCCCGGCGCACGGCGTCGAGGGCCGGGCTGGCGCTGCCGTCGGCCTCATGCGTCACCAGCGGGGCCAGCAGCCGCACCGGCCCGCGCTTCAGCCCCTTGCGTCCGCGCACCAGCACGCGGCGGGCTTCCTCGCCCGGCTTGGAGGCGATGGGCAGCACGGTGATCTCGCCCGTCTGCTTGTCGAAGGCGGCGAGGATGCGGGCGAGCTCGGCGGCGCGGTGGATCATCACCACCGGCGCCTTCGGCCGGGCGGCGAACACCATCGCCTTCACCCAGCCGGCAAGGTCCAGCGATTCCAGATAGGCCGCCGCCTTGCCCTCTCCCGGCGCCGAAATCCGGCCGGGTTCGAAATAGGGCGGATTGGAAAAGACGAGGTCGAACGCGTTCTCATGGCCCTTCACCCAGGCCGAGGCTTCGCCCTGCTCCACCCGCACGCGTTCGCTGAATCCATTCCGGGCAATCCCTGCCCGCGCCAGATCGACCATATGGTCAACAATATCGACCCCAACGGTCAACGCGCAGTCAACTCTGTAGACCGCCGGAAGCAGCGCACCGCCGCATCCGCACCCCACATCCAGCATGGCCTTGTACGACACCTTGTCCGACAGCGCGGCGGCGAGCAGGAGGGAATCCGTGCCGGTCCGGAAGCCGGTTTCGGGCTGCACCAGGTGGACGCGGCCCTGATAGACGGTGTCCTCGGTCACCATCCGCGCTCGACCTCCGCCAGCGCATGTTCGGCACGGGCCTTGTCCTCGGCCAACACCAGGACACGGCGCGGAAAGGCGCCGATATTGCCCTCCACGGCGGCGATGTGGCGGTCAGCCACGAAGAATTCGATCCCCGCTTCCTGCAGCAGGTGCTCGACAAAGCTCAGCTTGACCGGGTCATTGGTCCTGAAGACTTCCTCCATCAGGAAACGGCCGCGCTCCTGAGGTTGATGTCGACCGAACGGGCGTCATAGGCGTTCGGGCTGTCGGGCTTCTCGCCCGCGCCGGTGCGGATTTCCAGCACTTCGGTGAACGGCCCGCCGTTGCTGCCGCCGCCGAGCGGGATGCCGATGCCGACCCCGACGCCGACGCTGGACGAGCGGCCATAGGAGCCCGTGCCGCCGCCAATCGTAATCGAACTGCCGCCGCCCCGGCCGGAGCTGAGGTCTTCGGTGTAGGAATTGGTGATCTCGAACCAGTCCTGCCCCGCTTCCATCGTCACCTCAGCGGCGCGCAGCAGGGCACGGTCGCGGGCCTTTGCCGCGTCCTTGTCCGTGTAGGAAACGCGATAGCGGCCGGTCTCGATCTGCTGGACATCATAGCCCATGCCGCCGGACTTCGTGGCGGGGCCGTAGGGCGCAGTGCTGGCGCAGGCTGCCACCAGCATCAACGCGAGAAGGTAGGGCGCGTGTTTCATGGGCCCACTCTACCCCGCTTCTGCCCGGCCCCGCCAGCACTTCCGCATCCTGCAACCGGGCCGCCACGACTGCGGCCGGGTGCCACGTCGTTCTTGCCTCCATGTTCGCTTAAGCCTAAGTCCCTGCAGCATCGAAGTTTCGTGGAGCCTCGCTTGACCCTGTCCCCCAAACCGAAAGGCAAGTCTGCCTCCGGCTCGGTGGTGGATCGCATGCAGGCACTGGTGGCCGAAGACCTTCAGGCCGTCGAGGCGGTGCTCGCCACCCGCGCGGCCAGTCCTGTAGCCGTTATTCCGGATCTGTCGGGTTATATCGTGTCGGCCGGCGGCAAACGCCTGCGCCCGATGCTGACCCTGATTGCGGCGGCCGCCGTGGGCAAGCCCAATGCCGCCACCCACGCCCTCGCCGCGGCTGTGGAATTCATCCACACCGCCACGCTGCTGCACGACGATGTCGTGGACGAGAGCGACCTGCGCCGGGGCAAGCCCGCCGCCAAGGCGATCTGGGGCGAAAAGGCCTCTATCCTGGTGGGCGACTTCCTGTTCGCGCGCGCCTTCAACCTTCTGGTCGAAACCCGCAGCCTCGACATCCTCGACCGGCTCGCCACCGCCTCGACCACGATTGCCGAGGGCGAAGTGCGCCAGCTCGCCGCGATGAACCAGCGCGAACTGCCGACCGAGGAATACCTCGCCATCATCGAGGCCAAGACCGGCGCCCTGTTCGAGGCAGCCGCCGAAACCGGCGCCCTGTCGGCCGGCGGCACGCAGTTCGCCCATGCCTTCGCCACCTATGGCAAGAATCTCGGCCTCGCCTTCCAGATCATCGACGATGTGCTCGACTATGGCGGCACCACCGCCGTGATCGGCAAGTCGGTCGGCGACGATTTCCGTGAGTGCAAGATCACCCTGCCGGTGATCATCGCCCGCCGCCGCGGCTCCGACGAGGATCGCGCCTTCTGGGACCGGGCCATGAACCCGGAAAGCCAGCAGGAATCCGATCTTGCCCATGCGGTGCACCTGATCCGCGCCACCGGCGCCGCCGAGGCAACCGTGCAGGAGGCCGAGGCCTATGCGGCACTCGCCAAGGGCGCCCTGCGCACCTTGCCCGCCTCGCCCTATCGCGAAGCGCTGGAAGACCTCGCAGATTTCTGCGTCAGCCGCGCTTACTAGAGCCCTGCCGCTTTGAGCCTGCGTCCCAACGTGAGCCGCTGGGCTAGCCACGCGGCACATCCGATTCCCGTCAGGCCGAAGAATGTGGCCATTGCCCATTCATCCGGCATGGTCGCGGCGGCATAGCCGCAGAGCCCCGTCAGGCCCCACCAGATGACGGCCACCGACAGGTGCGGCCAGCCGGCGCGAAGCAGCAGCTGGTAGGCATGCTCGCGGTGCGCCTGCATGACCGACTGCCCGGCCCGGGCACGCCAGGCGATGGTCAGCATCACGTCCACCAGAAAAGGCAGGAACAGGATCGCCGCCGTCCAGATCGTGCGCTCGCCCGCCACGACAATGCTCGCTCCGCCGAACAGGGCGCCGATGCCGATGGACCCGACATCGCCGGCATAGAGCCGGCCTTGCAGGTTCCAGATCAGGAAGCCGGAAATCGCCAGAGCCGCGGCGAGGCAGAGGGCGGAGAGGTCCGGCTGGAGGCCGAACACGGCCTCACCGGCGGTCGCGCCTGAGAGAATGTCCGCGCACCAGAACAGCATGATCGCGGCGGAGCCCATGGCGAGGCCGTTGGACCCATCCATGAAGTTCACGGCATTCATGGTGATCACCAGCCAGAGCGCGACGCCCGCCATGGCAAGGACCGGGGCAAGGCCGTCGATTTCCAGCTGAGGCCCGAACACGGCGAGCGCCAGCGCCACGGCGATGACCAGCACGAGCTTCACGCGCGCCGACATGCCGCGAATATCGTCCACAAGGCCGACCACGCCGGCCACCAGCGCGGCGGCGAGGATGGCGCCGGTGCCATTCTCCATCCAGAGGGGCGAGAGCTTCCCGGCGGCGCTGAGGCCCCAGGCCGAAAGGGCGAGTGTCAGCAGGATGGCGACCCCACCGGAATTCGGCACGGGCGCGGCCTGTGTCTTGCGCCCGCCATCGGGGGCGTCGCGGATGCCTGACCGGATCACCAGCCCGCACAGAAGCGCGCTCAGCAGGACCGGGCCAAACAGTGTCGCCAGCGGCAGGAACGGCCCGCTCATGCGCCATCTCCCAGCGCAGTGGCGCGGACCCACCAGTCCGGATGGGCGGCTCTGAGGGCCGCTGCGGCTGCATCGGCGTCGGCCATCGTCTCGAACAGGGCGAAACAGGTGGCGCCCGAGCCGCTCATCCGGGCAAGACGGGCGCCGGGCAGGGCCTTCAACGCGTCCAGGAGACCGGCGATGGCTGGCACCAGATGCACGGCCGGGGCTTCGAGGTCGTTGCGCTGGGTGCCGAGCCAGCCGATCAGGTCGGCCGTGCCGAGGAAGGCGGGCACATCGTCGATGGTTTGGAAAGCGGCGCCCCCGCCGGCCTCATCGAAGGCGCGGAAGACCGGCCCGGTCGGGCAGGCCATGCCGGGATTGGCCAGCACCGCCGGCAGTGGCGGCAGGCCGGTGACGGGGATCACGATTTCGCCCTCGCCCTGCATCAGCGCCGGATGATTGTGCAGCGCCACAGGCACATCGCCGCCGAGCGCCGGGGCAACCTGCCGGGCAAATGCCGGGTCGAGGCGCCAGAGCGCCGTCAGGGCCCTCAGGGCCGCGCCGGCGTCGGCCGAACCGCCGCCGATGCCGGAGGCGACGGGTAGAATCTTGTCGAGGGTGCAGGCTGCGCCGGCCACCGTGCCCGAGATGTCCCGAAGGGCCGCCGCCGCGCGCAGCACGAGGTTGGTGCCATTTGTTTCGAGCCCCGCCGAGGCCGGGCCGGTGAGGCTGAGCGACAGGTCTTCCGCCGGGCGCACGTCCAGCGTGTCGGCCGCCTCAGGCCCGGCGAACACGACCAGCGAGTCCAGCGGATGGCGCCCGTTCGGCTGCACCGTCCCGACATGCAGGAACAGGTTCACCTTGGCGGGCGCGCGCTCGCGGACATTGTCTGCCGGCATGGCTCAGGGCCTCTGCGGCGCCGGGCCGGACTCGGCCTGCAGCACGGGGACATCTTCGAGCCCGGCCTGCAGCTTGTCCTCCACCCTGTCCCGCCCCTGATAGTCCGGGTCGATTTTCAGCACCCGCGCCCACTGAAACCGCGCCTCCAGCTCCCGCCCAAGCCGCCAATACGCGTCTCCGAGATGGTCATTCGGCACCGCCTCGCCGGGGTCGAGCTCCACCGCCCGCTCCAGATAGCGCGCCGCCATGTCGTACCGACCCTGCCGGAAATAGGCCCAGCCGAGGCTGTCGGTATAGGCGCCGGACTGCGGGTTGAGTTCCAGTGCGCGCTTGATCATGCCCGTGCCTTCCTCGATCCGCTCGCCCCGGTCGACATAGGAATATCCGAGATAATTCAAGACAGAAGCATTGTCCGGCTGGAGGGTCAGCGCGGCGCGCAGGTCTTCCTCCGCCTCCGGCCAGCGCCCGAGATTCTCCAGCGAAGCCCCGCGCGCATAGAGCAGCCGCCAGTCGCTCTGGCCGCCCTCCGCTTCAGTATCGATCACTTCCGTCAGGATACCCACCGCCTCCCCGAACCGGTCCAGCGACCGGTAGAGATCGGCCAGCTGGACCAGCAGGTCGCGGTCCGGCACGGCCTCCAGTGCCTGCGTGGCGAGCGCCAGTGCCTCGCCATCGCGTCCCGCCCGCCGCAGGATCCACGCCATCTTTCCCCGCGCGGACGCATAGAATGGCGAAGCGACCGGGACGCGGTCATAGACGGCGTATGCCTCGGTGGGCCGGTCGCCCCGCTCAAGCGCCTGCGCCCACAGCATACGGGCTGCATCCAGCTCCGGATCAAGCGCCAGGGCGAGAACGAAATAGACGCCTGCGATGTCATCATCTGTGCGGGCCATCAGCGTTGCCGCCGGGATGTATACAGCCAGCGCCGCGCCCTGTTTCGCGGTGGGCCGCCAGATCGTGACTTCCCGGCCTTGCGCAATCCGGGTAGCCAGCCGCTCCAGCTCGGCGTTCGCACCAATCGTGTCGCGGAAATTGTCCAGCAGATCGAGTGCCTCTTCGCGTTGCCCGCGCGCCGCCAGCAGGCGGGCGTGCGCCCCGACACCCACAGCCAGCCGCGTTCCGGACGTCCAGAGCGTCTCGAACGTCTCCAGCGCCGCGTCATCGTCACCTGCAGCAAGCTGCATGAGGCCTATCTGGTAGAGCGTCGCGCTGTCTTGCCGAACATTGCCCGACAGGCCTTCCCGCAGCCGCGATTCTGCAGCCGCAGAGCCGCTGGGCTTCATCATGCCCCAGGCCGCCACGCCCCGGGCGATGGATTGGTTGAACGCCCCAAAGCCTGGACCATCGAGATAGGCCGAAGCTTCGGAGGACCGTCCGCGCCGGACGGCATCGACACCGAGCGTCATGCGCACAAGTGTGGCATCCCGGCTCGCCGCATCCGCCCGCCGCGCCATCGCCACGGCCTTGTTGTAGTCTCCCGACAGGAGCGCCGCGAAGACGGCGCGCTGGGCGAGGCCATCGACGCCGGGCGACTTGTTCATGGCGGACGCATAATGGTCAGCCGCGCCATCGGGATCGTTAGTCATCGAGGCATAGCGGGCGACGAGAAAGTCCCCCATGGCCGAAGCTTCGCGCGGCGGAGTGAAGGGTTCGCCCTGAAATATTACGCCGCCGGCCGGAACCGTGGCGCAGGCCGCGCAGCCGAATGCCAGAAGGAGTGCCGAAACGGCCCCTATACGTTTCATGGCGTCACTGTTTCAGCATCGCCAGAGCCGGGCAAGCCGATTCCGGCAGGCCTAGCCCGACTGGCCGGCCATCAGGATCTCCTGATGCTCGAAGAACCGGTCAATGCCGCGCTTGACCGCCTGCATCGACTTCTTGCGGCCATTGCCGGAATTCAGTCGCTTGGCATCCTCTTCATTGGTGAGGAAGCCCATCTCGAGGAGCACGGCGGGCACATCAGGGGCGAGCAATACATAGAAGCCGGCATTCTTGTGCGTGTCTCGCAAAACTGGACCGGCTTGACTCAGCTCCGGCAGCAGGAACTCGGCGAATTCGGCCGAATGGGTCTTCGTCTCGCGCTTGACCAGATCTTCGAGGATACCGCTGACACGCTCCGGTGTGCCGTCCTCCAGCGGGATGCGCCAGGCATTCTTGGTAGCCTCTTTGTCAATGCGAGCCTCCCCGCGCGCCGATATTGTATACACTGAGGCACCGGACACTTTCCGGCTGGCGGCTGCATCAGCGTGGAGCGAAATAAACAAGTTCGCTCCCCACTTCCGCGCGAGGGTCACGCGATCCTCCAATTCCAGGAATTTGTCGGTGTCGCGGGTCAGACGCACCCTGTATCGCGGGTCAGCCTCCAGCAATTTCTTCAGTTCCAATGCAGCGGCCAGGGTTATGTCCTTTTCACGCCCCCCTGTAATCGCGAGTGCACCGGGATCTTTCCCGCCATGGCCGGCATCGACGACGATCACGTATTTGCCGGATGCCGGGCGCGGTGAACTGCCGAAAAGACCGGCCAGGAAGCCGGGATCGGGGTCCTGCGGCGGCGGGGCGGCTGTCGCCTTGGCCAGCTGGCGCATATCCCGTTTCGCCACGCTGGAGAAGCGGGCGGCCGAAACGGCTTCCAGATCAATGATCACGCGGTGATCGGGCTCGCTGCCGGCCGGCGGCAGGGTCAGGACGCGGGCGACCATGAGGGGCCGGTCGAGCGTGAATCGCAACTCCGAGTCCGTCAGCGACCAGTTCTCGACCCCACCCGCGCCGGTGCCGGCCCGCGGGATCGCCCCGCCACGAAGGGGCAGTACGATGGTCCGCCAGCCCGACTGTTCCGACAGGAACGCGCGGGCCTCCTGCGGCGTGTCGGTCCACACCGTGATTCGGGTCGGCTGGCCATTTCCGACCACGCGCACGTCACTGACTTCGGCGCGCGCCGGCGCAATGCCGAAAATTCCAGCAAAAACAATGAGGACAAGCCAAAGTCGCAGCATCGGGGCGCCAGATCCCTTCGGTTCAGGGGCGTTCGATCACAATCAGAGTAACTCCCTAACAAAGCGAACATTAATGCTGGATTGACCGTTGGAAACGAACATCAGCAGTCCGCACCCCAATTTGCCACTTTTCTTGCGCGGCGAAATTGTGCACTATCCGTTCTGCAGCCGGATGACCGCGCTGTAACGCAAGTTTCCTTATGACGCGCCAGCGATCCCGGCTCACCAGATAAAGGTCGGCGGGTGCCGCGCTCCGGAAAGCAGAGTAATGACCACGGGCTCCGCCGTAAAACCTGCCAATTCGATGCCGCTGTGCCGGCATGGCGGCAGCTACAGCCGGGCCCATTCCCCCACATCACAGACCGGCCTGCCGGATTGCCCGAGGCGCCTGACGCCCGCACTCCCGCCGCCGGATCAGAAGGTTCATCTACATGAGCAAACTCATGCTGATCGACGCCGCCCACACGGAAGAGACCCGTGTGGCGATCGTCAACAATGGGCAAGTCGACGACTTCGACTTCGAAACCACCGGTAACGAACAACTCCGCGGCA
>JAGQRO010000320.1 GCA_020425315.1 Hyphomonas sp. | reverse complement strand
AGATCGTGTTCGGCCTGTCGATCGCTTTTGCCGCGACTTCATTCTTCCTCTCCTTCTTCTCCTTCGGCGGCGGGGCAACGCTCTGATGGCTGAGGCGACGCCCCTCCCACCCGGCTACAGCGTGCCGGTGCATCGTTCGCTGACGGCGCCGATCCTGCTCGCCGGTGCGCCAAGGCTTGCGACCATCGTCAACGGCACGCTGGCCGCCGCGCTCGGCATTGGCCTCCAGCTCTGGGTGGTGGGGCTCGTCTTCTGGATCGTGGCGCAGGGCCTCTGCGTCTTTGCCGCAAGGCGCGATCCGCAGTTCACAGACGTGCTGATCCGGCACATCCGACAGAAGGCCTATTACGCATGCTGAACCTTCGAGAATACCGCGCCCGCCCGGCTTCGCTTGCAGACCATCTCAAGTGGGCCTGCCTGATCGCACCGGGCATCGTCCTCAACAAGGATGGCAGCCTCCAGCGCACCATCGCCTATCGAGGCCCCGACCTTGAAAGTTCGACGGCGGAGGAGCTGGTCGCGGTCACGGCGCGGATGAACAATCTCCTCCGCCGGTTCGGCTCCGGCTGGGCGCTGCATATCGAAGCGGACCGCAGGCCATCGGTCACCTACCCCGAAAGTTCGTGGCGCGATCCGGCCGCCTGGCTGGTCGACGAGGAACGCCGCGCAGCCTTCGAGGAAGCAGGGCGGCATTTCGAGACGGACTGCTACCTCACCCTCACCTGGATGCCGCCGGCCGACCGGACGGCAAGGATTGAACAGCTCTTCATCGAGGACCCGGCGGACGCCCCGGCGGCCTTCTGGAGCGAGCACCTCGCTTATTTTGAAACGGAGACAGCGCGGGCCCGCGACATGATAGCGGATTTGATGCCGGAGGCGCGGTTCCTCACCGACGACGAGACGCTCACCTATCTGCATGCCTGCATCTCCACGGCGCGTCAGTCCGTGCGAGCACCCTCGGTACCGATGTGCCTTGATGCGCTCCTGGTCGACACGCCGCTGATTGGCGGGCTCTTGCCCCGCCTCGGCGACGAGACGCTGAAAGTCCTCACCGTCAACGGGTTCCCAGCGACCGGCGAACCGGGGCTCCTGTCAGAACTCGACCAGCTTGGTTTTGCCTATCGCTGGGTGACGCGGTTCCTGCCCCTCGACAAGCCGGATGCTGAAAAGACGCTGAACACTTACGTCCGCAACTGGTTTGCGAAGCGCCGGTCACTCACCTCATACCTCCGTGAGATTCTCACCAATGAGCCGGCAACGCTGCTCAACACGGATGCCGACAATCAGGCCGCCGACGCGGACGAGGCCCTGCAGGCCCTTGGCGCCGGCCATGTCGCGTTCGGATATTGCACGACCGCAATTGTCGTCCGGCATGAGGATGCTGCGATTGCCGAAGACCAGATTCGCGCCGTCGAGCGTGTGATCCGCGGGCGCGGGTTCACTTGCGTTGCCGAAAGCGTCAATGCCATCGAAGCTTGGCTCGGCACGCTGCCGGGTGAAGCCTATGCCAATGTCCGCCAGCCGCTGCTGAACACGATCAATCTCGCCCATATGGCGCCGCTGTCTTCGCTCTGGGCAGGGCCCGAGCGCAATGAGCATCTGGATGGCCCGCCGCTCCTGATGGCACGGTCCGCCAGTTCGACGCCCTTCCGGCTGGTCACCCATCAGGGCGATGTCGGTCACATGATGGTGGTCGGGCCGACCGGGGCCGGCAAGTCGGTTCTCCTGTCGCTGCTGGCGCTTCAGTTCCGCCGCTACGAACAGGCGCAGGTCTTCATCTTCGACAAGGGCGCGTCGGCGCGCTGCGCGACACTCGCGCTCGGCGGCACCTGGTACGACCTCGGCCTCGAAGGCGACCTCGCCTTCCAGCCGCTTCGCGATGTGGACAGTGAGGCAGGCCTCGCTGCGGCGCAGGCCTGGGTGTTGGGACTGATCGAGCAGGAAGGCGTTGCTGTGACGCCGGAGGTGAAGCAGGCGGTCTGGACGGCCCTGCAGAGCCTCGGCGCAGCGCCCGTCTCTCAGCGCACGCTGACGGGTCTAACGGCCCTCATCCAGATGCCGGACCTCCGGCAGGCGCTCGAACCCTACACGCTTGCCGGGCCCTATGGCGCCCTGCTGGATGCCGATGAGGATAATCTCGAAACCGGCGACATGCTCTGTTTCGAGATGGACGCGCTGATGCAAGACAAGCGGCTCGCCGCCCCCGTGCTCGCGCACCTGTTCTCGAAACTCGAAGCCCGGTTCGACGGGCGTCCGACAATGCTCATCCTCGACGAGGCCTGGCTGTTCCTCGACCATCC
>JAGQRO010000319.1:4472-5059 GCA_020425315.1 Hyphomonas sp. | reverse complement strand
GACTTCCAGTGCAATGGCGCCATGGGCGCGGCCAAGGGCGCCGGCAAGGTGCCGCGCGATGTGGCTGCCGAGGTCGCCGCCGCGCTGAAGGCGCATCCCATGGTCCTGTCGGCGGAAGTGGCCGGGCCGGGCTTCATCAATATCCGCGTGTCTGACGCCGCCCTGTCGGCCCGTGCCGAGGCGGTGCGCGCAAACGATATGGCCGGGGCCGAGCCTGCGTCCGACCCTCAGGTGACCGTGGTCGATTTCGGCGGCCCGAATGTCGCCAAGCCGATGCATGTCGGCCATCTGCGCTCTGCCGTGATCGGCGACACGATCGTGCGGCTTCTCCGCTTCCTCGGCGACACGGTGACCGGCGACACGCATCTCGGCGACTGGGGCCTGCAGATGGGCCACCTTGTCACCGAACTCTATGACGAACAGCCGGACCTCATCTATTTCGACGCGGCCTATACCGGCCCTTACCCGGAAGAGCCCCCGGTCACCATCGACGACCTCGCCCGCATGTATCCGGCCGCCAGCGCCAAGGCGAAGGACGATCCGGCGCGCCTTGAGCGCAGCCAGAAGGCCGTTGCCGAGCTGCAGGC
>JAGQRO010000319.1:0-4380 GCA_020425315.1 Hyphomonas sp. | reverse complement strand
GGAAGGGCGAAAGCGATGTCGATCACCTGATCCCCGGCCTGGTCGACCGCATCCGGTCACAGGGCCTCGCAGAGGAAGACGCCGGCGCCACGATCATCCGTATCCAGACCGATGCGGACAAGAAGGACATGCCGCCCATCATGCTGGTCAACAGCCGTGGCGGCACCGGCTATCACACGACCGACCTTGCCACCATCCTGGACCGGATGGAGACCCTGCATCCCACGCCGGAGCGGATGCTGTATGTCGTCGACCAGCGCCAGGCGTTGCACTTCGAACAGGTCTTCCGCGCCGCCGGCATGATCGGCCTGATCGACGAGAGCCGGCTGGAACATATCGGATTCGGCACGGTCAACGGGCCCGACGGCAAGCCCTTCAAGACGCGCGAAGGCGGCGTGCTGCGCCTTGCCGATCTCAACGCCATGGCCTTTGCCGAGGCGGAGAAGAAGATCATCGAGGCCGGCAAGCTGCCCGAAGACATGAGCAATGAGGAACGTGATGAGGTCGCCGCGAATGTGGCGCTCGCGGCGCTGCGTTTCTCGGACCTGATGAATACGCGGACCACGAACTATGTCTTCGACATCGAGAAGTTTACCAGCTTCGAGGGCAAGACGGGGCCTTACCTTCTCTATGCCGCCGTGCGTGTGAAATCGCTGCTGCGCCGGGCTGCGGAAGAGGGCAACGAAGCCGGCACGATCGCCGTCGGCCAGGATGCCGAGCGCGCGCTGGTCTTGCAGCTCGACCATTTCGCCGCCGCCTGCCTGCAGTCGCGCGAAAAGCGGATGCCGCATATCCTGTGCGAACATCTCTACAATCTGGCGCAGGCGTTCAGCGCCTTCTACGCGGCCCTGCCCATCGCTGCCGAAGCCGATGCCGCCACACGCGCCAGCCGCCTTGGCCTGGCCACCGCTGCGCTCAGGCAACTCGAAACCGGCCTGGACCTCATCGGCATCCGCGTCCCGGAGCGGATGTAGGGCCATGGGCCGGCTCGCCTATGCGACGGTCGGTTCCAACCGCCTCGAAGAGGCCAGGGCCTTCTACGATGCCCTGCTGGCAGAGGCTGGCATCACCCCGATGTTCGACCACTCTTCCGGCGGCCGTGTCTATGGCCTGGACGGCGCCTTCTGTTTCGGCGTGCTCGGCCCGTTCGATGGCGGCGCGGCGACGCCCGGCAACGGCACCATGATCTCGTTTCAGTTCGATGCGGCCGAAGAGGTCGACCGCTTCCACGCTCTTGGCCTCACCCTTGGGGGCACGGACGAGGGCGCCCCCGGCTTCCGTGGCGGCTCGCCCTTCTATATGAGCTATCTGCGCGACTTGGATGGCAACAAGCTCTGCGCATTTTTCGTGAAGTAAGGCGTTATCCCCCACGCGTCCTGCCAGACCTGCTGTAGCCATTGCCGCAAAAATAAATCCATCCCACACCCTCCGTGTCCGGCGTATCCTTGCGCCCATGTCGCCCTTCTGTCCGCCTGCGGGATTTCCGACTTATCTCGTGCCGCTCTGGCCGCTCGTCTGGGCGCAGGTGCAGGTGCTGAAGGCGTGGGTGCGCGCAAACTACGGCAAGGGCACGATCTTCCGCTGGACGATCACGCCCTGGGGCGTCGCCTTCATCATCGCCATCGTGCATGTGCCGGGCGAAGGCGCGCCGCCGGACCTGCCTGTGCTCGCCATCCGTGCAGCAAGGCGCATCGCGGCGCTCACCAATGGCGACATGGTCGAGCCGGCTGGCCTTGCCGCGCTCCGGACTTTTGGTCCGGAGTGTTCGGACTGTTTGCCCCGGCTTTCCGGACTGTATTCGGACTGTCCCGCAGAGCCCTTCGCGCCGCCTTAGGACTTATCCTCCCCCGCAGGCGGGGGAGGATGACTCCCAATCCAGTTCATCCTGCCAGCGCCTTCACGGGCGTCGCACGCGCAGGCGCAAACCTGCCATATTGCCTCATCCCTGCCGCGTTCCCACCTGAGACAAAGCACAGGCTTTCTCAGCGCGGAGGAGACGCACCATGGCCAAGGCAATCGCAGGCCCGGCACCCGATGGCATTGAGTGGGAACTCGCCTCGCAATGGGCAAAGGGCTGGAAGTTCCTGAAATGGTCGGCGACGGCCCTTGTCGTGGTCGCCTTCCTGGTCGTGATCGGGCAGGGCTTTCTGTATTACCGCCTGTTCGACGATGTGCACCCGCTGCTCGGCTATGCCTTCATCATCCTGCTGGCGGCCATCCTCGGCGTGCTGGTCGTGCGCCCGCTGCTCTCTTTCCTGCGCATGCCGGTCGCGGCGCGCCCGCCTTCGATCGTGATCGATCCGAAATCGCCGCAGCCCGCCGCGCTTGCCGCGCGCCTGCGCTATGACCTGAAATACCTGCAGATGCTGGCTGCCAATCCGCAGGTTCAGGCCGAACGCGCGGCCATCGAGCAGGGCATGGTGAAATGCCGCGCCCTGATCGAGCACTGTGCCGCCGCCAGCCCCGAAGAGGCCCTGAAACTCTCCGCCGAATTGGAGGCGTTCGAGCGCGACGAGATCGAGGCGCTCCTGAAACCGCTCGACCAGAAAGTGGAATCCCTCATCCATGCCGAGGCGGTCGGCGTGGGCGTTGCCACGGCGGTCTCCCTGAACGGCACGGTGGATGCCTTTATCGTCCTCTGGCGCAATGCAAACCTCGTCGCGCGCATTGCCCGCATCTATTTCGGCCGCCCGCACCTGATGGGTAGTCTGCGCATCTTGCGCGATGTCGCCGCCATCGTCGTGGTCAGCCGCGCGCTGGAAGATGTCACCGACATTACCGGTGACGTCATCGGCGGCCTGCTCGGACGGATGGGCGGCCTGGTCGCGGGGCCGGTCATGGATGGCGGGGTGAACGCGATGATGACGTTGAAGCTCGGCTATCTCGCCAAGCGCCGTTGCCGCAGCTTCAAGGGCTGGTCGTCGGGGCAGGCCAAATCGATCTCAGCCGAGGCGCTGGAGCGGGTGAAGAAGGAATCCGGCTCCGTCGTGACGGACCTCCTGAAAGGCGTCGGCGGTCTGACCGCCCATGCCGCCCGCGCCACCGAGCGCGCCCTTGCCGGCTCAAGAAGCGCCTGGGGCCTCGTGCAGAGCTGGTTCGGCTCGAAACCCGAAAGCGCCTGAGGCAGGGCCTTGCCAGCCCGCGCCGGCACGGGCAGACCGAACGGAAGAAACGGCCCCGGGAGGCAAATGATCATGATGCGGATTCTGGCTGTCTTCGCTGGCCTTCTTGTCGTCCTGGGCCTCTGGCTTGGCCTTGCGGTGTGGCGCACCTCATCCAGCCTGAAAGTGCCGGTCGCCCGCGCGGGTCAGGATCTTGAGCTTCCGGCGGCCACTGCGCCGCTGCGCGTGATGATCTGGAATATCGGCTATTCGGGCCTTGGTGAGGAATCGGATTTCCAGGCCGATGGCGGCGAAATGCTGCTGCCGCCTTCGGTCGAGGTGATCCACAAGAACCTCGCCGGCATCCAGGAAACCCTGCGCGGCGCCGATGCAGATGTCGTGCTGATGCAGGAAGTGGCCGGGCCGGGCTTCCTGACGCGCGGGGTGAACGTGCTAGGCGGCGTGGGCGAGGCCATGCCGGACTATGCCATGACTTTCTCCTCCGATATCCGGACCTTCCTGTTCCCGCAGCGCATGTCCCTGAAACATGGCATGGCCACCTTCCGGCGCGTCGCGGCGGGCGAGACGAAGATCGTGCGCCTCACCGATGAGCCGGGAAAGATCTCTGGCTTTATCCACCGGCGCTATCATGTGCAGGTGACCGAGCTGCCGGTGGCTGGTCAGGACTGGGTGGTCATCGATGTGCACCTCTCCGCGTTCGACGAGGGCGCGAGCACGCGGCTCACCCAGTTGCGCGAAGTGCTGGATCTGGCCGAGGGCTATTATGCCGAGGGCAAGGCAGTGGTCATGGGCGGCGACTGGAACATGCGCCTCGCCCCGACGGACTTTCCCTATACGAGCGACGAGTCCGCCCTGTTCTGGGTGCATGACTTCCCGAAGGACCAGTTGGCGGATGGCTGGCAGGTCGTGATCGACCCCGCCGTGCCAACAACGCGCACCAATGAACAGCCCTACACCGACGGCGTGAACTACCGCACCATCATCGACGGCCTCGTTGTTTCGCCGAATGTGGAGGTCGTCGCGGCAG
This sequence comes from Hyphomonas sp., assembly GCA_020425315.1. Lineage (GTDB taxonomy): Bacteria > Pseudomonadota > Alphaproteobacteria > Caulobacterales > Hyphomonadaceae > Hyphomonas. The sequence goes on along the minus strand of JAGQRO010000319.1, from coordinate 231 downwards.
AGGGCATCAATCTCGATTTCCGCATCACGGATCACCAGCCGGTCGTTTTCACCCTGCAGCAGGCGCCCTGACAGTCGGGCCTGCCCGCGCTCTGGGCAGGACTGTGGATAGAGTGCCGGATCGGCGCGGGCCCGCTTGCCGCCCCCCGGAATCCGGGTTAACTGGCCCCTAGTCACGTTCCTCCCGGGAGAGAGCGGGTATCGAACCCCGCCGCCGAAGGCGCAACCGCCC
>JAGQRO010000318.1 GCA_020425315.1 Hyphomonas sp. | reverse complement strand
CCGGCCTGCGGCTCGGTCAGGTTCATCGTGCCGGTCCAGTTGCCGGAGATGAGGTCCGGCAGATAGGCCTGCTTCTGCTCCGGCGTGCCATGGTGCAGCAGCGCCTCAATGGCGCCGAAGCTGAGCAGGGGGCAGAGGCCGAAGGCGGCATTGGCGCCATGCACCATTTCCATCACCGCAAGCGCGAGCGCCTTGGGCAGACCCTGCCCGCCCCATTCCTCCGGTGCCGACAGGCCCATCCAGCCGCCATCGCGGAACTGGGCATAGGCCGCCGCAAAGCCCGGCGCGGCGGTGACGCCGTCATCGCCCAGCACCGCGCCATGGGCGTCGCCGGACTGGTTGAGCGGGGCCAGCACATCGCGGGCGAGCTTTGAGGCTTCTTCCAGCACCGGCGCGATCAGTTCGGGATCATAGGCCTCAAGCCCGGAAAGCCCCTCCAGTTTCGGCAGGCCCGCCACCGCCTGAAGGGCGAACGCCATATCCTGAACCGGCGCCTCATATGACATGCGAATACTCTCCACTGAACCTGTATGACATTTCCGAGAGGGATTAGCGCGCCTATGGCCAGCCGCCAACTGCGGCCTATACTCCTGCATCTCTGATTCAGACCCTGGGAGTGCCACATGCGCCATCTGATCCTGCCGGTTTCGGCCCTCTTCCTCGTCGCCTGCAGTGAGGCAGCGCCGACCGCCGCCGCACCTGAGGCTCCGGCAGCGGAGACCGCAGACGCGGCCCCGCCGGAAGCCGAAGTGCCGGCGGCCGCACAGGAATCCGAAGCGCCGGCCGCCGCAGAGGCGCCCGCACCGGTGGAGATCGACTATCCCGAAGCCGGGCGCTATCAGGTCGATCCCAATCACGCGGCCATCACCTGGTCGGTGAACCATCTGGGCCTCTCCGACTATGAAGTCGGCTTCAACACCTTCACCATCGACCTGACCCTCGACCCGGAAAACCCGGCGCAATCGGCGGTCAATGTCAGCATCGATCCGAAATCGGTGAACCCGAACTATCCGGGCGACTATCAGGTTTCCCACCCCTCTACCGGGTTCACGACCTGGAAGGACGATCTCGGCCAGTCCAACAACTGGTTCAACGCCAATGCGTTTCCGGAAATCACCTTCGCCTCCACCGAAGTTGACCAGACCGGGCCGGACACAGCGAAAGTAACCGGTGACCTCACCCTGCTGGGCGTGACGAAGCCGGTGACGCTGGACGTGAAATACAATGGTGTCGTGAACTTCCCCAATGCACCGGAAATGGATCGTATCGGGTTTTCCGCCAGCACGATGATCAAACGCTCCGATTTCGGGATGACGGCCATGCAGGCCTTTGTCGGCGACGATGTGTCGATCCGGATCGAAGCCGAGCTCAACGAAGTGATGGAGTAGGCGTACCAATGCCGCCCGCCCCGTCGCCGCGCTACACGGCTGTCGCCATCCTGCTGCACTGGACGCTGGCCGTCCTGCTCATCTTCATGATCGGCCTCGGCTGGAACATGGAGGACAATGCCAACCTGTTCCAATTGCACAAATCGGTGGGCATCCTGATCCTTGTGCTGACGGTCGCCCGCATCCTGTGGCGCGCCTTCAATCCGCCGCCACCCCTGCCGGACGACATGACGCCCTGGGAGAAAGCCCTGTCGCATGCCGTCCACAAGGGCTTCTATGCGCTGATGCTGCTCCTGCCCCTGCTGGGCTGGCTGGTCGTCTCGACCTCCGACAAGCAGGTGCCGACACTGTTGTTCAAGACAATCGAATGGCCGCACCTTCCGTTTACGGAGGGCCTGCGCGGCGGGGCCACGGAGGACATTGCGGAGTTCCTGCACTCAAAAGGCGCCTGGGTGCTGATCGTCCTGCTGGGCCTGCATGTCGCCGGCGCGGTGAAGCACCAGATGGGCGCGGAAGAGGGTGTGTTCAAACGGATGATCCCCGGCCTCGCCGGTGCCACCTCGCCGCCCCGCCCCGCGCGTGGATGGATTGCGGCCTTTGGCGGCGCCCTGGCCTTTTTCGGCATCATTGCGGCGATGCCCCTTCTGTCCTCCAGCGCTGCGCCGGTGCCGGCCGCCACCACCGAAGACACCGGCGACTGGGACCTGTCCTCCGCCAATGCGGAAATCCGCTTCTCAGGAACCTATCAGGGCGATGCGTTCACCGGCGTTTTTGAAGACTGGCGCGCCAGCGTCGTATTCGACCCGGAAGCCGCTGCCGACGCCGCCATCCTCGTGACGGTCCAGACCGGCTCGGCCACGACGGGCGACAATTTCTTCGACAAGAGCCTGAAGGAAGGGGAGTGGTTCGACATCGCCGCCCACCCCACCGCCACGGTGCGCCTCACCCATGTGCAGCCGGTCGAGCAAGGCTTTGCCGCCGATGCGGTTCTGACGATCAAAGGGAAGGAGATCACGGCGCCGCTCGCCTTCACGGTCACCTTCGACGGGGACACGGCCACACTCGCCGGCGGCACCCGCCTTGCCCGCACGGAGCTGGACCTCGGCCAGAACTCGGACGCCGGCGCCGAATATGTCAGCGATGACATCGAAGTGAGCTTCTCGGGCACAGCGCAGCGCAAATGATGCAGCCCCCGCTTCCGGCAGGCGCAGGCGGGTGCTAAGGGCGCGGCCATGACCGCGATTGTCCCCGTCCTGCCTGAAACCATCCAGATGGCCGCGTCCACCTTGCGCAAGGGCGGCCTCGTCGCCATGCCGACGGAGACGGTCTATGGCCTTGCCTGCGACGCTTCCAATCCGGACGCTGTGGCGCGCCTCTATGAGGCCAAGGGACGGCCGCGTTTCAATCCGCTGATCGCGCATGTCTCCTCCCTGCAGATGGCCCAGCAGGAGGCTGAGTTCACCGCCGCCGCCTCGCACACCGCCGCCATGCACTGGCCGGGACCGTTGACGATCGTGCTGCCGGTCGCGCCCGGCGGACGTGTCTGCGACCTTGCCCGCGCCGGCCTCGACACGATTGCCCTGCGTGTGCCAGCCCATCCCGGCGCCCGCGCCCTGATCAATGCGTTCGGCGGCCCGCTGGTCGCGCCGTCCGCCAACCGGTCCGGCCATGTCAGCCCGACCCGGGCCGAGCATGTGAAGGCCGATCTCGACGGCAAGGTGGACCTGATCCTCGATGGCGGGCCGTGCGAACGCGGGATCGAATCCACCATCGTCTCCTTCGCGGGCGAGCGCCCTGTCCTGCTGCGGGCCGGAGCGCTGGAGTTCTCGGTTCTCGACGGCTTCCTATTCGGTGGCCTTGCACGCCGGGAAGAGGGCGAGGATATCTCCGCGCCCGGACAGTTGAAGAGCCATTATGCGCCGAAGGCTGCCCTGCGCCTCAATGCCGAGGCGCCGGAGCCGGGCGAAGCCTGGCTGGGCTTCGGCCCTTCGCCCCATCCGGGGCTGAACCTGTCGCCGGA
>JAGQRO010000317.1 GCA_020425315.1 Hyphomonas sp. | reverse complement strand
TGCCGATGGCGATCACCCAGTCGCCCACTTCGGCGCGGTCGCTGTCGGCGAAGCTGACATAGGGCAGGGCGGCGGGCGACTTCACTTTCAGCACGGCAAGGTCCGTATCGCGGTCGCGCCCGATGAGATCGGCTTCCAGCACGCGCCCGTCGGAGAAGTTCACCTCGATTTCGTCGGCGCCGTCGATGACGTGGTTGTTGGTGACGATATAGCCGTCATTGGAAATCACGAAGCCGGAGCCGAGCGAGCCTTCGCGGCGGAAGCCGTCATCGTCGCGGCCGAAGAATTCGTTGAACCGTTCCATCGGCGAACCTTCCGGAAAGGTCGGCATGCCGTTCGGCGCGATGGTCTGCGAGGTGGAAATGTTCACCACGGCCGGCATCAGGCGCTTGGACAGGTCCCGGAAACTCTGCGGCTGGGCCTTCTGGTCGATGCCCTCAACGGGGCGCGACAGGCTCTGCTGCGCGGCGGCGGGCAGGGCCGGGGCAACAGCCATGAAAACAGCGGTAAGGATCGGGGCGGCAAGGGCCGTAAAACGCATGGGACTTCAGCTTCTTCTGCGGGCGGACGAGACAGTCATCTTCCAGCAAACTAAGGCGCTTTGCAGGCGCGGCGCAACAGGTTCAGGCGAGCCTGACTGCAAGCCAGACGAGGCCGGCGCCGATGGTTGCGCTGATGAGGCCCGCCATGGCGAGTTCCCGCGTCGACAGCTGTGCCAGCATCACGGCCAGGCGCCGCATGGCGTCGGGGGCGATCGCATAGACCGCCCCCTCCAGGAAAAGCCACATGCCGAGACCGGCAAGCAGGATGAGGCCGAGGCTCATGGCCGGCCGGCCGCCTTAGCGGCCGGAGGCCCGCGCCGCGTCGATGAATTCATCGCACAGGCCGAGCTGTTTCGGGCCCAGCACGAGCTGCGTGTTCTTCGACAGCGATTCCTCGCACGCGATCAGGGCGCGCTGGAAGCGGAAGAAATCCGGGTCGCGGCCATAGGCGGCGGCATAGATCTCGTTCCGCTTGGCATCGCCCTCACCGCGGATTTCCTCTGACTTCTGGTTGGCTTCGGCCAGAAGGACGGTCTTGTCGCGGTCTGCCTTGGCGCGGATGGCCTGGGCTTCCCGGTCGCCATTGGCGCGGATCAGCTCGGCTTCCTGGTTCCGTGTCGCTTCCATGCGGCGGAAGACGCGTTCGGACACGTCCTGCGGCAAGTCGGCGCGGCGGATGCGCACATCGATCACGGTCAGGCCGCGTCCGGCGGTCGACTGGGACAGGTTCTCCCGGATCTGGTCCATCAGCTGGGCCCGCTGGCCGGAGATGATCTCTTCCGGCAGCTTGTTGGCCAGCGCGTTACGGATCGCCGTATTGGTGAACTGCGAGAGCTGGTTCTCGGCGGTCCGCTTGGTGCCGAGGCGCTGGTAGAAGGCCAGCGGATCGGACACCTGGTAACGCACGAAGGCATCCACGATCAGCTGTTCCTGGTTCGAGGCGAACACTTCGATGTTCGGGATGTCGAGGCCGATATTGCGCCGGTCATAGGTGACCACGTTCTGCACGAAGGGCACCTTCATCTTGAGGCCGGCTTCGTTGGTGCCGGGCTCGTTATAGGCTTCCTTGGCGGCGCCGACCTGCAGCACCAGCGCCTGTTCGCGCTGGTCCACGATGAAGAAGCTGTTGGCCGCGGTGATGATCGCCGCAATGGCGATGACGATGGTAAGAATTCCAAGTCCACGCATGATTACTGCCCCTGCTGTCTGGAGTTGGACCGGTTCGGATCAATGGGCAGGTAGGGCACCGCGCCGGAATTGGAATCCAGAACCATCTTGTTGGTATTGCCGAGCACGCGTTCCATCGTTTCGAGATACATGCGTTCCCGCGTCACCTGCGGGGCCTTGCGATACTCGTCGAGGATGGCGTTGAAGCGGGAGGCTTCACCGGTTGCGTTGGCGATCACCTGCTCGCGATAGGCTTCGGCATTCTGCAGCACCTGCTGGGCCTGGCCTTCCGCACGCGGGATGATGTCGTTGGCATATTTGTTGGCTTCCTGGATCGCCTTTTCAGCGTCCTGGCCGGCATTCACCACGTCGATAAAGGCCTGGCGCACCTGGGCCGGTGCGGCGGCTTCCTGGATCTCCACGTTCTGAACGCGGATACCGGCCTGGTAGTCGTCCAGCAGGGCCTGCAGCTGGCGCAGCACCGTGCTCTGGATCTCGCCTCGGCCCGTGGTGATCACATCGTTCAGTTTCGACTTGCCGACCACTTCGCGCATCACGCTCTCGGCCGAAGCCTTCAGCAATTCCTCGCCATCGTCGACATTCAGGATGAAGCGTTCCGGATTGGTCGGGTCGTAATACCAGAACACCCGGAAGCGGACATCGACGATGTTTTCGTCGCCGGTCAGCATCAGGGCTTCGTTATTGTCCTGGCCGATACGGGTTTCCTGCTGCTTCTCCGACGGCATCAGCTCATGCGATTCGATCGGGGCGGGCAGGTGGAAGTGCAGGCCGGGCGTGAAGTTCGTCTGCCACTGGCCGAAGCGGAACACGGCGGCGCGCGAGCCTTCGTCGACGACGACCACGCCGGTCAGCAGCCAGGAGACGAGACCGATCCCGATCAGGACGAAAATGCCCAGCGGGCCGAAATTCGGGGCCCCGCCGCCGCCGCGACGGCGTCCGCCGCCACCGCCGCCGGAGCGGTTGCGAAAGCGCTCCTGCATGCGTTTCATCTGGTCTTCGAGGTCTTTTCCGCCACCGGAACCGCCGGAGGGGCGTTTCCAGGGCGAATTGCCGTCCCCGTTGCCGCCATTGTCATTTCCGCCGCCGCCGCCCCACGGGCCGCTGCCTTTTGTCTTGTCATCCCAGGGCATGGCCCCTCCTGTTGCGATTGTTCGCTTCCATATAGGTGCTTTGCTAGATAAGTGCATGCCCTTGCATGGGCTTCAAGGGAAAGAGGGTCGCGGTATGTTCCAGTCGAAGTCCAAAGCCCGGCAGAAACTGGCCGATGCCATCACGGCGGCGCTGGGTGCGCCGGACTGGCTGGAATCGGCCCGTGTGGACGAGAACGGGCGCGCCATCCTCGTGATCCGCGCCGATCCGGGCGACCCGGCAGGGGCCGAGGCCCTGAAACTCGCCGCTGAGGGGAAAGCCGGGCTGGTGCCGGGCATCGAGGCGGTGAGCGTCGTGCTGACGGCCGAGCGCGCCGCCCCGGCCCGCCGGCATACGCACAGCCATGGCGCGCCGGACCTTGCCCTGACGCCCTCGCCGAAGCGCCGGGTCAGCAAGGGCGCCCGCCTCTCCGACGAGGCCCTGCAGCAGGGCGCGCCCCAGTCGCGCGCCGCCGAAGTGGCGAAGATCCCCGGCATTTCCCGCATCCTGGTCGTCGCCAGCGCCAAGGGCGGGGTCGGCAAGTCCACCGTCGCGGTGAACCTCGCCGCCGCGATGGCCAAGGCGGGCATGAAGGTCGGTCTGCTGGACGCTGACATTTACGGCCCCTCCATCCCCACCATGCTGGGCACGGTGGGCGAGGAGCCGAAGGGCTCGAAGAACAAGAAGCTGATCCCGGTCGAGGCGCACGGGATGAAGACGCTGTCGATCGGCTACCTGTCCGATCCCGACGCGCCGATGATCTGGCGCGGGCCGATCGTGATGTCGGCGATCACGCAGATGCTGAACGATGCCGAATGGGGCACGCAGAAAGACCCGCTCGACGTGCTGGTGATCGACACGCCGCCCGGCACGGGCGACGCGCAGCTCACCATCGCCCAGCGCGTGCCGGTGACGGCCGCACTGATCGTGACGACGCCGCAGGAAGTCGCCCTTGCCGATGTGCGCCGGGGCGCGGCCATGTTCGCCAAGACCGCCGTGCCGGTGATCGGCCTCGTCGAGACGATGAGCTGGTTCGAGGACCCGACAGGCGCGCGCCACTACCTGATGGGGCAGGGCGGCGGCCAGCGCATGGCCGATACGCTCGGCCTGCCGCTGCTGAAGGAAATCCCGATGCTGACGGAGATCCGCGAAGGCGGCGACAATGGCGTGCCGGCGGCGCTCGGCTCCGGGCCGGCGGCGGGCGTGTTCCACGAACTTGCCCGCAATGTCGCCATCGCGCTCGACCAACTGGAAACCAAGGCGCCGCCGGAAATCGTGTTCGAGGAATAGCTTATCCTCCCCCGCAAGCGGGGGAGGATGAAGGCGGTCCTAATCCAGCCGCTTGCGGACGATCTTGTCGGACCCTGCCGGAAGTTCGAACATCATGCCATCCTCGCCGAGCACGATGGGGCCGTCATAGGCCTTTTTCGTGCCCTTCAGGAACACCGGATAGAGCGCCCGGCTCGGCACCGCCGGCACGAGATGGGAGAAGACCAGCATGTGGGCGCCGGCCTCGTTCGCCACTTCGGCGGCGGCCACGGGGCTGGTGTGATAGTCCGGAATGTCGGCCATGATCTGGGCGAGGCGCGGCTGGCCCTTGGCCGTCAGCTCCTCGCCGATGATGGCGACCATTTCCTCGCTGAGGCCTTCATGCACGAGAATGTCCGTGCCGGTCGCGAGCTTTGTCAGCGCCGCATCCTTGGCCGTATCGCCTGACAGGGTGACAGAGCGGCCCTTATAGTCGAACCGGTAGCCGACGGCCGGCTCGACCGGGCTGTGATCGACCGAGACGGCGGTGACGACGAGCCCGTCCTCATCATACACGATCATGCTATCTGTAGACGGATCGAACGATACGGGTTGCGCGCCGGAACCGCCCGGCGGCACCACATCCGGCCCGTGATGGGCGAGGCGGTAGGAGGCGTCCCAGGCATAGGCCTGGTTGAAGCCATCGGCGACGAGTTCCACGCCGCGCGGCCCGTGCAGGGGCAGCGGCTCACGTGCGCCGCCGGCAGCCCAGTGCTGCAGGATCACTTCGCCGAGCCCGTCGATATGGTCGGAATGGAAATGCGTCAGGAACGCACCTTCCACCTGGCCCCAGGGCAGGCCAAGCTCGCCGAAGCGGCGCCCCGTGCCGGAGCCGGCATCGACGATGAACACCCGGTGGCCGGCCGCCACCACGGTCATCGGTCCCACCCGCGCCGGATCGGGCAGAGGCGATCCTGTGCCGACGAGAATGACGGTCAGCCCGTCCACCGGCTCGGCCAGCACATTGCGGCCGGCCTGTTTCTTCACCGCCGCCTTGAACAGGGCGGTGCCGATCTGTTCGGCAAACAGCGTCCGTGCCGCCACAGCGCCGAGCAGGAGCACGGCAAGGATGACGAGCGCAACTTTCAGTATACGCATGATATGGCCCCAAAGGTTAGGCGTTGAAATTGAGGGTGAGGCCGGGTTCCGGCCAGCGGCATTTCACGAGATTGCCGGTGCCCGACAGCGTGACATAAGCGTCGCGCATGTCATCCCCGCCAAAGGCGATATTGGTGACCAGCAGGTCCGGGAAGGCGATATGGCTGTGCTGGCCGTCCGGCGTGATCGTGGTGATGCCGCCATTCAGGATCGTCGCCACACAGACATTGCCGGCCGCCGTCATGGCAAGGCTGTCGAAATATTGCAGGCCCGGCATGGTGGCGACGACGCGCCCGCCATTGAAGGGCGTCGCCGGCTTGATCACGCCGGGGCTTTCGAGATCGAAGGCCCACATCCGGCCGGTCATCGTGTCGGCCATGTAGACGGTCTGCTCGTCCGGCGAGAGGCCGACGCCGTTCGGGCTGGAATAATGGAAGTCCAGTTCCTTCGCCGTCGTACTTCCTTTGGCGAGGAAATAGAGGCCGCCGAAATCGCGCTGGCGGTTATAGGTCTTGCCATGGTCGGTGAAATAGAGATTGCCGGCCTTGTCGAAGACGAGATCGTTCGGGCCTTTCAGCGGGTTGCCGTCCACCGTGTCCAGCACGCGCTCGACCTTGCCGGTCGACAGGTCCACCCGCTCGATGCGCCCGCCATCATAATCGTCCGGGCAGTTGCCGGGGATCAGCAGGCCGTCGACCTCATGATAGAGGAAGCCGCCATTGTTGCAGACCCAGAGCGCGCCGTCCGGTCCGATGGCGAGGCCGTTGGGGCCGCCGCCGGGCGTTGCGATGACTTCGGTCTTGTTATCGCCCCAGCAGCGCGTGATGCATTTCTTCTCGATCTCCACCACGATGATGGAGCCGTCGGCCATGACGACCGGCCCCTCCGGAAAGCGCAGGCCGCTGGCGATTGTTTCGTAGTCCATGAAGTCCTCCCACTTTTTGGCCACCCTAGGCGGGCGGTGGGGAGGCTTGCAACACGCTTCGCCGCGTCAACGCGCGGCGGCGGCGCCCGCACGGTCCATCTGCACGATCTCGAAGGCATGGTCATTGCCCCCGCCGGCGGGGTGGGATTCCATCACGCTTGCCGCCCATTCGCCGGCTTCGAGGGCCGGGAAGGAGACGTCGCCCTCCGGGGCCGCATCGACTTCGGTCATGTAGATCCGGTCGGCAAAGGGCAGGGCGGCCTCGTAGATCGTCGCCCCGCCGATGACGAAGACCGTGTCCGCGCCCTGGCGCCTTGCGATGGCCCGGGCGGTGTTGATGGCGGCGGCGAAGCTGGAATAGACACGCGCGCCGGGCGCGGCATAGGTCCAGTCGCGGGTCAGCACGATGTTTTCCCGCCCTTTCAGCGGCCGGAAGGGCAGGCTTTCCCAGGTCTTGCGGCCCATCACGATCGGGCTGCCCAGGGTCGCTTTCTTGAAGAAGGCGAGATCATCCTTCAGGCGCCAGGGCAGGTCGCCCTCGCGGCCGATGACATTGTTACGGCCCCGGGCGGCAATCAGGCAGACTTTCACCGTATCCGGCATGCGGACTCCAATCTTCTGCGCAATTCCTGTTGCAGCGGGCGCGGCGACACCCTTTAGTGCCCCAGTCCAGATCACTTACCATACCGTAATGCAAGGCGTGCGAGTCGCTCGCATTACACATTTTGCAGCCGTGTCAGAGAATCCCGTGATAAATCAGATTGTCTCCATCCTCACCAATGGCCATGGCGAACAGATATTGCCCGCACTGGTGGCGCTGGCCCTCACCTTTACGTCGATCTGGATGCTGAAGGGCCGGTTCTGGGCCTTCATCTATGTCGCGCTGATTCCCTTCCTCAACTGGAGCTTCGGCGTCATTCCGGAATTCCAGGTGGTCGAGCCGGGCCATGCGGGCCTGTTCTCCAGCGGCGTGTCGCTGCACCCGATGACGGTGGTCACGGGCATGGTGTTCGTGGTGCGCGACTTCGTGCAGCGGGAAATGCATCACCGCGTGCTGGTCGTGATGGCGATGGCGGTGGCCTGGTCGTTCTATTATGCGTGGCCGGTGATCGCGCTCGCCAGCGGCGTCGCCTTCGCGATTTCCGAAGGCGTCGACTGGCTGCTCTTCACCTTTACGAAATACCGGCTGTCGACGCGCATCCTGCTCTCCAGCGCGCTGGCCGCGCCGGTGGACACGACCGTCTTCCTCTATGGCGCAGACCTCGCCAAGCAGATCGAGTTCGGCGCCGATCCCGGCAACTCGCTGCATGTCTGGAACTGGATCGTCTTCGTCATCGGCAAGATGATCGGGGCCGTTGTGGTGTCCGCAATCATCCGCCGACGCGAAGACCTCGGCCTGACGAATCCGGCCGAGCTTTAGCGCTCAGTCGGACAGAAGTTCTTCCTGCACGATGCCGGGGCGCTTGCCGATCAGGGCGAGCAGCACCCGCGCAGGCCCGTCCGGCCGGCGGCGGCCCTGTTCCCAGCCGCGCAGGGTTCCGACAGACACGCCGATGCTGCGGGCGAAATCGGCCTGGGACAGTCCGGACTGCGCGCGGATGGCGGCAACATCGGGATCGGGCACTTCAATCGTATGCACGCGGGCGCCGGTTTCCTCGCCCTTGGCATGGGCAAGGGCTTCTTCCAGTCCCTTCCTGATACTGTCATAGGCTTTGCTCATTTGCCGCTCCCATAAGTCTCTGCGATCAGATCGCACAGTTTGATCAGTTCCGTTTGTTCCTTCCGGGAGATGTTCGCCTTCTCGTTCTTGGCGAACACCGTGATCAGGAACAAAGGCATGTCGGGCGCGCGATAGAAATGCAGCACGCGGTAACCGCCGCGCTTCCCGCCGCCCGGCCGGGCCCATCGCACTTTCCTCAGGCCGCCCCCGAGAGACACGCCTGCTTCAGGTGAACCTGACAGGAAGGTGACCAGCAGGTCCCGGTCCTCTTCAGACAATCCTGCCGCGCTGGCCCGTCTGATGAACTCGGGAGTTTCGACAACGGTCAGCTGCGCCATTCAACTGCCTGTGTATACGTCGTTGACGTATATGTCAATGACGTAGTTTTGAGGGGCGAGAAGAGCTCGGCCTGACGAATCCGGCCGAGCTCTGATGGTTGCCTAGTCGTTGTTGACCGTCAGGTCCTGCTTGGCGAGGAAGCCGGCAATGCCTGCGCCGATCAGCGGAGCGACGAGGAACAGCCAGAGCTGGGTCAGCGCCTGTCCGCCGACGATCACCGCCGGGCCGAAGCTGCGCGCCGGGTTCACCGATACGCCGGTCACCTGGATGCCGACAATGTGGATCATCACCAGCGTCATGCCGATGGAAATGCCGGCAAAGCCCGCGGGCGCGCCCTTCGACGTCGAGCCGAGGATGACGACCAGGAAGAAGAAGGTCGCCACGACTTCGAACAGGAAGGCGGCGGTGAGGCTGTACTCACCCAGATAGCCCGGCCCCCATCCATTCTGGCCGAGGCCATTGGTGGCAAGGTCATAGCCGGCCCGGCCGGACGCGATCAGGTAGAGAATGCCGGCCGCGATCAGCGCGCCGATGAACTGGGCGGCCCAATAGGTCAGCATTTCCTTCGGCGTCATCCGCCCGGCGACGAAGGCGCCGAAGCTGACCGCCGGATTGATGTGGCAGCCCGAAATCGGCCCGATGCCATAGGCCATGGCCACGATGGAGAGGCCGAAGGCAAAGGCAATGCCCAGCTGGCCGACTTCCCCGCCCGCCAGCACGGCAGAGCCGCAGCCGAACAGGACCAGGGTCATCGTGCCGATGAGTTCCGCGATAAAGATTTTCATTGTCGTGTACCCTCCCAGATACGATTGGCCGGATATTACGTCCGGTCGATGTCGGGAGATTGGTCGAATTCTCCCTTGGCGGCAATCTCATTCGCGGCAGGGGTGAAGGGGCCGCTCAGGCCTCCTCGATCAGCTCCGGGCCCTGGTTGCGCACATTGCCGACCGCCGGGCCGACCGGCCAGGCCTGCATCGCGTCAGTGGGGAAGGGCTCGAACAGGCCGCGCACCTGTTTTGCCGGCGCGGTCAGCCAGCGGGAATAATCCGCCGGGTCGAGGATCACCGGCATGCGCGTGTGCAGGCCGGCCATCAGGTCATTCGGCGTCGTCGTGACGATTGTGAACGTGTCGATTTCGGAGCCGTCGATCATCGCCCGGTCCCACAGGCCGGCGAAACAGAACCAGCGCCGGTTCTTAAGGCCGATGGCGAACGGCGTCTTGCTGCCCTTCGCGCCGGTCCATTCATAGAAGCCGCTGGCGGGCACGAGGCAGCGCCGGTGGCGGAAGGATCCGCGGAACGTGTTCGACTCGTCCAGCGTCTCGGCCCGGGCATTGAAGGTGGAGAATTTCTTCTCCTTCAGCGGCTGGTGCCACCAGGAGGGGACGAGGCCCCACATGGCCGGGGCCATCTGGCGCTGTCCGGCGGGAATGTCTTCCCCTTCCGGCGCGAGGCGCACGATGGGAGCATACTGCGTCGGGGCGATATTGTAGGCGGCCTCCGGCGGGGCGACGCCGAGGGGCGGAATGATCGACAGGGCGGCATGATACTCCGCCCACGTCACCTCATGCCGGAAGAAGCGTCCGCACATGGCGGCAGGGTAGAGGCGCCGGCGCTCAGGACAATCCCTTATTGCTGCCGGCCGCCCGGACTTCCACCTAGGGCCCGGACAGACGCAGGGGAGTGCGAATGAAACCGGGTGCGAAAGACTATGGCGCCATCACCGCCACCATCAACAAGGGCATCAAGGGCCTGTGCGAGACCGATACCGAGGATACGGTGTCGAAATTCACCGCCATGGCCAAGACGGCGCTGGCCGACGGCGCGCTGGATGGCAAGACCAAGCGCCTGATCGCGCTGGCCATCGGTGCGGCGAAACAGTGCGATGGCTGTATCGGCTTCCACACCAAGGCGCTGAAACACATGGGCGCCACGGATGCCGAAGTGTCCGAAGCGCTCGGCATGGTCATCTATATGGGCGGCGGGCCGGGCCTGATGTACGCCGCCGAAGCCTGGACAGCCTGGCAGGCGCTGCAGGACGATTAGGCCCGTGTTGCCGCAGACCCCTGCGAAGGCAGGGGTCCATGGACAAGTCTTTCCTGTTTTGCATGTGGCAAAGTCTGGCCCATGGATGCCTGCCTGCGCAGGCACCTGCGGACTTACGTGCGAGAGGTGAGGTATTCCTGCTTCGCCTAAACCGCCACCGGCGCCTTGATATGGGCGTGGGCCTTGTAGTTCTCGACCTTGAAGTCCTCATACTCCCAGCCGAAGAGATCGGTCTTGTCGGGATTGAGACTGATGGTCGGCAGGGCCAGCGGTTCGCGCGAGAGCTGCAGCTTCGCCTGCTCGACATGGTTCAGGTAGAGGTGGGCGTCGCCGAATGTGTGCACGAACTCGCCGGGCTTCAGGCCCGTGGCGCGCGCCATCATCAGCGTCAGCAGCGCATAGGACGCAATGTTGAAAGGCACGCCGAGGAAGATGTCGGCCG
>JAGQRO010000316.1 GCA_020425315.1 Hyphomonas sp. | reverse complement strand
CTGGAGAACAATCGAGGAGGTCAGGGACCACGCAACCAAGTGGCTATGGACTTACAACAACCAGCGCCCGAACAGGGGCATCGGCGGGATCACACCCGCCATGAGCCGGAGGCAGGCGCAGCCAAACTGAAACTTGCCGCGTGAAGTCCAGCAATCCGGCCGCTTAAAAATGGGATGATTACCGGACAAGAAGCGCGATTCACGCTGGATTGGCAAAGCTACGTGCAACAATTGTGTATCAAATTGTGTAACAATCTTTCCTTCGACGCGTGCTTATTGTATTGAAAAATAAGGAAAAAACGCGGACTACCAAGCTCATCGCCCGCTCCAATATTTCAATCATTGCTGGCAACTGCTGCAATCTTTGCCGTCGGGCCATTCGAGCCATGCGCGCTGGTTGGCGGGATCGAGCGTAAGACGAGCACCGGCCAGGACGCCCATTCCCAGCGCCAGTCCGCTCTGGTCCTCGACGAATGTAAGTAATGGCGATTCCCACCGGCGGCCGGAAATCTCCAGCGCACCGTCGAGCTGGGCCTGAAATGCGGTATTCTCGTCATTTACGGATCGCGACTTCCCGCTCTCGATCAGGGCGGTCTTCAAGGGCAGATCTTCCGCAAAACTTGTTGGCAGAATCACCAGGTCTGGAGCGCCTGTGTCGATTACCGCCATGAACTCGCGGTTTCCCAGAGCGATTTTTGCCTGCGGCAGTCCGCCATGCGCCCCATCAGTGTAATCGGAGGCCTCGTCATCCGGAAAATCCTCCGGAGGCAAGATGCAAACAATTTTGCTGACGAAATCGATCCTGGTCAGTGATGGCGCAAAAGCAGTCGGACTGAATATTCCGTCGACATATTCCTCAAATGGCCCCCCACGCGATGCCATATCCATCATCAGGACCGGCGTATTGTCGACCTGGCTTTCCCCGAGGGCGATCTTGCTCGCAAGGTGAATCCCGGCTTCCGAGCGGGCATCGGTTCCGCCGCTGACATTAACTTGCTTGACGAGAGGCAGTTTCGCCTTCTCTGCGAGTTTCTGATCGAGCACGATTATTTCAGCCCCACTGTCCAGGATCAGAGGCGCGTCCACCTGCTCGCCGTCCATACCGGTAATGGACACAGTCACACTGGGCACCCCATCAGAAAATATGATTGGGGCCTGCGCGGATGCCGGACCGGCCGGAAGCAAAAACCCGAACACCAATGCAACCAGGCCGTAGTGCGTATGGCCGGTGTTTGTGAGGCTCTGCATAACGGCGTTTCCCAATCGCATCTTGAGGCTTGAATTCAATGATGCGCGATTGTGCGCTCTTGGCCAAACCCGAATTCAGCGTTCCCTCATCCCGTCGGACGAATGCCCTGCAGGTGGCGTCAGGGAGGACCTAATCCAGCGTACGCCTGTAGCGCAACATGGCGATCAGCATCATCACCGCCGTGAACGCGCACATGGCCAGCATCGGCGCCTGCAACTGGGCGAGCGTTGCATCCTTCAGCATCACGCCGCGCACCACGCGCAGGAAATGCGTCAGCGGCAGGCCCTCGCCGATCATCTGCGCCCAATGTGGCATGCCCCGGAAGGGGAACATAAAGCCCGACAACAGGATCGACGGCAGGAAGAAGAAGAAGGTCAGCTGCATCGCCTGCATCTGCGACTTGGCGATGGTGGAGAAAGTGAACCCGACGGCGAGGTTGGCGATCACGAAGATGGTCACGCCGAGCACCAGTACCCAGAACGAGCCGACAAAGGGCACATCGAAGATCAGCCTTGCCGCCAGCAGGATGACACCGGTCTGGATCGCCCCCATCACGACATAGGGCAGGATCTTGCCCAGCATCACCTCGAACGGCCGGGCCGGCATGGAGAGGAGGTTCTCCATCGTGCCGCGCTCGGATTCCCGCGTCATCGCCATGGCGGTGATCATCACCAGCGTCATGGTGAGGATGACGCCGAGAAGGCCCGGCACGATGTTGTAGGCGGTCTTGGCCTCCGGATTGTAGCGCGGCAGGACGACGAGTTCGAACGGCGCCGGCGAGGCCGCGAGCGATGCGGTCGCGCCCTTCAGTTCGCGGTTCAGGGCGCGGGTGAGGATCGTATTGGCCGAACCGATGGCGTTGGAAGCGGCGGCCGGATCGGAGGCGTCGGCCTCGATCAGGATCTGCGGGCGGTCGCCCCGGATGAGGTCGCGCGTGAAGCCGGTCGGGAAGCTGACAACGAAGGCGACTTCGCCGCGGGCCAGCAAATCAGTGCTTTCGCGCGGATCGTCCGTCTCGAGGATGAAATCGTAGTATTCAGAGGCTTCCAGGGATTTGACGAGCGTGCGCACGATTGGCGTCTGCTCTTCCACCAGCACGGCGGCGGGCAGGTGTCGCGGGTCCATGTTGATGGCAAAGCCGAACAGGACGAGCTGCACCAGCGGAATGCCCAGCATCATCGCAAAGGTCAGCCGGTCGCGGCGCATCTGCACCGTTTCCTTCAGGAAGACCGCAAGGATGCGGTTGAGAGAAACGAGCACGCTGGTCATGCATGCTCCCGCCGGTCAGTGCCGGCATCGGCCATCAGGGCGATGAAGGCGTCTTCGAGACTGGGGTCCACCTGTTCCCAGG
Organism: Hyphomonas sp.; assembly: GCA_020425315.1. Lineage (GTDB taxonomy): Bacteria > Pseudomonadota > Alphaproteobacteria > Caulobacterales > Hyphomonadaceae > Hyphomonas. Next base: position 2,441 of record JAGQRO010000316.1, on the reverse strand, counting down.
TGACGTCACCGCTGGTTTCCCGGGTGATCGTGGCGCGGATAATGTCTGCGTCCGGGCCTGACACATGCAGGGCGGCGCCGAAATAGGCGACATGGTCGAGGCCGGGCAGGCCTTTCAGTTTCTCCGCCAGGCGGCGTACGCCAGTGCCCTGTCCCCGGAAGGTGACGAGGCCGGAGCGGTGCACGATGTCCGCGACCGTCCCCTCCGCCACCTTGTGGCCGTTGGCGAGATAGACGATGCGGTCGCAGCGCTCCGCCTCGTCCATGTAGTGGGTCGAGACGAGCACAGTCATGCCGCGCGAGGACAGCTCGTGGATCTCGTCCCAGAAATCGCGCCGCGCCTGCGGGTCGACGCCGGCGGTCGGCTCGTCGAGCAGCAGGAGGTCCGGGTGGTGCATGGTGACGGCGGCAAGGGCGAGGCGCTGTTTCCAGCCGCCGGAAAGCGCTTCGGCGAGCTGGTGTTGCCGGTCGGCGAGGCCGAGCCCTTGCAGCGTGCTGTCCACCGTCTCGCGCATGTGCGGCAGGCGGTAGAGCCGGGCAACGAATTCAAGGTTTTCGCGGATGGTCAGGTCGGTCCAGAAGGAGAATTTCTGGGTCATGTAGCCGGTGTGCGCCTTGATCCTGTCAGCATCTTTCAGGATGTCGAAACCGAGCGCCGTGCCGCTGCCTTCGCTGGCCTTCAGGAGGCCGCAGATCATGCGGATCGTAGTGGTCTTGCCGGAGCCATTGGGGCCGAGAAACCCCCACACCTCGCCGCGCGGCAGTTGGAGATCGACGCCGGAGACGGCGACCTTCTTTCCGAAGCGCTTGCCGAGGCCGTGGACATCGATGGCAAGGTCTATGCTCACCAGGCGACCTCCACGGGCAGGCCGGGATGCAGGCCGGAACTGGCGGACACGCGGGCTTCGACAGCGAAGACGAGCTTCTGGCGGGCGTCGCGGGAATAGATGACGGGCGGGGTGTATTCCGCCTGCGGGGAGATGTAGCTGACCGGCGCCTCAAACGGCGCGCCGAGGCCATCCGCCACGATGCGCACGGGGGTGCCGAGGCGGATCGAGGGCAGCTCCGCCTGCGGCACGAAAAACCGCACAATCAGACCGTCCTGTGGCAGCAGCGCCAGCACGGGCGCGCCGGGCACGGCATACTCGCCGGGGCGCAGGAAGATGTCTTCCACACTGCCGTCGATACCCGCGACGATGGAGCGTTGCTGGAGCAAATAGGTGGCGGATTCGCTGGCGGCTTTGGCGGACTCTGTTGCAGCCGCTGCAGCATCCTGCACGGCCGGGCGGGCGGCGAGGCGGGCGACGGCGATGTCCTGCTTCAGAGCGTCCACAGAGGCGTTCGCCGCGTCGACTTCGGCCTCGATCGTATCGGCCCGGGAGGAAGCGACAATGCCGTCTTCGATGAGCGGGGTCAGCCGGTCGCGCTCCGCGATCGCCTGCGTGAGGCGGGCCTGAGCCTCGCGGAGGCGCGCTTCGAGGGCGCGGATCTCGGCGGTGCGGGCGCCGGTGGAGAGGTTGCGCACTTCCGCCTCGCTCTGGCGGATGCGGGCCTCGGCCTCGGCTAGGGCGGCTTCCTGGGCGGTCTCGTCGAGGCGGAAGAGCAGGTCGCCGGTCTGCACTTTGTCGCCTTCGCGCACAGGCTGGCCGACGATCCAGCCGCCTTGCGGGGCGGCGACATAGACCCAGTCAGCCTCGACATAGCCGATATGGGGCTTTGGCCCATCCTGTTGTGAACACGCCGCAAGCAGCAGGGCGCCGAGGATCAGGGCGGGGAAGGAGCGGGTCATTCGGGGGCCTCCGGCCGAAGGGCCTTGCGGATGTTGGCGGCGTGCAGGGCGAAGAGGGCGGGCAGGTCCATCGCGGCCTCGGGGTCGCGTCCGAAGACGGCCTGCCACATGCCGGCGAAGGCCATGGGCGCGACAATGAGGCGGGCTGTGAGGTCTGCGTCTGGCGCGTCGATCTCGCCGCGCGCATGGGCCTCTGTCAGCAGGGTTTTCAGCGCGCCGATGAGGCGTTCGAGGTTATTGCGGCGGTAATTGCTGATGACGTCCGGGAAGAACTGGCTGTCGCCGACGAGGATTTTCATCAGCTTCGGAAGGTCCGTCTCCTGCAGCATGTAGGGCGCAAAGGCAGCGAACTGCGTGACCGCCATGTCGAAAGAGGGCGCGCTGCGCATGATCGCCTCGGCCCGCTCGATATTGGGCGTGGCGAGGTCTTCGATGAGCGCCTCAAAGAGGGCGTCCTTGGAGTCGAAATAGAGATAGACCGCGCCCTTCGAGACGCCGGCGCGCCGGGCGATATCGTCCATCCGGGCGGCGCGGAAGCCATGCTCATAGAAAGTGTCCAGCGCCGCCTTCAACAGGGCGGCGCGGCGGTCTTCCTTGGCTTCGTCGGTGCGGGCGCGTTTCATGGTACATAAATAACTGACTGGTCAGTTATT
>JAGQRO010000022.1 GCA_020425315.1 Hyphomonas sp. | reverse complement strand
CCCTGGCTCAGCTTGATCTCGATCATCTTCACTTGCGGGTCGGCGGCGGTGTCGCGGAAGCGTTCCGGATCGAACCCGCCATCGGCGGCGCGGCAGCCAAAATAGCCAGAGCCCAGTTCCCAGACGAGATCCGCCCCGCCCTTGCGATGGTATCGCGAAATCGCGCCTTCGCCGGTGTCATGATAGAAGCCGCCCATCTTCGCGCCGGTCGACAGCGCTTCAATCGCATGGGCGCCCAGCGAGCCGAAGCTCATCGCGGAAATGTTGAAGACGCTCGCCGAATAGGGCTTCGCCGTGCCGGGCGCGCCGACCCTGACGCGCGGATCGGTTTCCTCGCAATGCACCGCGCCCATCGAATGGGCGAGCCATTCATAAGGTGGCTTGTCGATCTCGAGATGACTGCCGAAGGGTTCGACCGAGGTCACGTCCTTGGCGCGGCGATAGATCATCGCGCGCTGTTCATGGTTGAAGGGCCGCCCTTCGGTCTCGCTCTCGACAACATAGGAACGGATGAAGGGACGCAATTCCTCCGCGATCCAGCGGATGCGCGAGATCAGCGGATAATTGCGCCAGAGCGTGTGGCTCTTCTGGAAAAGGTCCGTGATGCCGAGCAGCGTGACCATGCCGCCAAGGATGGCCGCGATCTGTGCCACCGAGCCCGAATTCCAGAACACCACACCAATTACAAAGATGACCGCAACAATGATCAGTGCCGCATAGCGTGACATGGGGTTCCAGCGCCTCCCGCCCGTTTCCCGATTCGCTGTCAGACTAGCCCTGCGCCCGAATACGGGAAAGGCCCTGTTTTCGGGCATTCGCGTCACACGCACCGCCCATAACCGCTATCGCATGGTGCGATGGATCGCCAACACCCTCACCGTCACTCAACACACCTGAACGGCCCCACGCATCTGGCGTTGGATCTAACAGCCATGGATAAATGTCCGTATACGAAGTTTTTGAATCTCGGAAGAATCCGCATTTCCTGATTCACAAGGGTTGTTTCCTTGTGGAAAACGTGGCTTGGGTCTTTTCATGGATCAATTTGATTCGTGACCAGTCGCTGCGTAACCAGAAATCACGCCCGTCCGCCGGGCCCATAGAGGAGACACTCCCGTGGCAAAAACATCTAAGCCCAAGAAGACCAAGAAAGCCGCCGCCCCGAAAGCGGCCGCCAAGAAAGCCACCGCACCGAAAGTTGTGAAGGCTGCGCCGGCCAAGGCGCCGTCGCAAAAAGAAGTGCTGATGGAAAAGTACATCGCCGACCTGAAAGAAAAAGTCGGTGAGGCCCGTCCGGACATGGCGCTGCTCGAAGGCGCCGTGAAAGCCTGCGGTCCGTCCATCTACAAATCCGACTCCGCAACCGTCGCTGCTTCGCAGAAAGACGAGCTGGAGCGCATCAAGAAAACCTTCATCGCCAAGAAGCTCGGCGTTGCCGACGCCGCCAAGGCCGATGCCGCCATTGCCGACGCGATCGAGAAATATGGCCGCTCCGTGCGCGCCAAGCATCGCCCGGTGGTCTACTACCTGATCGCCAAGGCCCTGCGCAAAGGCGCTGCGCTGAAATAAGCGATCCTTCCGGAAACGGAAAAAGCCGGGCTGGTCATTCCAGCCCGGCTTTTTTGTTTTGCGCGTCTGGTGCGCCCCTGCCCTAGTAGCCGTTCAGGCGGGCATAGCGGTCGCGGTGCCAGCTGGCCGAGCCATACATGGCTTCCTGTACGCGGGCGCGCTTCATGTAGAGGCCAGGATCGGCGACGTCCGTCATCCCGATGCCGCCATGCATCTGCACGCACTCGTTCGAGACAAGATGCGCAAGCTCGCTGGCCCGCGCCTTGGCGAGGCTGGCAAGTTCGGCCACATCGCTCTTGCCGGAATCGGCGGCCGCAAGCGCCGCGGCGACGCAGGAGCGCGTCATCTCCAGCTCCGTAAACATCTTCGCGGCGCGGTGCTGCAGCGACTGGAAGGAGCCGATCAGCTGGCCGAACTGTTTGCGGTTGTTGAGATATTCCAGCGTCATGTCGAACGCGGCCTGCGCCGAGCCGAGCATCTCAGCGGCCTGGCCGATGGCCGCCCGGTCGAGCAACGGCTCAAGGATGTCCGCGCCCTGGTCGGCTGCGCCGAGCAGCGCATCGCCCTTCACCACAACATCGGTCAGCGTGATGTGTGCGGCGCCATGGCTGTCCACGGTTTCGAGCTCCTGCACCGACACGCCCTTGGCGTTCGCCGGCACGAGGAACAGTGACAGGCCGTGTCGGTCGCCCGGCTCACCAAACGTGCGCGCGACGACGATCAGCATGTCGGCATGATGGCCATCTGGCACGAAGCGTTTCTCGCCATTGATCGTGTAGCCCTGGCCATTGGTCTCGGCCTCGGTCGCGATCGACAGCGGGCTGAAATGCGCTGCCTCGTCGAGCGCGAGGGCAAAGGTCACCTCGCCGGCGGCGATCTTCGGCAGCCATTCGGCCTGCTGCGCCGGGCTGCCGCCCATTTGCAGCGCGCTCGCCGCAATGAGCGCCGTCTGCAACAGCGGCGTCGCCGCCAGTGTGCGGCCCTGCGCCTCGAGGATCTGGCCCAGGCCGACAAGGCCGAAAGTCTCCCCGCCCGGCTCTTCCGGCACGATCACGCCGAAGAAGCCAAGCTCGGCCAGTTTCTGGCGGGTGGCCGCATCCTTGCCATTGGCGCCGCTGTCGCGCAGGTCGCGCAGATGCGTCACCGGCAGCTCATCGCGCGCAAAGGCCATGGCCGTATCGCGCAGCATTTCCTGGTCTTCGGTCAGAAGAAAAGTCATGTCGGTCGTTCCTTCCGTCCGGTTACTGATGGTCTTTCAGTCCAAGCACGCGCTTGGAGATGACATTGAGGTTGATCTCGCTGGTGCCGCCCTCGATGGAATTGCCCTTCGAGCGCAGCCATTGGCGGGTGCATTTCAGGCCGCCCTTGTCGAAACCGTCCCCTGCCCATCCGAGGCCTTCGGAGCCGAGCGCCTCGATGGTGAGTTCCCAGCGGTCCTGGTTCATCTTGGCCGCGCCGTATTTCAGGATCGAGGCCGTGTGGCTCACCGCCTGGCCGGCTTTGGCCTGTTCGGTCTGGCGCGCCACGGTCAGGCTGAACGCTTTGGCATACATCTTGTGGTCGGCGATGCGCGCGCGCAGGTCGCCATCGAGGATGCGACCTTCCTCGTCCGTGCCGATGGTCTGCTTGGCATAGTCTTCCGGGCTGAGGATGCCGGAGCCGCCGGTGCCGCCGAACCCGGCCGCCGAGATTGAGGAGCGTTCGAACTGCAGGAGGCGCTTGGCGATCTTCCAGCCGCCATTCACTTCGCCGACCAACTGGTCTTTCGGCACTTTCACATCGGTGAAGAAGGTTTCGCAGAACGGGCTTTCGCCGGAGATCAGCAGGATCGGCCGCGCTTCGACGCCGGGTGAAGTCATGTCGAACAGGATGAAGCTGATGCCTTCATGCTTCACGCTTGTGTCGGTGCGTACGAGGCAGAAGATCCAGTCGGCCTTGTCGGCATAGGAGGTCCACACCTTCTGGCCGTTGATCAGGTAATGATCGCCCTTGTCCTCGCAGCGCGTCTGCAGGCCGGCAAGGTCGGAGCCGGCGCCCGGCTCGGAATAGCCCTGGCACCAGCGGGTGCGCCCATGCACGATATCGGGCAGGAAGCGCAGCTTCTGTTCTTCATTGCCGAATTCCAGGAGAGCCGGGCCAAACATCCAGAGGCCGAAGGAGAACAGCGGCGCGCGCGCGCGGATGCGGCGCATCTCTTCCTGCAGCACGCGGTCCTGCCTGGCGGTTAGGCCGCCGCCGCCATATTTCTTCGGCCATTGCGGCGCGGTCCAGCCGCGTTCGGCCATCCGCTCCAGCCAGACCTTGGCTTCCGGGTTCTTGAACTTCTCGCGCGTCCCGCCCCAGACGATCTCGTCGTCCTTCATCGGCGTGCGCATCGAGGGCGGGCAATTGGCTTCGAGCCATTCGCGCGTTTCGGCGCGGAAGGTCTCCAGCTCGTCGACGACGGTATCGGCCATCTCGGTCTCCCTTTGTGTGAATGTATGCCGGTGAACCCTAGGCCCGCGGCGGGCCCGCGCCAAGCTCTGTCGCAGGGTCAGACACTGTGCGGAGTCTTCGCCCAATAGTGCGGGCGGCGCACGAGGCCCCAGAGGGCGCGGATCATGGCAAGGGTCTGCAGCGGCCAGTAGAGTGGCAGGGTGAGGATGTCGGCCAGACGCGCCCAGCCCCGACGGCCGGGCGCAGCCAACGCCGAGAGCGCGCCGGTGGCGAGAGCCAGCACCAGACCGGCGATGCCCGCCGGGCCGAGTTGCAGGTCGGGGCTCAGTGCGCAGGCAAGGCACCAGAGCGCCCAGGGCCCATGCACCAGCGCCGACAGGATCGCCGCGCCGAGCGTCAGCTGTACAGCGGCAAATCCGGTCAGGCCGAGAGAGCCGATCGTGCCCGCCGGATCACGCATCACCACCAGCCAGGTCTGCACATAGCCCTTCAGCCAGCGCGAGCGCTGGGACAGCCAGACCTTGCCGCGTTCCGGCGGCGCCTCCAGCGTCGGCGAGAAAAGCGTGCCGACGCGCCAGCCGAGCCGGGCGAAGCGCAGGCCGAGATCTGCGTCTTCGGTCACGTTCCACGCGTCCCACCCTCCTGCTCCGACCAGGGCGGTGCGCCGGAAATGGTTCGACGTGCCGCCTAGCGCGATGGGCAGGCCGAGCCGGGCCAGCGCCGGCAGGACGAGGCCGAACTGGATCGCGTATTCCAGCGCCCATTGCCGTGCCAGCCAGCCGCCTTGTGCGGGCACGCCGACCAGCGGCGCCTGCAGACAGGCGGTCTGCGGCCCGGCTCGGGCGAAGGCCATGGCCGCCGCGCGCAGCTGGCCGGGATGCGGCCGGTCTTCGGCATCATAGACGACGACATAAGCGCCGGTGGCGCGGGCAAGGCCGTAATTCAGCGCGCGCGGCTTGGTCTGCGGCTGGCCCGGCGGCAGGACGACCAATTCGGTGCGGCGCGGCCATGCCTCCTCGAGGATGGCCGTGCGGGTGGCCTCGTCGCCGGTCTCGATCAGTAGCTTCACGTCCAGAAGCTCTTCCGGATAGTCGAGATTGCGGATGGCGCGGGCGAGTTGCGGGATGCATGCGGCCTCATCCTTCATGGCGATCAGGATCGTGTAGCCGGGCAGCAGCAGGGAAAGGTTCGGGGCCGGCGGCGCAGGCGCCGGGCGCCACATCGACACAGCCAGCAGGATGAGGCGGAGGAGGATGACGGCCAGGAAAAAGACGGACGCAGCAATCGCCGCCACAAGGATCGCAAGGCCGGGAAACCCAAGAAGGACGGGTCCGGCGAGGGTAAACATGCGGGCGATGGCGCGGCGCTGTCCGGTGGTCAGGGTCTGGCGGGCCGACAGGCCGGGCGCGCGGCGGGCGAAGCCGGACCCGGCACTGTAGGCTAACAGTTCGTCCGGCGGCAAAACCCGCAACGCCTCACGGCGCTGCGGCCCGACCGGTTGTACCGAGGCCTCATCCCCACCCATTCAGGTAGAAAGGCCGCCTGACCGGGATGCGCCAGCGACTTCTGGTTGAGTTCATTGCGAAACCGTAATGACACGCGCTGTGCGCGAGTGCCCGAGCCATTTTTCTCGAATCAGGCGGGTGGCGGCAGCAGCAGGTCGAAGCTCAGCTGCAGCGGCGCGGCCGGTTTCCTGCCGCGCGCATTCGGGCTGCGCCGCTTGCGCGGCACCCCGGCTCGCGCGCCCGCCATTTCCAGGTCCCGCGCCGACGGACCCGGCTGGCGCAGGGCGGCGACGCGTTCGCGGGCCTCGCGGGCGGACGCGATATGGTCGAGCATGCGCATCGGATAGGTCTGGCCGAAGACCACGCCGGCGCGGGCAAGCTCGGCCTTCGGGGCCTCCCACGGCGCATGGATGTACTGGGCCGGCAGGGCGGCGAGTTCAGGCACCCAGCGGCGGATGAAGGCGCCGGCGGGATCCATTTCCTGCGATTGTTTCACCGGATTGAAGATGCGCGGCGCGCCGGGGCCGGTCAGGGCGGCCTGGCGGTGGACCTGCGAGTAATGCAGGCCGGGTTCGAAATCGGTGAACAGGCCGGCGAGGCGCTCGGCCGGGCGGCGCCAGTCCATCCAGAGATGCCAGGCCGCGAAGCCGACGAGCAGCGCGCGCAGCCGCACCGGCAGCCAACCCGTCGCCTGCAGGGCGCGGAGGCTGGCATCGATGAAGGGAAATCCCGTGCGCCCGGCAATCCAGGCTTCGAGCCGCGGATCGCCATCCGCTGCCGGCGGGCGCAGGCCATCGGGCGGCGCGGTCAGCAGGGCGCCATGGCCGAATGCCTCGATCGACTGGCCGCGCCAGCGCAGGCGATCGAGGAACGCATCGAGCGAGTCGGCGAAGGTCGTATCGCCATCGAGCGCAAAGGCGGTGCGCGCCCGGGCCGCTGCCTGCCAGGCTTCACGTACCGACACGGTGCCAAAGGCGAGATGCGGCGAGAGGCGCGAGCACGACTCTTCAATGCCGGCAAGGCCCGCCTGCGCCTGGCGGTAGCGGCGCCCGCGCCCGGCCAGAAAAGACCGCAACAGCTCCACCCCGGCCGCACGGCCACCCGTCTGGCGGCCCGGACACGCGTCTTCCCTGAGGCCGAAATCTTCCGCAATGGGCCAGGGCGCCGAGGGCACATTCGCCGCCGGGATCAGGTCCGGCGCCTTGTGGCGGGGCCGGGCCATGACCTCATCCCAATTGGCGGGGCCGGGCTGGGCCTGCTCGCGCAGCGAAACGCCGGCATGCAGCGCCCAGCGCTGCACCGCCTTGTCGCGCTCGCGCGCCCAGCCGGTGCCGGGATCGGCCTGGACATGGATCGCCGCCAGGCCGTGGCGGCGGTGAAGGTCTGCCAGAACTTCGACCATTTCGCCGGTGCGCACGATGAGGCGGGCGCCGCGCTCGGTCAGCGCCTCGTCCAGCTCGGTCAGCGATTCCATGAGAAAGTCGAACTGGCGCCGGGAGGCTTCCGGCTGGGCCCAGAGACCCGGCTCGAACACATAAAGGGGCAGAATCGGTGCGCCGCTGGCCAACGCGGCCGCGAGCGCCGCATTGTCATGGACCCTGAGGTCCCGCCGGAACCAGACGACATGTAATCCACTCATGAGAACAAATATAGAACACTTAACCCTTGCGCACAAGGGGCCCTCTTATCCTGCGGATAAGATTGGAAAAATTTCCTGTAACAGGGTCACAAAGGTTACTGCGGGGTGGCTGCCGGGGTCGATAGCGTTGACCGAAACTGCACCCAGGGGTGCATCCAGGGCGGCCAGCGGAGGCCTCTATATAAAGAATCCCGCCTGAACGGACATTCAGGGACTTGTCGCGGCGCCCCGCGCCACCATATCGAAAAACAACAAGTCCGAACCCCCTTGAAAACCAAGCAGAAATTTTCGGATTTATTCTTTTTCGATAATTTAATATTGAAAAACGATAATAGACGGTCTATATCGTTTGTGTCGGCGGCGGGATGGTCTCGCCGGGACACAAAAGAAAGAAGGACCTCAAGACAATGACCCCCCGCGTTCGCCAGAATGACCACGAGATTGCTGCGCCTGCCGCGCACATGGCTCGCGCCATACTGACCGGCAGCAAGACGCTGCTCTCCCGCCCGGCAAATGACGAGCCCGGCAAGGATCGTCAGAGCCTCCTCGTCCGTCGCCGCAAGCGCTTCTCCCGCCGCGAAGCGCACTAACCCAGCCCGGCGGCGCTGCCAAAATACCCAGACCAGCCTCCCCCCTAGCTGGCCGGCAGCGCCGCCTCCCTCCCCCCAAAGCAAGCAGGACCCAGCCCCCATGACCCGTTCCCTGATCCGCCCCCTCGCCGCCATCGCCCTTGCCGCCAGCGCCTGCGCGCCGGCGTTTGCCGCATCCGAACCGTTCCGGATGGAAGTCCAGTACGACCGCACCGCGCTCGAAACCCAGGACGGTGCCGACGCCCAGTACAAGCGCGTGAAAGCGCAGGTCACCGAGCGCTGCACCACCGAGTCCGACATCTTCATGTATGGAAAGGACTACGCCATCAGCTTCTGCGAGAAGAAGACGATGACCTCGGTGGCGCACACGATCGACCATCCGAACTTCACTGCCGCCTGGAAAGCCGACCGCGCCCACTAGGCCCCGCCCCCCTGCGCGGGTGCCGCGCCTCTCTCCATCTCAACGGCCCCGCGTATGCGCAACCGCCCTGCCTCTCTCCCGGCAGGGCGGTCTTTTTTTGACCTGGTGAAAGATCAGTCGGCGCTGGCTTCGCGGTAATCCTTGGCGCGCAGCAGGCCGCTGAGGCGGAACGCCGCTGGACGGAACGGGCCGTCTTCCTCGCGCTCAAACATGGCGACGCAGCTGGTCGGGAATTTCTCCGACAGGCGCAGCGAGGCGTAATGGTCAAGGCTGCCGCCATCGCGCAGGATGTCGAGCGCGAAATCATGGATGCCGGGATTGTGGCCGATCACCATCAGCGTGCCGGCCCCGTCATTCTGGCCGACCGCATCGGCAAGGCCGCGCACGCCGCAGAGATAGAGCGACTCCATCGGGCGCACCTTCTCGCCCTCGAACACTTTGGCCGCCTCCGAACAGGTCTCCCGCGCGCGCCGGGCGGTGGAGACGAGAATCCGCTCCGGGCTCCAGCCCATGGCGACGATTTCCTCGGCGATGCGGCGGGCATCGGAATGGCCCTGGTCGGTCAGCGCGCGGGCGAAATCGTCGATGCCCTCCCCGTAGGGTTCGGTCTTGGCATGACGCATCAGGATCAGGCGCTTCATCGGCGGGTCCGGTGATTAGATTTTCTGATCGACACCTTCAGGCACCGGTCATTGGCTCACCCTCTCTTAGGCACCATTTTCGCGGCGGAAATCAAGAGATCAGGAGTAGTTTGGATGAGCCTTCTCATCGGCGATGTCGCCCCGGACTTTGAAGCAGACACGACAGAAGGGCGAATCCGGTTCCATGACTGGGCGGGCGACGACTGGGTCGTCTTCTTCTCGCATCCTGCCGATTTCACGCCGGTCTGCACCACGGAGCTCGGCTATACAGCGCGCCTGAAGGACGAATTCGCCCGGCGCGGGGCCAAGGCGCTGGTCATCTCGGTCGACAGCGTGGAAGACCACAAGCGCTGGATCGCCGATATCGAAGAGACCCAGAATACCTCGGTCCAGTTCCCGATCATTGCCGACCCCAACCGGACCGTGGCGACGCTCTACAACATGATCCATCCGAATGCGGACCCGAAAGTGACCGTGCGGGCCGTCTATGTGATCGATCCGAACAAGAAGATCCGCGCCACCATCATCTACCCGCCGAGCGCCGGGCGGAACTTCGACGAAGTGCTGCGCCTGATCGACAGCCTGCAGCTGACCGACGGCTACAAGGTCGCCACCCCGGTCAACTGGACCGATGGCGAGGACGTGATCATCGTGCCGAGCGTGTCGAGCGAAGACGCCGAAAAGCTTTTCCCCAAGGGCTTCACGACGGTTAAGCCCTACCTGCGCTACACGCCCCAGCCGGACAAGTAAGGCCACGACCTGCGATTGACCTTGCCCGCAACGGGTTTACCTTACCTTCCATAAGCAGACTGGCGGCGGGCTTGCATGCGCAAGGCCCGGTGTACGGAAACTGCAAATGGGAGCGCCGCGGTGGCAGGCAAGAAAAAGGAAGATCCGGTCCAGAAGGCCATAGTCCAGCTGGAAGAGCGCGTGAACGTGCTCGGCCGGGCCGTGTTCGGCTCGGAAAGCTTCGGCAAGGTGATGAACACTGCCGTGTCGACCCAGGCCGCCCTGAAGAAGGGCTTTTCCGACCGGATGGCCAAGAACCTCCATTTCTACAACATGCCGAGCCAGGACGACATCGTGACCCTGGCCGAACAATGCGCCCGCATTGAGGAGCGCATGATCTCGGTCGAGACCATGCTGCGCCAGCTGTTGGCCGAGAAGGCTGGCCCCGCCCGGACAGGCCCTGCCCGCACGCGCCGCCCCAAATCCGAAACCCGGGCGAAGAAGCCGGACGCATAAGGACAAGGAACGCGGGAGCATGAGGTGAGCGAGGCAAGGTCCCAGAGCAAATCGACAGGCGACCGCATCCGCCAGCTGGTGGACCGCACCATCCAGCGCAACATCAACGGCGTTTCCTATTTCGTCACGCCGGACCCGCCGGTGGGCCTGACCGCCAAGGACATCATCCACAAGCGCGGCACGCTGCAACTGTTCCACTATCATCCGATGACGGATGAAGTGTACCGCACGCCGATCCTGATCGTCACGCCGACGACCAACCGGTCCTATGCGCTGGACATGATGCCCGGTGTCAGCCTGGTCGAGTTCCTGCTGAAGTCCGGTTACGACGTCTACCTGATGGACTGGCAGCCGCCCCGGCCGGAAGAGAAATCCCTGTCGCTGCAGGATTATTCCCAGACCTTCATCCAGGAATGCCTCGACATCGTGCTGCGCGAGACCGGCGAGGATGAAGTGACGCTGATGGGCTATTGCATGGGCGGCGTGCTGGCCAGCATCTACACCGCCTCGATGAAGAACAGGGGCGTGCGTAACCTTGTCTGCTTCACCACGCCGGTGGATTTCCGTGAAATGGGCATGTTCACCCGCACCACCGACAAGAAGCATTTCGATGTCGACCGGATGGTCGACCTGATCGGCAATGTGCCGCCGGGCTTCGTGCTGCAGGGCTTCATGATGACCGAGCCCGGCTCGAAGCCCGCTTCGCGCGCGCAACTCTGGAAGAACATGTGGGATACCGGCTTCGTCGAGAATTTCCGCAAATATGACCGCTGGGCCAACGACATGCTGCCGCTGGCAGGCGAATATTTCCGCGAGACGATCAAACAGCTGATGTGGGACAACGCCCTCTACACCGGCAAGCTCAAAGTGGGCGGCAATTCCGCGAACCTGAAGAACATCACCGTGCCGATCTTCCACGCGCAGGCCCAGCATGACTCGCTCGTCCTGCCGGAGGCGAGCAAGCCGCTGATCCCGCTGGTCGGCTCGGAAGACAAGACGGAAATCGTGCTCAAGGGCGGCCATGTCAGCCTGGTGTGCGGCGCAAACGCGGTCGGCCGGCTGTGGCCGGTTCTGGATGACTGGCTTTCAGAGAGGTCTGCATGACAAAGACGGAATACCCCAAGACCGTGCCGGCAAAGGACACGGCCTTCACCCTGCGCCTGCCGGTGGCGAAAGATGCCGAGGCGGTGCACGCCTTCGCCTGTGCCCTGCCCGCGCATGACCTGCTTTACCTGCGCCGCGACATTTCCAAGCGCCCGGTGGTGGATGCCTGGCTGGACAGTATCGAGGACGGCGAGAGCATTGCCCTCCTGGCCGAGCAGGACGGGGCGCTGGTCGGCATGTCGGCCATCATGATGGACCGCAAATCCTGGTCGCCGCATGTCGGGGAAATCCGTGTGCTGATCGGTGAGGCCGCGCGCGGCAAGGGGCTCGGCCGGATGATGATCCAGGAGAGCTTCCTTCAGGCGCTGGACCTCGGCCTTGAAAAGATCGTCGCCCAGATGACGCTGGACCAGGGCGGCGCCCGCGCCGTCTTCGAGGAAATGGGCTTCCAGCCCGAAGCCCTGCTGAAAAACCATGTGCGCGACCGCAATGGCGAGGATCACGACATCCTGATCATGTCCTGTGACGTGGCGAGCGCCAGCGAGCGGATGCAGGCCTACCGCTAGGCCACGCGTTTCAGGCGTGTTTTGCGCGCATCCGCGGCCTTGGCGTGACCGGCAATCATGCCGGCGATCATCCCGATGCGGCGCGGCGGCAGGTCATGCCCCATGCCCTCGATCAGCTCGAAGCGGGCGCCCGGAATATTCGCCGCAATATCCAGCCCGCCATGCGGGCGGGCCAGCAGGTCGGCGCTGCCATGGATGACCAGCGTGGGCGACACGATGCGGCGCGTGAACCGGCGCAGATCCCCGGTCGCCATGATCGCCTCCATCTGGCGCCGGCGCCCCGGCGGGTAATAGGCCCGGTCGATCGTGGCGGAGAGGGCCTCTTCGAAATTGGCGTCGTCATAGCCGCCATCCTGCGTGCGGATGCGCCGCCAGATATCCTGCGTCCGCTGCAGGCTATGTGACGGATTGCGGCCGCGCCGACGGAAAAAGATGTCGAACGCCAGGTCCATCGGCGGCAGCGGCAGGCCGGGGCGATTGGTGGTCGACATCAGGATCGTCGCCGATCGCACGCGCTCCGGATATTTCGCCGCCACAACCTGCGTGATCATCCCACCCATGGAGAGGCCGACAATGTGCGCACGCGGAATGTTCAGCGCATCGAGCACGCCCATCGCATCGGCGGCCATATCCTCCAGCGTGTAGGCAACGAGGAATTTCCGCTTCAACAGGCGCGAGGCCATGACATGCGGCGCGAAAGGATAAGTCGCCGGGCGGTGATGAAACTTCTCCGACAGGCCGACATCGCGATTGTCGAACGTGATGACGCGGTATCCCGCATCCACCAGCGACTGAATGAACGGCTTCGGCCAGAAGGTGAGCTGCACCGACCAGCCGCAGATCAGCAACAGCGCCGGATCCTTCTTCGATCCGTATTCTTCGACCTTGATGTCGATCCCGTTGGCCTTCACGACCGTCATGGCCTGACCCTCCCTGCCCGGCCACTCGGGGCCCGGTCTCCAGAAGACCCATGGCCTTCAGGCAGAAGTCAATATCACCACAACCTGACCGCGGGGCAGGATCGCCGCTCCGCCAACCCTTGCGATGCGCAACAGGTTCGCTAACGTTGATCCGCATAACAGGGGATGCCGGGTGACTGACGATACAAATCAAGACAAGCAGGAACCGAAAAATGTGCTCGTCAGCTTTCTGGAAAGTGGCTTCGACGAACTGTTCAAACAGCCCGAAGTCCGCTCCTACTGCCTCACCGGGCTCGAAGGTGCCGGCTGCAAGCCCCCTTCCAATCATTTGCTGTTTTTCTGCCTGAGGAAAGCGGTCGGCGCGGCCGCAGGCTTTGGCCAGGGCGTGTTCCGTACGCGGCTCGCGGCGATGGTAGACAACAATCCGAAGATTGCCGGCTTCCTCCAGACCCTGCTCAACCTGAACCGTCAGGCCCGCGACAGGAACCATCTGAAGACGCTGCTGCTCAACGAAATGCCTCCGGCGGAGGCCGGGCAGATCCAGGCTGACGAGGCAATGAGCCTGGAGGTGATCACGGCTCTCTACAACCGGCAGGCGATTGCCGGCCTTTCCGGGGAGTTCGAGACGCTCGTATCAGGGTTGCGGGAAGACCTGCGGGATGACCTCGCGGCCCTGTTCGCCGACTTCACCGAACCGAACCTGACCTGGAGCCTGCAGGAAGACGTCCGGTCGATCGCCGACGCGATCCGGTACGATTCCCAGAAATTCGAATTTGTCGGCCGCGACAAGGAGATGGATGAACTGCGCCACTTTCTGGGCGACTGCACCATTGGCGGCGCCCGGAACCGGTTCAAGTGGCTGTTGATCACGGGCGAAGGCGGCGACGGAAAAACCCGTCTTGCGCTGGAGTTCGTGCGCAGCCTCAGCGCGCCGTGGACCGGCGGAAGGCTGACACTGGACGGACTTTCCAAGCTGCTCGACGAAGGCCGATGGACCCCGCGCCGGCCCACGCTTCTGGTGATCGACTACCCTGCCCAGGCTCCCGCCAGGGTCGGTCGGCTGCTATCCTATCTCGACAAGCTGGCCGGCGACACGGACATGCCCGTCCGTGTCCTGATGATGGAGAGAGAGGCAGCCGGCGACTGGGTGAGCGAGATGCTGCCCGGCGAAAGCCCGGTCGTACGGGAACATTGCTTCCGGCGCGAACGCTACGAAAGCGGTTGGCGGATCGATCCGCTGCATCCTGCCCATGTTCTCCATATAATGGTCCGCCGCTTCCGCGATGAGGGATTGGACGATCCCGATGTCGATGCGTTGTTCCAGGCCGTCATGCGCGTTGACCCGCGAAAGGTGCGCCTTCAGGATGGAGATGTTCTGCCTATCCCGCGTCCTCTTTTTGGGGCGGCAATCGCGGAACTTGCCGTCGAACACTTGAAGTCTGGCGCCGGGGATCTGGACGCCTACCTTGCCGATCTCGATGCGGAAAGCGTCTTCGAGAGACTTATCGTGCGGGACCGCGACATGCGCTGGAAGCCCGTCGCCGGCGACCGGCTGGAACTTCACGAAAACCTGCTGGCGCTCGCTACAATGTGCCTCGGCCTGAAGCGCGGGGACTTTGCCGGGGTCTTCCGGCAGAAGAAAGACATACTCGGCGAGTTCCTGCCCGCACCCGGTGTGGCAGGGCTCACGGCCATATCGGACGACACGATGCGGATGATGGGAAGTCCGGATCCGGAGGATATGTTCCGGCCCTACGAACCCGACCTGTTGGGCCAGTATTTCGTGCTGAGGCGCCTGGACCGCCTGCAGGCCCAAGGGCTTATGGATGCCTTCCTGAATACGGCCTTCGAACTGGGAGGGGACAATGCTGCCATCTTTAGCCTGCGCGTCGCACTCGACTTTGCTACACGTTTCAAGGCTCGTGGCTTTCTATGGCCGGAGATTGTGGAGCGGCCCTCGACGGGGGATATTCTTTCAAAGCTTACCGTCGACCTGACGAGAATGTTCGGCGACGCGAATTCCTGGTCCGACGTCGACTCCCTTTTTGTCCACATAGACGCGCTGAGGCACGCCTTCCCCGATCATCAGGACATCGCCCTTCACGAGGCCATGGCCGCCGTCAATGTCACCATCGGTACTAGCAAAGCCAGGGACTGGGACCGAGTCGACGCCATGATCGCCCACATCGATGTTCTCCGGCACGCCTTCCCCGATCAGCAGGACATCGCCTTGAACGAGGCCATGGCCACGGTCACCGTCACCAAACATGCCGGTGAAGCCGGAGACTG
>JAGQRO010000315.1 GCA_020425315.1 Hyphomonas sp. | reverse complement strand
CCTTCGCCGACGGCCACCGCCCGCCGGATCGCGTGATCCCCGCCATTCTCTGAAAATCCGCCGCGACTTTTCCGGATGACACGGCCCACCCTATGTGATAGTGAACAATCACTTATTTGAGGGATGGCGGCGATGCGACTGGGATGGGGTGCGATTGTCGGGATGGCCCTGCTGGCCGGGTGCCGGTCCGGCGTCATGTTTGAGGCCATGGAGGTGCCTGGCGTGCGCTTCGTCTATGACAGCGGCGGCTGCGGCGCGCCGCCGGACACGGTGCGGATGGATCTTGTGCAGGACGCCCCGGAGGGGAACAGCCGGCGCAATCACAATTCCAATATCGATCTCGGGATCGGCTATGCAGACCCGGCCAGCCCGACGCTGCAGATCGAGATCAATCTGCGTTACCCGGACGGTGTGCCGGAATTCGAGTTTCTCGGGGATGAGATCCTGCTCGGCAATGAAGACGGCCCGGCGGGGACCGTGCCGATCTCGGCGCTGGCCGGCGCCGTCTGGGAGCTCGACGGGAACAGGTATCCGTTCGTGCCCTGGTTCGAACAGGAGGCGCTGGAGGATATCTACACCGCGCATGGGAATTTCGTCATGCGGCTCGACCGCACGCCCGCCGGAAAGGTGGATGCTCCCTGGATACTTCTGCATGCGCAAGCGCCGTTCAGCATGCCGGCAGGCGAGGTGCTCCGGGTCGACCTGCCGCCCATCCGGTTCAACGGGGAGATTGTGGACCTGCCGCCGGCCGAGTTCCGGAAGACCGAATTCAGCGGGCCGCTCGGCTTCAATGCCTGCAAGGTGAACCGGGCCGGCATCTAGGCCGGCGTCCAGCACCGGTTGTGAACTGCCCGAAGAGATCCCAATCTCAGGTTGACGGCGCTGTCGCGCCCGGCCAGTCTCGCGCCCAAGGGAGGACCTTCGTATGCGCCGACTTGCAGCATTACTGATCCTTGTCTTCTGCGCGGCCCTGGCGCCGCGGCCCGCATCTGCGCAGACGCCCGCCGCCCCGCCGCCCAGTCTGGAGGACTTCCTGTCGGAGACCGATTTCTGGAACCCGGAACTCTCGCCCTCCGGCCAGTTCCTGGCCGGCGTCCTGCGCAACAAAGGGGAAGACATGCTGGTGATCATGGACCTCGACAATCCCGAGGCCCAGACGCCGGCACAATCGCTGGAGGACATGTTCGTCAACTGGATCGAATGGACTTCAGACGACCGGATTCTTGTGGCCCTCAGCGGCTATATGAACATCGCCCTCGGCCGGCAGATGACGCGCGAGGAAATCGAGACCTGGACCGACAAAAGCCGCGCCATTCCGCGCCGCTTCACCCGGCTCATCTCGATCGACCGGAAGACGCGCGAGGGGGCTGCCATGTTCGGTGACTCCAACAGGATGGCAAATAATTTCTCGCTCGGGTCTGTCGTGGATTTCCTGCCGGACGATCCGGAACATATCCTGATGCCGGCGCGCCTGAACGGCGATCTCGACCTGTTCAAGGTGAATGTCGCCGATGGCAGTTTCGAACGCGTCGCCCTTGGCACCGGCAACACCTATGCCTGGTATACCGACCGTAATGGCGAGCCGGCCTTCCGCCTCAATATCAATGACCGCGGAACGATCGCCTTCGTGTTCGCCCGCGAGGACAAGCAGAACGGCAAGATCAAATGGCGCAAGGTGCGCACCATCCGCCTCAATGATGACAGCGACAGCCGCGCCGCGCTGGATTTCAAGATCCTGTTTCCCGGCCCGACCGCGACCACCTATTATGTCTCCGCCCGCCCGGAAGGGGAAGAGTTTGCCGGCATCTATCTCTATGATTTCGAGAAGGATGAATTGCTGGACCCGGTCCGGGTCAGCGACCGGCTGGATATCGAGGACGGCTTCTTCAATCCGGACACGAAGGAATTGCAGGGCATCTATTATTTCGACGACCGCCTGGTCATCGAGATGAATGACGAAAAGACCGACACGCACCTGAAAGCGCTCAACGCCTATTTCAACAACGAAGCCAATGTCATCCCGATGGATTCCAGCCGCGACGGCAATCGCTGGCTGATCATGGCGACCGGTCCGCGCGAGCCGGTATCCTACCATGTCTATGACGTCGACACGGCCACAGCGATCCAGATCGGCTTCGGCCGGTTCCGGCTGGAGGGCAAATCCTTCGGCGCGACACAAGTGGTCGAATATGCCGCGCGCGACGGTCTGGCGCTGCGCGGCTATCTCACCCGGCCGGCAAATGTGGCCGAAGGCACCAATCCGCCACTTGTGGTCATGCCGCATGGCGGGCCGGAACAGCGCGACTATTTCGATTATGACCGCGACGTGCAGATCCTCGTCTCGAAAGGCTACCAGGTGTTCCAGCCGAACTTCCGCGGATCGGCCGGGTACGGAAAATCCTTCGTCGAGAAGGGCCATGGCCAATGGGGCCGCGCCATGCAGAGCGATATCGATGATGGCTATGACCATCTTGTCGCCGCCGGGCTCGCCGATGCGGACCGGGCCTGCATCTTCGGCTATTCCTATGGCGGCTATGCGGCGCTGGCGGCGGCAACGCTGACGCCGGAGAAATACAATTGCATCATTGCCGGGGCCGGGATCAGCGACCTTGTCAAATTCCTCGAACGCGAGCGGCGCGAGGAGGGCCGGGAATCGGAAGTCTACGAAGTCTGGTCCAGGCGCATCGGCAATTTGAAGACCGACAAGGCCTCCATCAAGGCCGTGTCGCCGGCAGACCATGCCGACCGGGTTGTCCGGCCGCTGCTCATCATCCACGGCAAGGAAGATGGCATCGTCGACTATGAGCAGGCGAAGATCATGGCCAAGGCGCTCGACAAGGCGGGCAAGCCCTACAAGCTGGTGACCCTGAAGGAATCCTCCCACCGCTACATGCCGGAAGACGAGGAGCTGACCTATTACAACGAGATCATCGACTTCCTGAACCAGAACCTGCCGGTGAACTGATCCGCCTACGGAAGGGTCTCGCCCTCAGTCCAGCGCGCCGATATAGGGCAGGCCGCGATACTTGCCGGCATCGTCCATGCCATAGCCGACAAGGTAGCGGCCGGGCGCGTCAATGGCGCAGAAATCGACGCCCATCTCCCCGCGCGGGGCCCAGGGCTTTTGCGTCAGGGCGCAGGTGATGACCTCGCGGGCACCCTTGGCGATGAGGTGGTGTTTGGCAAAGTCCAGCGTGCGGCCGGTATCGAACACATCGTCCAGCAGCAGCACGCCGCGATCCTTGACCGGGCGCGAAAGGTCTGCCCGCACCGCGACGCGGCCGGAGCTCTCGCGTGCATCGTGATAGCTTTCCAGCCAGATCACATCCAGCATCGGATGGACATCGCGCCGGGCCAGCGCCTTCATCAAATCGGCCGTGAACGGCGTAGCCCCGATCAGGATGGAGACGATGGTCCAGTCACCGGCCAGGCGCGGGGCGAGGCGCTCGGCCAGCTCATCGATTTTCGCCATCAGCTCGTCTTCGGGGACGATGATCTCGATCTTCGGGAGGTCGCTCATTCCGTCTCGCTGCCTGAGGTGTTTGCGTCTTCGGCCGGGCCGGCATCGGCGGGCGGGGCGCCGGCCTTGTCGACCAGTGACAATTCGATCTCGAAACTCTCCATCGGCGCCTGTTCCAGCACGACCTGGAAGGTGCCGCGCCCGCCGGAGGTGAGCACCGCCGGGGTGATCGGGCCATAGCGTGTGGCCACGGTGCGCCCGCGCTCGTCCTTCAGGTCCACGCGCACCAGCGGGGTGTGGACGGTGGAGCGGGCGACATTGATCGCCCGGCCGGACACGGTGACCACCGGCACGGTGTCGTTGAAAGTGCGCGAGCGCTCGATGGCGTCGAATTCGATGCCGAACCGGTTCACCCGGAAGCCGGCCATCTTGTAGGCGCCGGCCGCCTGGGGCCAGACCTTCACCACGTCATTGCGCAGCACGATGGCGCCTACGCCCATGGAGAAGAAGGCGCCCGCCATGACGATCCACGACATCAGCGCGGCAAAGCGCGATTTCTGGCGGCGCTGTTCGCGCACCCGTTCGCGGTAGATCTCATGGGCCGCCGCCGGGGCCACCGGGCGCAGCGTTTCGGGCTCGTCCCCCTCCGGCGCGACGAACCAGGAATGGCCACAGGCGGCGCATTTCACGGTGCGCCCGCTTTCACCGATTGTTGAGTCATCGGCGAAATACTGTGTGTGACATTCCGGGCAGGTGAGGATCATCCTTGGTCTTTCCCGCAATTCGCCCCAATAATCCAGCCATCCGAGCCGATCGACGGAGCCGATGACCCTTTCGAGACTCGACCTTTTCGACGATGTTGCTGTGCGACTGGACCGGGTGTCGCTCCGCTACGACACATCGGATGATGTTCTTAGCGGCATTGATCTGACGCTGAAACAGGGTTCTTTCAGCTTCCTTACCGGTGCCTCGGGCGCGGGCAAGTCCAGCCTGCTGAAACTGCTTTATCTGGCCCACAAGCCGACCAGCGGGGAAGTCTCCCTGTTCGGGCGGCCGACCAGCCGGCTGACCCGCGACCAGCTGTCCGCCATGCGCCGCCGGGTGGGCGTGGTGTTCCAGGAATTCCGCCTGCTGGACCACCTGAC
>JAGQRO010000314.1 GCA_020425315.1 Hyphomonas sp. | reverse complement strand
GCAATGTGCGGGAGCTGGAAAACCTTGTCCTGCGCCTTGCCGTGCTGAGCCCGGACGACACGATCACGCTACGCGACGTGGAACGCGAACTGCGCGCCGGGGCGAGTGAGCAGAAGGGCGCCAGTGGCGGTTTCGAAAAGGACGTCGAAACCCTGCTGCACCGGCATGTCATGGGCGACCTGATCGCCAGCGGGGAGGACGAGGAAAGCTCGGTCTATTCCCGCGTCATCGACCAGGTGGAGCGTCCCCTGATCCGCCTCGCGCTGTCGGTGACTGCCGGCAACAAGGTGAAGGCGGCCCAGCTGCTGGGCATGAACCGGAACACGTTGCGGGCCAAGATCAACTCGCTCGGCATCGCGGAAGACTGACTTCCGCCGCTTGACGTGCACGAAAACTGTGGCTTTAGTGCACCAGTGTTGCGCTGGGGTCACGAGGCTGTGGCCCGAATGCAACGGGCCGGGGTGGCCTGAACAGAGCCGAGTGGATTGTCGAACCCGCTAAGTCAGCATGCGCCGAGAGCGAGTTGGGCCCTGTTCGAAGGGCTCTTCATCATCGCGGCCCTCGTTGCGGTTTTCGCGACCTTCATCACCATTGCCGGTGTGAACCCTGACAATCCGTCGGCGGGGTCCACGCCTTGGCTGCTGGCGCTCAATTTCGTTCTTATCTTTGTGCTCGCGGCGATCGTGGTGCGCGAATATCTCGCCATCCGGGGCCGCACGGCCGATGCCGGGCAGGGGCGGCTGGCTCAGCGTTTCGTGATGCTGTTCGGCTTTTCGGCCCTCGTGCCTGCCATGGTGGTGGCCATCTTCCTCGGCGCTGTGGTGACCCGCGGCCTCGACAACTGGCTGGGCGAACGCACCGAGGCGGTGATGGAGAAGAACCGTCAGATTTTCCAGGACTATGTCGACACGTTCAACACCAATTTCGATGTCGATGTGCGCCTTGCGGCCAATGACGTCGAAAGCTTCGCCCGGCAGGTGAAAAGCACGCTGTCGGCGCCGGCCATCGAGGATGAGGGCGGCAACGACCATCTTGCCGCCGCCGCCTCTGCGGCCCTGTCGGAAGGCCTGCGCCAGACGCTCGCCTATCGCGAATTCCTGACCATCGCCATCATCGAGAAGAACGGCCAGGGGATCATCGCGGAGGAAAGCGTGGGCACGCCCGTGCTCCTGCCGCCGCCTTCGAGCGATTTCGAGGAGGCGAGTTCCGGCCTGGTCGCGGCAACGCTGTACGAACCGAAGGGCGTCGCGACGGCGTTGATCCGGATTTCCGAACCGGTCGATGGTTATGTCTATGCGGCCAAGTCCATCGACCGGAACCTGTTCGCCATGTTGCACGACGCCGAGGACCAGCTGGCGCTCTACAACAATGCCAAGCGCCGCAGCGGCCGCCTGCAGACGATTTTCGCCATCGGCTATGCGCAGATCACCGCGCTGATCCTGTTGCTGGCAGGCCGTCTGGGCCTTGAGGCAGCAGGCCGCATTACCGGGCCGATCGGCCGTCTTGCTTCGGCCGCCCATGCCGTGCGCGACGGAGACCTGACCGTGCGTGTGCCCGTCAGCGGCCCCAAGGACGAAGTCTACGCGCTCAGCCAGTCATTCAATGCGATGACGGAGCAATTGTCGGAACAGCGCAATGCCCTGATCCGCGCCCGCGAGGACGAGGAAGATCGCCGCCGGTTCGTGGAAACACTGCTGGCGGAAGTCGGCGCCGGGGTCATCCGCATGAATGCGAACATGACGGTCACGCTGGCCAACCGGTCTGCCGGAGACCTTCTGGGCATCGACGAGATCATGCCCGGGGAGGTGCTCTCAACCTTCGCGCCGCAATTCGAACGCTATGTGCGCGACACGCTGGAGCGCGATGCGCCGGTCGATGCCTCGCTCGATCTGGACCGCAATGGGGAGACCCGGAACTTCCGTCTCAAGACGGCGCCGGACCCGGCTGGCGGCTGCGTGCTGACCTTCGACGATACGACGCGCCTGATCCACGCCCAGCGCCAAATGGCCTGGAGAGACGTGGCGCGCCGCATCGCCCACGAGATCCGCAATCCATTGACGCCGATCATGCTGTCGACCGAGCGCCTGCGCCGGCGCTATGCCGACAAGATCGACGATACCGATGGCGTGTTCGAGAAATGTATCGAGACGATCCTGCGTCAGGTCGGGGATATCGGCCGCATGGTGGAGGAGTTCTCCTCCTTTGCCCGGATGCCGAAGCCGAGCGTTGCGCCGTTCGACATGAAGGCGCTGCTCCAGGAAGCGACCTTCTCGCGCAGTGTGGTCTATCCGGACATCGAATTCGAATTCGAGTGTGAGGCGGATCAGCCGACCTATCATGGGGATGAGCGGCTGATCGGGCAGGCGGTGGGCAATCTGCTCAAGAATGCCGCCGAGGCCATTGAGGGCATGCCGGAGGATGCCGAAGTCTCCGGCAATATCCGCGTCAGCCTGGCCGGCGACGAGCGCGGCCTGGAGATCACCATCGAAGACAATGGCCCGGGCTTCCCGCAACATGTGCGCGACCGCCTGCTGGAGCCTTATGTTACTACCCGCGAGAAAGGCACCGGCCTTGGCCTTGCCATCGTGAACCGGATCATCGCCGATCATGGCGGGTCCATCTCGCTGCAAAACCGGCTGGACGGCCTGAGCGGTGCGCGCGTGCGCATCTGGCTGCCGCCGCATGATCCATCCGCCCTGGCAGCAACCGCGCCCGCCGAAGAACCGGCCGGTGCTGAAATGCTGTCCCTGACTTCCGTCCGTGTAGAGGAGCCGACGCCATGGCGTTAGACATTCTGGTCGTAGACGACGAACCCGATATCCGCGAGCTGATCGCGGGTGTGCTGGGAGATGAAGGCTATTCCGTGCGCACCGCAGACACCGCGGAACGCGCGCTGGAGGAAGTCCGTGTGCGGACACCCCGCCTCGTAGTGCTGGACGTCTGGCTCCAGGGCAGCGGGATGGATGGCCTGTCGCTCCTCAAATATCTGAAGTCGCTGGACCCGCTCCTGCCGGTGATCGTGATCAGCGGCCATGGCAATATCGAAACCGCCGTCGCGGCCATCCGCCGGGGCGCTTATGACTTCATCGAGAAGCCATTCAAGACCGACCGGCTGCTGCACCTGATCGACCGGGCCATCGAGTCCGCGGCGCTCAAATACGAGAACGCCGCGCTCAAAAACCGGGCCGGCGACGATGAGCAATGGATCGGCAATAGCCAGGCAGCAATCAATCTGAGAGCCTCCATCGAAAAAGTTGCGCCGACGAATTCGCGCGTCCTGATCTCGGGGCCGGCCGGCGTCGGCAAGGAGCTCGCCGCGCGCCTCATCCATCGCAATTCCGCTCGTGCGGGCGGGCCATTCGTTGTCGTCAATGCGGCAACTATCGCGCCCGACCAGATGGAAAGCGCGCTCTTCGGGGAAGAGGATGCGCAAGGCCGCACCACCCGTGTGGGCCTGTTCGAAAAAGCGCACCTTGGCACGCTGCTCCTCGATGAAGTGGCGGACATGCCCTCCGGTACGCAGAGCAAAATTCTCCGGGTGCTGACGGAGCAGCGTTTCCAACGCGTCGGCGGAAAGTCCGATGTCAGCGTCGATGTGCGGGTCATGTCCTCCTCCACGAGGGATTTGAAAGGGGAGATCGAGGCAGGCCGGTTCCGCGAAGACCTGTTCTACCGCTTGAGCGTCGTACCGCTGCGCGTGCCCTCGCTCGCCGAACGCCGGGACGATATCCCGGACCTGGTGGACTATTTCATCGAGCGGATTGCCGATTCCTCCGGCCTCACGCCGCGGGCGTTTTCCGGTGAGGCGATGGCCGTCCTGCAGTCGATGGACTGGCCAGGCAATATCCGCCAGCTGCGCAATGTGGTGGAACGGATCCTGATTCTGTCGCCCTCTGATGCAGGCCGTCCGGTCAGTGTCGAGGAACTGCCACGCGATACCGCTGCCGGTGGCCATGGTGCGCCGAAAGCGGGTTCGGTCGACCTTGTGGGCCTGTCCCTGCGCGATGCGCGCGAACAGTTCGAACGCGAATACCTCTCCCTGCAGATCACCCGGTTTAACGGGAACATCTCGCGGACGGCGGAATTCATCGGAATGGAACGTTCGGCCCTCCATAGAAAATTAAAGGCTTTGGGCGTAGCTTCGGGACTCAGTCGGCAGGACAGCTGATTGCCGGCGGAAGGCTGAGAGATGCGCGTACTCATCTGTGGTGCAGGCCGCGTCGGGCATGGCATTGCCCGGCGACTGGCGCGCGAAAAGCACGACATCACCATCATCGATGAAGATCCCGAACTGGTCGATCAGGTGTCGACCGATCTGGATGTGCGCGGCTTCACGGGCCATGCAGCCCATCCGGACGTGCTGAAACGAGCCGGCGCGGCCGATTGCGAGATGATCATCGCTGTCACCCATTTCGATGAAATCAACATGGTGATCTGCCAGATCGCCCACACGCTGTTTTCGGTTCCGTTCAAGATCGCCCGCGTGCGGGACCAGTCCTATATCGACCCGGCCTGGAAGAACATCTTCTCCCGCGAAGGCATGCCCATCGACATGGTGATTTCGCCGGAAGTCGAGGTGGGCGAGGCGATCCTTCAGCGCCTGCGCACGCCGGGCGCGATCATGTCGGCATCGTTCGGGCACGGAAAGGTGCGCCTGCTCGGCCTTGAAATCACCGAGAACAATCCGCTGCTCGATACGGCAGTCGACCAGATCCGCGGCCTGTTTCCGGACCTGTCGGCGCGGATTGTCGGGATCGGTTCGGGCGACTCCGTGCGCGCGCCCAAGGGCAGCGACGTGCTGAAGCCGGGTGACCGTGCCTATATCGCCGTACTCGACACCCATGCCGAACGGCTGACCTCCATCTTCAACCGCAATGACGAACGTTCCGATCACATCGTGATCGTGGGCGGCGGCAATGTGGGGCTCTACGTCGCCCAGACGCTGGAGCGCGAGAGCAGCAAGCGGATCCGGCTGATCGAGAACAGCGCCGAACGCGCCAATGCCGCCGTTGCCGGCGTCAAGCGCACCATCGTGATCCAGGGCGATGGTCTGAACCCGGACATTCTGGCCGAAGCCGGCGCCGCGAAAGCCGATTTCGTTGTCGCCATCACCAATGACGACAAGACCAACCTCCTCATCTCGAACCTCGCCAAGCGGGCAGGGGCGAAGCGCACGCTGGCGCTGGTGAATGCCACGGAACTTGCGGGCCTTGCGCGTGACATGCGTGTCGATGCCGTGCTGGACCCGCGGGCGCTGACCGTGTCACAGATCCTGCTGCGCATGCGCCGGGGCCGTATTCTCGGCCTGCAGTCTCTGGAAGACGGCCATGCGGAAGTGGCCGAGGGCGTGACGCTCGAATCCTCCTCCCTGATCGGCAAGCCGACCGGATATGACGATTTGCCGGATGGTGTCACCGCGGCCGCCATCGTGCGGGGCAATGATGTGATCATCGCCGGGCCGGATGCGGTCGTGCGCACCGAAGACCGGCTGATCGTCTTCTATGAGGAAGAAATGGTCCGGAAAGTGGAGAAATTCTTCCGCGTCAGTCCGGACTTCTTCTGAGCCGATGAATTACGCATCCGTCGTCCGCGTCCTGGCCCTGGTGATGCTGGTTCTGGCGGCAAGCTGCCTGCCGGCCGTCCTGACCGGCATGGCCTTCGGAGAGTTCGACCAGGTCTTCGCCTTCGCCGCGATGGCCGTCGGCATCACGGTCATGGCGAGCAGTATCCTGTTCTTGACGGGCCGGCCGGAACAGAAGGCCCGGCCTTCCGATGCCCTCGGCCTGGTGATCCTCTGGTGGCTGGCGTCGCCTGTTGCGGCCTGCCTGCCATTCCTCGTCGGCGTACAGAACGATTCCGTGATCGCTGCCATCCATGAAGCAGCCGCGTGCCTGACGACGACCGGCCAGTCCGTCATCGCCGTTGAAGGCGGGAGGTGGCCGGCCAGCCTGCTCGTCTGGCGGGGCACGCTGCACATCCTTGGCGGGGCGGCCTCCATGATCACGGCTGCGAGTGTGTTGGCGGCGCTGAACCTTGGCGGCCCCGGCATTCACCGCAGCGTCCTGTTCGTCATGCCGGAATCCAGCTTTTTCGATGCGGTACCCAAAGTGGCGCGCTGGGTGGTGATCATTCTCGGGATCGGGATTGCGGTAACCTATCTCGCCCTGCTCATGACAGGCATGTCGGCCGGGCGGGCGATTTCGGACGCCGTGAGCGTCTGGACCACCGGACTGGTCGACCCGGCGCCCTATGGCCGCGCCGATGCGAACACCTTCGCCGATATCATTCTGGTGATCGGCCTGTGTGGAGGGGCGCTTGGCCTGGCGGTTGCCCTGCCTCTGCGCGACCGCAAGCCGTTGCAGGCACTGCGGGATCCCGAGGCGATAATGTTCGCTGTTCTGGTCTTGGGCTTTGGCGTTGCGGCCATGATTGGCGGGCTGCGGGCCGCGGCGGCACTCGGCTGGTCCCTGTCGGCGCTGGCGACGTCCGGATTGCCGCTCAGCGGAGGAATCCCGGCCGATTCCGTGCCGCTGCCGCTTCTGGTGCTTCCGGCCCTGATTGGCGGGTCCGCCCTGTCGGCAGCGGGCGGCGTCAAGATCGCCCGGTTTATCGTCCTCGCCCGCCGGGCGGGGGTGGAATTCCGTCAGCTCGGCTACCGCAGGTCGATCCTTGGGTTCGAGTTTCGCAACCGGGAAATGGACGAGCGCAGCGTGATCGGCGTCTGGGTCTACCTGATTGCCTACGTTCTTGCGGTGTTCGGCGTGATGGTCCTGTTCACCTTTACGGGGCTGGACTTCGAATCGGCGATCCGTCTGGCAATTGGCTGCCTGACCAATTCCGGCGGCATGGTCTCCGGGCACACTGTGCAGCTGAACGACGCTGCCTCAATATTGGCCATCGGGTCCATGTTGTTGGGCAGGTTGGAGATTCTGGCAGTCATTCCGGCCATTTCTGTCAGTTTCTGGCGGGGGTAACGGGGCTGGGGCCTTGCGTAAGGCTGCCAATGCCGTTAGCCCGCGATCATAACAAGAACAGTGAGACCGCGTGTCATGTCCGCAGAAAAAAAGCAAAACCTTCAGGACGCCTTTCTGAACGCGGTGCGCAAATCCCGCACCCCGCTGACGGTGTTCCTCGTGAATGGTGTGAAGCTGCAGGGTGTCGTGACCTGGTTCGACAATTTCTGTGTGCTCCTGCGCGGCGATGGCCGCCCGCCGCAGCTGGTCTACAAGCACGCCATTTCCACAATCGCCCCGAGCGCGCCCGTGCAACTCTTCGACGAAGAGATTGACAAGGAATAGGTCAGCTTGACCGACAAAATGATTGACCGGCTGCCGGCGCCGGAAATTGCCGGTGTCGTGATCCCGTGGTTCACGCCGGCAAACCGCCCGTCTCAGGACCGGATTGAGGAAACGGCTGGCCTTGTGGAAGCTTTGGGCTGCCAGCTTGCTTTCCTGCGCCCGGAACATGTCCGGCAGGTGAATTCGGCCCAGCTCCTGTCTGGCGGCATTCTCGACCGGATGGAAGCGGACCTGAAGGCCGGCAATTGCACGCTGGCCGTGGTGGACGGTGCACTGACGCCCGTGCAGCAGCGCAATCTCGAGAACAAACTCGGCGTGAAGGTGATCGACCGCACGGGCCTGATCCTTGAGATTTTCGGCCTGAGGGCGCGCACCAAGGAAGGCCGGCTGCAGGTTGAGCTGGCGCGTATCCTGTATGAGCGTTCGCGCCTCGTGCGGACCTGGACCCACCTTGAACGCCAGCG
>JAGQRO010000313.1 GCA_020425315.1 Hyphomonas sp. | reverse complement strand
ACTCATCAGGAACATATAGCAGGGAATGGCGCGATGTGCAGGCCGCACGGCAGCCGCCCCATTGCCGCGGGCCGGGAATGCTGCGAGCTTTTGCGCGACCTTCACCGGAGGCCCCGCGCATCATGATCCGCCCCGCCCTTGCCGCCCTTGCCTTGTCTGCCGCTGCCGACCCGGCGCTGGCGCAGGCTTCGGACGACACCTCCCTCGCCATCCAGCTGCAGGCAGGCGGCACGCGCACGATTTTCGTCTCCGGCACGGGCGGCGTGGTCCCGATCTTCAGCCTCTGCCTCGACCGGGTGAACGGCAAGAAGGTCTATGTCCACATCGCCGATTCCATTGCGAATATTGCGAATGGCACCAAGCAGGTGCTGCCCGAGGGCGGCTGCCTGTTCGCCAGCGGCCGCATCGTGTTCCTCTCTGCCGACGAGACCAGCACAGAGCCGGGCTTCGAAAACGCCTCGGCCCTGGTCAACGTTTCCATCGTCCGCAACTGAATTTTCCGGCCGGAAAAAAAGACGTTGACTCACGCACAGATATGTAATTAGGTAATTACATGATTACCGATCAAGACATGTCCGCGGTCTTCCACGCGCTGGCCCATGAGAGCCGGCGCCAGATGCTCGACATCCTGCGAGACCAGCCGGGCTGTCCGGTGGGCGAGCTTGCCCGCCATTTCGATGTCAGCCGTATCGCGGTGATGAACCATCTCACCGTGCTGGAGCAGGCCGGCCTCGTGACCAGTGAGAAACAGGGCCGCAGCCGGCACCTCTATCTCAATGCCGTGCCGCTGCAGATGATCCAGGACCGCTGGCTCGGCGGCTATACCAGCCAGTTCGCCAGCCGCGTGACCCAACTCAAATACGCGGCCGAAGCCGCCGCCAGAAAAGAGGAAAACAAGGATGACTGACCCCGCGCCAGAGCCCGGCTTCGCGCCGCGTTCCGTCTACACGATCACCATCAACGCCCCGATCCGCATCGTGTGGGATACGCTGGTGAAGACGGACGAAGTCTTGCCCTTCATCTTCGGCGCCGTCTGTGACACCGAAGACGGGCTGGGCGTCGGCCGGCCGCTGCGCATGGTGACGAAGAACCGCAAGTTCGCCACCGTGGTCGGCGAAGTGCTGGAGTTCTCCCCGCCGCACCGTTATTCGCACACGATGAAATTCACCCAGTATCCGGACACGCCGGCCACTGTGATCTACGAATTGAAGGAAGTGCCGGGCGGCACCGAGTTCACCCTCATCACCGAGAAAGTGCCCGCCGGCACCAAGACCGAACAGTCCATGGGCCCCGGATCGAAATTCATCGCGGACAATCTGAAAGCGGTGGTGGAAACCGGCAAGCCGGCGATGAGCGGGCGCATGGTGGCGATGCTGAACCCGGTTCTCGGGCTGGCGGTGCCGTCGCGCTGCAAGATTGAACACTGGCCCTATGGCAGATACGAATAGGCGTATACGGAGGATAGAATGGGAAGCACACCTGACAAGATGCTGGAAAGCATGAAGGCGAACCTGCCGGAAAAGACCGGCAAGACGCTGGAACAATGGATTGCCATTGTGAAAAAGAGCGGCCTGGAAAAGCATGGCGAACAGGTCGCAATGCTGAAAGCCCAGGGCGTCGGCCATGGCTATGCCAACATGATCTGCCACGCCGCCAAGGGCGATTTCGAGGCAGAGGAAGACGACCTGCTGGCCGGCCAGTACACGGGCAAGGAATCCCTGCGCCCGATCTATGACGCACTGGAGAAATTCGCCCGCTCGCTCGGCAAGGATGTGGAGATCAGCCCGCGCAAGACGTCGGTCCCCTTCCGCCGCTCGAAGAACTTTGCCGTCGTCACGGCGGCCACGAAAACGCGGATCGATCTCGGCCTCAACCTGAAAGGCACGCCCGGCAAGGGCCGCCTGCTGGAAGAAAAACCCGGCGGCATGTGCACGCACAAGGTGAAGCTGGAACGCCTCGCCGATCTCGATGCCGAAGTGAAAGCCTGGATAAAGGACGCCTACGGACGGGCCTGATCCCTACCCATGCAGGATCTTCTGCGGGGCAAAGGAAATGAAGCCGATCACGGCGATCACGAACATCTGCGTCAGGGCCAGCAGGTAATTGCCGGCCAGCAGCGCCGGCGTGATCGCCGCGCATGTCGCCCGGATCAACGCTGACTCTCAAACCTTGCTCCCCGCCTGATCCACCACAGGCGGATTTTGCGCCTTTCCGGATAGCACACCCGTTCGGAGACCGCGCATGAACCGTCCCGCCCCAGACGCCCAATCTCCTGACCTCCGGATTGTGTCCGGCGAGCGCATTCGCGGGCAGTTCCTGTTCGTGCTGTTCGCCGGCGTCCTCGTCAGCATGATCTTCTCGGCGATCTCCTACCTGCGCATGGGCGATCCGGCGGCCGGCAGCATCTTCGCCGGCGTGGCTTTGGTGTTCCTGCCGCTTGGCCTGGTAATGTGGCGCGATGCACGGGCGAAGTTCGCCTGGCGCATCGTCCTGCGCGCGGGCAGCATGGCCCTGTTCCTGCCGCCGGGCCGTGTGTTCGCCGGGGTAGACGATGCGGTGTTCGAGACCGTGCCCTATGCCAACCTCAAACGCGTGGAATGGCGCGATGAAGTGGTCACGGTCGCCGGCATCAGCGTCGATACCGAAGTCTGGGCCCTCCGCCTCAAGGACGGCCGGATCATCATCCTTGGTGAAAACCGTCCCATCCCGCACTCAGGCCAGATGACGGACGATGCCTCCCGCGCCGGCAAGGCCATCGCGGCCCGGGCTGGCGTGCCTGTACGGCGCATGCCGCGCGTGTCGGCGGCCGCGTCCGGCTGGCGCTTCTGGAAGATTGCCCGTCCCGCCTGGCCGGGCTGAGGCGTCATCCGTCAGTGCGGATGCAGGCGCACCGGCACGTCGACAATGCCCCGGATGAAATTGTTCGAGGAGCGTTCCACCGGCCCGGCGACTTCCACCGTGTGGAAGCGTTTCAGGATCTCCTCCCACAGGATGCGCAGCTGCAGCTCGGCCAGCCGGTTGCCCATGCAGCGGTGGACGCCGAAGCCAAAGGAGAGGTGATGGCGCGCATTCGGCCGGTCGATGATGAAGTCGTCGGCATCCGGGAACACGCTCTCGTCGCGATTGCCGGAAAGGTACCACATGATCACCTTGTCGCCCGCGCGGATCGTCTTGCCGCCAAGCTCGACATCCTCCAGCGCCGTGCGCCGCATATGGATCACCGGCGTCTGCCAGCGGATCATTTCCGACACCATGTTCGGGATCAGCGAGGGATCCGCGCGCAGCTTGTCATATTGCTCCGGATACTGATTGAGTGCCACGACGCCGCCGCTGATACTGTTGCGGGTCGTGTCGTTGCCGCCAACGATCAGCAGCAGGATCGTGCCCAGCATGGTGATCGGGTCCTTGTTCAGCCCCCGCGTCGCTTCATTATGCGCCAGCATGGAGATGAGGTCCGAGCTGGGCGGCAGGGGCGCGCGCTCGTTCCAGAGGCCAAAGAAGGTCATCGCGCATTCGAGCAGGCCGTTGCGGCGCGCTTCCATGTCGTTGGCCTCGCCCGTCACGCCGGGAATGGCGGTCGCGAGATCCGACCAGCGGATCAGGTCGCGCCGGTTCTCATAGGGAAAGTCGAACAGCGTCGCCAGCATCCGCGCCGTCAGTTCCACCGACACCTTGTCGACCCAGTTGAACGTCTCGCCCACCGGCAGGCTGTCGAGAATGTCGGCGGCGCGTTCGCGGATCAGCGGCTCGAAATTCTTGAGGTTCTGCGGCGCCACCGAGGGCGACACGGCCTTGCGCTGTTCGCCATGCTTCGGCTCGTCCAGCGTGATGAAGGATTTCGACCGCAGCACGGCCTGGCTGTCCGCCGGCGGCGGGTCGACAATGGCGATCCCCTTCGCTTCGGAGGAGAAGGCCTTGTGATTGGTGTCCACGGCCATGATCGTCTCATGCGTGGTGACAGACCAGAACGGCCCCGTCGGGCTGTCGGCCACATAGTGGACCGGCGCTTCCCGCCGCAAGCGCGCGAACCAGGGCCGCCAGGTGTCGTTCCGGAACAGGTGCGGCTGGGAGACATCGATCTCCTCCAGCGGCAGGCGATCCACTTCGCCGGCATCCGCGGCTGCGTCTGCAATCGTGTCCATGACTGACAAGGCCTCCCTGCCCGATCGGTGCACGCAGCAGACTCTGCCTGCATCCTCCGGAAGGCAAGCCATCCCGCCGAAATAAAATCGCCCTGGTCAACCAAACCAATTGAATTCTGTGTGATGTCGCCAGGGCTGTATCAACGCCTTGCGCAACACAATCGGGCACTCCCGCTTTGTCATCCTGCGCCGACTAAATTATGGCAGCATCCTTGATGCTTCCCAATGCCAACAGCACGAGCACAATGAAAATGAGAATTGCCAGATTGAGCACCCACAGCTTCCTCAGGTCGACGAAATAGCAAAACAACGACTGGGAAGAAGGATGATAGAAGTGGGGGCCTCTTCGTTCGAACTTGCCCAGATCACCCTGCCTCTCACGGTTCGCAAACAGCCCTCCCAGCGTCAGGTCTTTCTTTGTGCTGGTGAAGATACCAGGGCCGGAAAGCATGAAATTTACATAGGGATCGTCAAATGTTTGCGGGCCTTGCCTCACAAAAAGATACGGTGCTCGAAAAACATGTCGCCGCGCAGTCATGGGCCAGAAGAGCGCTGACAGAAAATAGTAGATTGGACGAAGCTTGGGGTGGTGGAAAGGCACGCGGCCCAGAAGCCAATCCAGCCGGAGCGTTCTCCATAGTCGCCGGTCGAGTCGGTGGTCTGAGTCCAGTTTGATAAAACTGTATTCGGAGCGGACAAGCGCGCCGCCGACAGCAAAATAGACGACAATTGCATCCGCCACCAACCCGTCAATCCTGATTGAAAAGGCCCTCAGGAAGGTCTGGATGGGTCGACGAATGAAATCATCATAGGAATCGTACAGGCCCGACACATACACATTCAGTTCCAAATTGAAGAAATGGGCAGTCGCTGCGAAAACCGCAATCGCACCGAGGACGGTTGGCACCATTCTCCAGAAATCCAGTACTGCTTCCGTTATCTGGGAACGAAGCGTCGGCCGTTGGAATTCGCTCGAAGGATCAGGGGAGTCTTGTGGCACTCGAAATCGGGAAAACACAGATTACTTGGTTCAAGCAAGAACCACACACCTCATATATGGACGATACCTGGCCTTACAACCTGGCGAATATTGGGACCACTTCGCTTGTGAGCGGCGTTCTCTATCCAATCTGCGAGACGCATCGTTCGTAAGAGATATTTCCGGCCCGCAGGATGCCAGTCTGCCATGGCATGTCCCGCCGGAATAAAATTGCCCCGCCGGGGCGTGACGGGGTACGGGCACGCTCTGGCAGGGCAGTCGGGGACGCTGGTGTGACGGCATCCCGAGGGAGGCGCGGGCAACTTGTCCGCCGGCCCCGGAACGTTGGTCACACGGCACTGGAATTTATTCTGCAATTCCGCCGAAGGTGTGTGTCCCCACCCAGCCGGCAATCGCGATTCCTGCCATGACCGGAACTGTCCCGAATTCCGGCGGGGCACAGGCTTCAGGCATGCGCCGTCAGCCCCCTGCCCGCATGAGGGGAGTGAGCCACAAAACTATTCGCGGCGCAAGCGAAAGTCTCGCTCTAGTAGAGCGTCGCCAGGGCGGCCGCGTCATAGTCGCGGATTTCGGCCGTGCGGCCCTCTTTCACCTTGGTCGCCCATTCGGGGTCCTGCAGGATCGCGCGGCCAACGGCGACGAGGTCGAACTCGCCCTTGGCGAGGCGCTCCTCGACATCATCCAGCGAGCGCTGGCCGGAGCTTTCGCCCCGGAAGGCGCCGATGAAGTCCACCGACAGGCCGACCGAACCCACTGTAATCGTTGGCAATCCGGTCAGCTTCTTGGCCCAGCCGGCGCCGTTGAGGCCGGTCTCTCCGTCAACTTCCGGGAACTCCGGTTCCCAATAGCGGCGCTGGGAGACGTGCAGCATGTCGACGCCGGCATCGACGAAGACTTTCAGGAACTCTTCCAGCGCTTTCGGCGTCGTCGCGAGGCGGGCGGTATATTCCTGCTGTTTCCACTGGGAGTAGCGAAGGACGATCGGGAAGTCCGGCCCGACGGCCTTGCGCGTCTCCCTGATAATGTCGGCGGCGAAGGTCGCGCGCTCCGGCAGGGTACCGCCGAACCGGTCCTTGCGCAGGTTCATCACGTCCCAGAAGAATTCGTCGATCAGGTAGCCATGGGCGCCATGGATCTCGACACAGTCGAAGCCGAGGCGCTTGGCGTCGGCGGCGGCCTCGGCATAGGCCATGACCATGTCGTCCACTTCGGCGCTGGTCGGCTCCGGCATCACCTGCTTGCCCGAATGGGTGACCCCCGAGGGGCCATCGGTCGGCGCGTCGGGGTTCGGGCCGGTGCCGGGCTTGCGCATCATGCCCTGGTGCCAGATCTGCGGCGCGATATGGCCGCCCTTGCCGTGCACCGCATCGACCACGTTCTTCCAGCCGGCCAGTGCATCGGCCTTGTGGAAGTTCGGCACGTTCGGGTCGTTGGAGGCCCCGCCCCGGCGCACGGTCGTGCCCTCGGTGACGATCAGGCCGACATCGGCGGCGGCCCGGCGGGCATAGTAGTCGGCGACATTCTGGCCCGGCACGCCGCCCGGCGAATGAGAGCGCGTCATCGGCGCCATGACGATCCGGTTCGGCAGATCGAGGGATTTCAGCTTGAACGGCGAGAACAGCGGGCTCGTCATCAGGGGTGCCTCCTCAGCTTAAGACCGGTTTCAGGTGGCGGTACCACAACGATCCGTCAACCATGCATCTGCCCGGCCACCGGGCAGCCATCCTGAACCGACCGGTCACCGGCGCTAAAGTCACCCGGGGTCAACTATACCGACCCCGGGAGTCACCCCACAGTCACCTTTCGCGCCCTGATTCTCCGGGTTAATCCCCCATTCAGACGGGGATTGCCTCAATGTAATCCCCTGCAGCCAGAGAGACAGACATGCACCGGATCCTGCTCTTCCTCCTCGCCCTGCCCCTGCTCGCCGCCTGTGCGACGCCCGGCTATGACTACCGCGCCCGCATGGTGCCGACGTTCCCGGCCGCCGTGGACTACCGCGATGTCTCGGTCGGCAATTTCCGCGGCCCCGCCGGCGAGGTCGCCGAAGACGAGTTTGCCCGCATGCTGGAAGAGACCACGCTCGACGGTGCCTACTGGTTCGGCGTGGCCGGCCCGGACGGGCGCCGCGGCGTCTATACCGGCCGCGTCGAGGTCGAGAGCTGGGAGGCTGAAACCACGTTCGAGCGCGACCGTGAATGCGTGGAATGGGACGCCCCCTTCGACTGCGAACACCGCGCCATCGTGGAAACCGAATGCGTCGAGGAAACCGTCGAAGTCCTCGTCACCGCCACGCTGACCGATATCGACACCGGCGAGCGCATCTTCACACAGACCCAGGGCGGCGGGGCCAATCGCGAACACTGTATCGATGTCGCCACCTATGAAGACGATGGCAGCACGCTCGGCACATGGCGCGATCCGCTGCATTCCAGCTACTCCGCCTGGGATGCGCCCTATGGCATGGTCGCCGACGCGACGGTCGAGGCCGTGCGCCGTTTCCGCACCGACATCGCCCCCTATGACGCCACCGTGCGGGCCGAGATCATGACCAAGGGGCTGACGCCCGAGGAAGCCAACGATCCGCGCTTCCGGATGGCGGTCGACGCCACCAAGCGTGGCGAAGTGCTGGGCGCCTGCGCGCAATGGGACGCTCTGGCCAAGGACTGGCCGCAGGCCCCGGCCGTGCTGCACAATCTCGGCGCCTGCGCGGAGGCACGCGGCGACATGGCGACAGCGCAGGCCCGCTATGCCCGCGCGGCCGAACTCGCCATGACCATCCCGCTGCTCCAGGAGAAGCAGGCACGGCCGATCTTCTCCGCGCTGGAGCGGGTCTCCGGCCGGCGGATGGACGACATCTTCCTGAATGGATTCCCGGAGACTTACGCGCCGGAAGACGCCGGCGGCACCGCGCCGCCGGAAGATCTGGCCCCTGAGGAGCCGGCGACCTAGCGGCCGCTGAACAACAGGACGCTGGTCAGCGATTCACTGGCACTTGCGGCTTCGGCAACGACGCCCCACGCCATGCCGGCGCAGAAGAAGACGGCACAAAATCCAAGCTTTCCGACGATACCACGCATTGGCGAACTCCCGGTCTGGAACACTCCTGACTGGGGAATTGCAAAGGCCGGGCCGAATGGCCGGATCTGTCGTTAATCCTGCGATTTGTCCCTAAGGCGATGGGCTTCGGTAAGGTTCGCCAGCTTTTCCGCGCGGGCTTTCTCAAGGTCTTTCCCGGCCTTGGTACGCCCGTATTTGGCACGGTTTTCCTTGGCCTTCTGGCCTTTTTCAGCTTTCGCCTTCGCCTTGCGCGCCTTGTTGAGGTTGATCGGGGTCGTCATGCCGCGAAGGTCTCCAGCCGGGCGTCGAGGCGCGCCTTCACATCCGGCCATTCGCGCGCGAGGATGGAGAAGACTACGGTCGAGCGGAGGTAGCCGGTCGCCACGATCCGGTTGTCGCGCAGCACGCCTTCCTGCACCGCACCCAGCTTCTTCACCGCCGCCTGCGAGCGCAGGTTGCGGTGGTCGACATTGAATGACACGCGCACCGCCCCGGCGTCGAACGCATTGCCCAGCATCAGGCGCTTGGCCGCCGGGTTGACCGCCGTGCCCTGCGCGTCGGCGGCATACATGGTCATGCCGATCTCGACATTCTTCGAATGCTTGTCGGGCGACAGATATGTCGTGATGCCGGCAAAGCGCCCGTCCGGATGCTGCACCCGGAACGGGATCAGCGCCCCCTCCCCGGTGCGCCGCTCGATATCGCCCAGCCACCAACCGATCCAGTCGGCCGGCGGGGCGTAATGGGGCCAGGTCGCAATCTTCTCGCCAAGGGCCTCGGCCATCGCCCGCAGGTCCGCGCCGTCGCGCATCGCGTCGAACGGCACCAGCGTGACATGGCCGTCGGCCAGCTCCTCGGCGGCAAGATCCATGCGGGGCCTAGTCCTTGTGGCTGTCCCGCCACTGTTCCATGGCGAGCGAGATGGCGAAAGTCTCGCGGTATTTCGGGCTCGACGCCGGGCGCGGCGGCTTCGACGAGGTCAGCGCCATGATCTCGGCCAGCTTGTTGTGCGCGGCACCCGACTGGCCGGCCCCGATATAGGCGTGCAGCTCGACCAGCGCGGAAGACAGCGGGTCATGCGCGCGGATCACGAAATAGGGCTCATCCTCGGCGAGCTTTGCCAGCACATCGAATTCGGACGGATTGGCTTTGGAGCCGACGGGCGGTTTGGACATGGGGCAGAGGCCTTTCTGGTCACAGGTGATTCTCTGGGGCGCAGTCTATGCCATGCGCGGCCCGCTGCCACCTGCGCCATTCACTCCTCCGGCGCCTCCATGATCTCGTAGAGATACGCCTCCGGGTACATCAGGAAGTCCCGCGTCAGGCGTACATGTTCCAGCGCCTCCCAGTTGACGCGCTGCGGGCCGTCCGGTCCCATCTCGTAGATCCAGGCATCGGGATAGGCGAGGATCATGGGCGAGTGCGTGGCGATCACGAACTGGCTGTCATCCTTCACCAGTTCATGCAGGCGTTTCAGGAAGGCGGTCTGGCGCTGCGGTGAGAGGGCCGCTTCCGGCTCGTCGAGCACATAGAATCCACGTCCGCCGAACCGCTCAGTGAGCAGCGCCATGAAGCTCTCGCCATGCGACCGGTTGTGCAGCGACTTGCCGCCATAGCTTCCAACCAGGGACGGCCCGCCGCCCTCCTTGTCGAGGTCGTCGATATAGGTGGCGACGTTGAAATAGCTCTCGGCCCTCAGGAAGAAGCCGTCACGCGGGCGCCGGGTGGCCCTGACCAGGCGCAGATGTTCGTGCAGGTCTGAATGCGAGTGCGCCGTGCCGAACCTGAAGTTGCGGCTGCCGCCCTCCGCATTGAATCCCGCTGCAATGGCAATCGCCTCGATCAGGGTCGACTTGCCGGACCCGTTCTCGCCGACGAGGAACGTCACCTTGTCGTGCAGTTCCAGCGTCTCCCAGCTGCGCACGGCGGGCAGGTTGAAGGGATAGGCGTCGGCCTGCCAGCCTTCGCCGCGCGTCTGGACGACATCCATGACATAACCGCCAAAATCGATTGCGCGCCGTCTGCCCATGGTTCCCCTTCCCTCTCCGGTCTCAGGAAACCAGAGATGGAAGGGGGACGCCAGCGGAGTTTGCGGGGCCTCAGCCGAAGATCGTGCCCTTGCCGGGTTCGGCAGGCTTGCGGCCCTTCATCATCGGGTGCGGATCGAACAGGCCCTGGTACATCGGGTCCATCAGATAGTCCGGCCGCCGGGCGGTGATGCCGCGGCAGCCGGCCACCTGCAGGGCGAGATGGGTGCGGTCCATGCCGCGCAGCTCGTCCTCGCTGAAATCGCCCAGCACCTGGGCGAGGTCCGAGGCCATCAGATGGTTCGGCACGCCGAACACCTGCAGCGCGGCGGAATTGGTCAGCACTGTCTGCCATTCGTCCGGCAGCATCCGCTTGATCTGGGCGAGATCCTGGAAGAAGGCCCAGACCCGCACCCCGTAGGACCGCGCCAGCGTGTAGACCATGGGCAGGAGGCCGAAATCCCCGAGCTGGGCGCACTCATCGATGGCGAACAGCGTGCGATGTTCCGGCAGGTCAGTCTCCCGCGACAGCACCGCCGAGAGCAGCGAGGCCGTCCACAGGCGGAACAGCGCCGCATGGCTCGCCAGCTTTGACGGCGGCACGACCAGGTAGATCGTCATCGGATCGCCCCGCGTCACCGCCTGCAGGTCTATCGTCGAGCAGGTGATGGTCCGCTGCGCGGCATCCGAGGCGATCACCGAGAAATAGCTGCACGCCGTGGCATGGATGCCGGAGCGGCAGCGGTCTTCGGTCTGCAGGTAGGAGGCGATTTCCTCATAGGCGAAGCGGTGGATCTTCTTGCCCACCGTGTCGAGCACGACGGCGAGATTGTAGTTCGCATCGTCGGATTTGAGATACTTCCGCACCCGCTGCAGCGTCCGGTCGGCGCCCTCATGCACGCTCGCCACGGCCGAGATCACACCGGCGGCGAGGTCATGGCCCCGGATATCCCAGAACGGGTCCGGCAGGCTCATCTTGCCGCCGGAGAGCTGTTTGGCGATCTCCATGGCGAGCGAGGACGGCTCGATGCCGGCAATGTCGAAGGCATCCATCGGGTTGAGGCTGTCGCTCTGGTCCGACACGACGCCGAACGGGTCGATGACATGCACCTCCTGTCCCATCTCGCGGCGCCGGCGCGCCGTGACGCGGCAGGCCTCGCCCTTGGGATCGATGACGATGGCCGGGCCTTCATAGGTCAACAGGTTGGGGATCAGCGCGCCGCGGCCCTTGCCGGCCCCGGTGGGCGCGATGGTGATGACATGGCCCTCCCCTTCCAGCCAGACCGGCGCGCCAGCCGCCGCGACGGGCGCCGCAGGCCCGCCAAACCCGATGGGCGCGGCCGCCTCGTCCACCCGGTAGCCCAGCAGCAGCCGGTCGCCGGTGCCGGGATCGGCCTGTTTCGGCTTGCGCCCTGCGGCGCGGCGGGAGTTCAGTTTCTGGGTCGTGCTCGTTTTGGTCGTGTCTCCTTGTTCCGGAAGCGGATCATTTTCTTGCAGGTTGGTCATTCTCGTCCCCTCGCAAAAAGCCGACAGAGATATCAGACGGCGGACGGGCTCTCAATGCGCGAATTGAGGCAATACTGTGAATTCTGAGCAATGTCGGACGAAAATCCGCCTACGGACTTTCGAAAATCGCAACCATGCTTCCGATTTGCGAGAAACCGGCATGGCAAAAATATATCGGCCGGCAAATCGCCGGCCGGATACAAACATATTTTGATATGTTCAGGCGCTCACGCGTGACCGGTCAGTGCCCGCCGCCGAAGACGCCGGTGCGCACGGAATAATCCACGGCCAGCGCGTAGTCCGGGTCGTCATCGGAATCGACCATCAGCTGACCGGCCTTCTTGAGCAGGCTGTGACAGTCGCGCGACAGGTGGCGCAGCTGCAGCGTCTTGCCGAGGGACTGATACTTCCGCGCGAGGTCCTCGATCGCCTGCAGGGCCGACTGGTCCACCACGCGCGAGCGCAGGAAGTCGACGATCACCACATCCGGATCGCTTTCGGGATGGAAGAGTTCGGCAAACTTGTCGGTGGAGCCGAAGAAGAGCGGGCCTTCGA
>JAGQRO010000312.1 GCA_020425315.1 Hyphomonas sp. | reverse complement strand
CGCGCATGCCGGGGCCGCCCTTCGGCCCCTCGTATCTGATGACCAGAACGTCGCCTTCCTTGTAGTCGCGACTGGCGACGGCCTTGAAGCAGGCTTCCTCACCATCGAACACGCGGGCCGGGCCGGAGAACTGGAGCCTCTTGAGGCCGGCGACCTTCACGATGCCGCCATCGGGCGCCAGCGAGCCCCACAGGCCCACGACACCGCCGGTCGGCGTGATCGGGTCACTGGCTGGGCGCATGATCTTCTGGTTGGGGTTCCAGACGACGTCCTTGAGGTTCTCTGCGATCGTCTTGCCGGTGACGGTCATGCAGTCGCCATGGATGAGACCGGCATCGAGCAACGTGCGCATCAGCATCGGCACGCCGCCCGCCTCGCCGAAATCCTTGGCGACATAGTCGCCGCCGGGCTTGAGGCTGGCGATATAGGGGGTCTTGGCGAAGATCTCGGCGACGTCGCGGAGCGTGAACTGCACGCCGCATTCGTTCGCCATGGCCGGCAGGTGCAGGCCGGCATTCGTCGAGCCGCCTGTCGCGGCAACAACAACGGCAGCGTTTTCAAAGGCTTCACGCGTGCAGATGTCGCGCGGACGGATCTGCTTCTCGATCAGGTTCATCACCGCCTTGCCGCTGGCCGTGGCGTAGGCGTCACGGTCGAGATACGGCGCCGGCAGCGCCGAGGAGAGCGGCAGGGCGAGACCGATGGCCTCGGAAACGCAGGCCATCGTGTTGGCGGTGAACTGGCCGCCACAGGCGCCGTCGCCGGGACAGGCAACCTTTTCAAGGGCTTCCAGCTTTGTATCGGTCATCTGGTTGGAGCCTGCGGCGTGGGCCCCGACGGCCTCGAACACGTCGAGCACCGTGACATCCTTGCCCTCGAACCGGCCGGGCATGATGGAGCCGCCATAGAGGAACACCGACGGCACGTTGAGGCGCAGCATGGCCATCATCATGCCGGGGAGAGACTTGTCGCAACCGGCGATGCCGACGAGGGCGTCATAGGCGTGGCCGCGCATGGTCAGCTCGACGGAATCTGCAATGGCTTCACGGGAAACCAGCGATGAGCGCATTCCCTCATGGCCCATGGCGATGCCGTCTGTGACGGTGATGGTGCAGAACTCGCGGGGGGTGCCGTCGCCTTCCTTGACGCCGGCCGAGGCGGCGTGGGCCTGGCGCATCAGGGC
This sequence comes from Hyphomonas sp., assembly GCA_020425315.1. Lineage (GTDB taxonomy): Bacteria > Pseudomonadota > Alphaproteobacteria > Caulobacterales > Hyphomonadaceae > Hyphomonas. The sequence continues at coordinate 1,122 of JAGQRO010000312.1, read as the reverse complement.
CGTGTTGCAGGGCGCAGCCTCATTCCAGCAGGAAGCAACGCCGACGAAGGGCTTGCGGATGTCCTTGGTCGAGAGGCCCATTGCGTAATAATAGCTACGGTGCGGGGCGCGCTCCGGGCCTTCGGTGACGTGCCGGGACGGCAGTTTCGACTTGTCCCATTCCTTCGATGCCATGGGGGATCCTCTGTGTTGCTCCAGCGGCTATAGAGGCCTCGCGCCGGGTGAGGCAAGGCCGGACTATCCCCTGCGACGAGGTGACTGCGAGGTGACTGCCGGGGTCGAGATAGTTGACCTTCGGGGCGGTTTCCGTCCGGAACCGGTGTCTCAGGCGGTGTCCAGCGTTGACATGTCGTCACCCGTCAGGGCGAGCGAGGCGGCCGGCAGGATTTCCGTCAGCTGCGCCACCGAGGTCGCCGAAGCGATCGGCGCCGTCACCGAGGGCTTCGCCATCAGCCAGGCGAGCGCCACCTGGGCGGGCGTCGCCCCGTGCCGGGCGGCGACCGTGTCGAGCGCGGCGAGCACGTCCGGCCCCCGTCCGGTGAGCAGGTCTTTCATCCGCCCGCCGCGCAGGCTTTTCGAAAGGTCTGCTTCGGTGCGGTACTTGCCGGTGAGGAATCCGGAACCGAGCGCGAAATACGGGATGACGCCGAGGCCTTCGCGCACGCAGACCTCTTCGCGCGCGCCTTCAAATTCCTTGCGCACGAGCAGATTGTAGTGCGGCTGCAGCACCTCATAGCGGGCGCGGCCATTGCCGGCCGCCGCGAGCGCGGCCTCAAGGCCCGGACCGTCATAATTGGAGCCGCCGCAGGCGCGCACCTTGCCGGCGTCAATGAGGCGCTGGTGAGCTTCCAGCGTTTCCTCGATGGGCGTATCCGGGTCCGGCGCGTGGGAGAGGTAGAGATCGATATGATCGGTCTTCAGGCGCTTCAGCGAGGCTTCGCAGGCGGAGACAATGTAATCGGCCTTGAGGCCCTTGCCGCCCTCGCCCATGTCCATGCCGACCTTGGTGATCAGCAGCGTCTTCTCGCGCCGCCCGCCGCCTTGCGCGAACCAGTCGCCGATCACGGTCTCGGATTCCCCCCCCGTATGGCCCGGCATCCAGCGGGAATAGACATTCGCCGT
>JAGQRO010000311.1 GCA_020425315.1 Hyphomonas sp. | reverse complement strand
CCCCGGCCGTGCGGGCGATTTCCTCAAGGCTGGTCGTGGCCCCGTCGCGGGCAAAGGCGGCCTTGGCTGCTTCCAGCAGGGCAAGGCGGTTGCGCTCGGCATCGGCGCGCGGACGGCGCGGTCGGGTCGGCGTTTCCGCCATGAGAAAACATCCCCCTTGTAAAACGGAGGCGCCCTCCGTATATAAAAGCGGAGGCGCACTCTCACTTACACGGGATTGGCGCCCCGTTCCAGACACACATCCCCGATTCCTGACAATAAGCCCGCAAGGAGTTCCCCCATGTCCGCATCGTTCGGAGCCACATCCACAACCGAAGACGTCCTTGCCGGCGTCGATCTTACCGGCAAGCGCATCCTGGTCACCGGCGTATCGGCCGGGCTGGGTGTCGAAACCGCAAGAGCCCTGACGGCGCATGGCGCCGAAGTCGTGGGCGCGGCACGCAATCTCGACAAGGCCCGCAACGCCCTGAAGGAGGCCGGAATCGACATCGACCTGGTTGAAGTCGATCTCGGCTCACTCGCCAGCATCCGCGAAGCAACCGACCGGCTGAACGCCGACGGGCGCAAATTCGATGTCGTGATCGCCAATGCCGGTGTCATGGCGACGCCGAAGATGCAGACCACAGACGGGTTCGAATTCCAGTTCGGCACCAATCATCTCGGCCACTTCACCTTCATCAACCGGATCGAACCCTTGATCAAAGATGGCGGACGCGTCGTGTCGCTCGCTTCGTCCGGTCATCGCTTCTCGAATGTGAATCTCGACGATCCGAACTTCGAGACGACCGAATACACGCCGTTCGGCGCCTATGGCCGTTCGAAGACGGCAAATGTCCTCTTCGCGGTGGAGTTCGACCGGCGCCACAAATGGCGCGGCGTGCGCGCGGCGGCCGTGCATCCGGGCGGCATCCAGACGGAGCTTTCCCGCTACATGACCGAAGAGGCGCTGAACGAGATCCGCGAACGGATGGAGTCGCGCCAAACGGCGGACGGCCAGCCTTTCCGCTTCAAGACCGTGCCGCAGGGCGCGGCGACGTCTGTCTGGGCGGCGGTCGTCGCCGGCGATGACGAGGTCGGCGGGCGCTATTGCGAGGATTGCCAGGCAACGACCCGCATCACCGATGAGGAGTTCGATGCGGCCTCCGGCGGCGTGCGTCCCTATGCGGTCGACCCGGCCAATGCTGCCGCGCTGTGGACGAAGAGCGAGGAAATGGTGGGCGAAGCCTTCTGAGGCCGCGCAATCCGCCGCAACAAAAAAGCCGGCCCGAGCGGGCCGGCTTTTCTTTTCGGGGCATGCCCGGACCTAGTTGAAGTCGCGGAACACGTCGTCGGCAGAGACGTCTTTCTTGTGAGCGTCGTCTTCCTCTTCGGTGGCCGGGGCGTCATAGGCGTGCGGATCGTCCTGCGCCGGGGCGAGGCCGGGGCCTTCCATGCGGGCGGCCTTCTCGGCTTCCATCTTGCGGCGCTTGTCGGCGGCCTTGGCGATGACTTCGTCAAGCTCGATCTGGCTGCAGAGGCCAAGCGTCACCGGGTCCACCGGGCGGATGTTCTGGGAGTTCCAGTGGCTCTTGTCGCGCACATTGTTGATGGTCGACTTGGTCGTGCCGATCAGCTTGGAGATCTGCGCGTCGGAGACTTCCGGGTGGTTGCGGATGAACCATGCGACGGCATCCGGCTTGTCCTGGCGGCGGATGACCGGCGTGTAGCGCGATCCCTTGCGCTTCGGCTGCGGGATATGGGCGATCTTCGACTCGGCCACTTTCAGGCGGTAGCCCTCATCATTCTCGCCGCGCTCGATTTCCTCGCGCGAGAGGATGCCGCCGGCGATCGGGTCGACGCCGCGCATGTTCTCGGCCACGTCGCCATCGGCGATGCCCTTCACTTCGAGATGGTGCAGGCCACAGAATTCGGCGATCTGCGCGAAGGTGAGGCTGGTATTGTCGAGCAGCCAGACGGCGGTCGCCTTGGGCATGAGGACTTCGGACAT
>JAGQRO010000310.1 GCA_020425315.1 Hyphomonas sp. | reverse complement strand
CGAACGGTGCCGGGGCCTGCGCCTCACGCAGCTTGCGCGCGCCGAGCTTCGTCGCCACCCGGATCGAGGCGGTGTTCAGCGGGTCGATGCAATGAATGATCTCGTCCCAGCCGAGAATGTCGGCGGCATAATCGATGGCCGCCGACACGCCCTCGGCCGCATAACCCTTGCCATGGGCTTCGCGCGACAGGCCATAGGCGATCTCCGTACCCGGCCAGCCTTCCGGCTGCCAGGGGCCGAGCCGGCCGATCCAGCGCCCGGTCGATTTCTCGATCACCGAGAACATGGAAAAGCCCCGGATCGTCCACGCCCCCGACAGCGCGCAGAGCGAGCGCCATACGACAGCGGGCTCCATCACGCCGCCGATGAAGCGGGCCGTTTCCGCATCCGTCATCATGTCGCACATCGGGCCGAAATCCTCCGCCCTCGGAGGACGCAGGATCAGGCGTTCGGTTTCCAGCGTGACGGCGCTCATTGGCCCTTCGACGTGCAGCGCACCGGATTGTCGGGGTTCGCGTTCAGGAAGCGGTCGCCATAATGCTTGTCGTCGAAGCCGATGCAGAGTTCCGAAATGCCGGTGCCGGGCTCGCCCTGCAGGACCAGCGTGAAGCCGGAATTGGCGAGCTCCTCGTCATTGATGGCGGTGACGACATCCGGGCGCGCCTTGGGCTCAAGGCTCAGCACGGAACTGGCGCCGGGGGCATAGACTGTCAGGACCTTGGTGCGCGTCTGCGGCGTCAGCATGTGCCAGCCGGACACTTCCACCCGGCCGGTTTCGGCGTCCACGATGACCGAGTCGACGGACCCGCCAATACCGTCCATGGCCGCCGGCGCGCTGGCGATCAGCTCCGCCGTCGGCGGGGCATCATTGCCGGCCGCGCCACAGGCGGCAAGCGTCACCGCAAGAAGGGCCAAAAGGCCCGGTCCGGTCGATTTCATCATTGGCTGGTCTTCCCTGCTCCGCGCCCCCGCAAGCCTTCTAGACTGCGTTGGCGGAGCAGGAAAGAGAGAGGTGACGGGCGATCAAGCGGGCGCTCAGGCGAGCGAGCCGTCGATCTCCTTGCAGGCTGCGATCAGGCCCTGCACGGCGGCCACCGATTTGGCGAACATCGCGCTCTCGGCCTCGTTGAGGTCGAACTGGACGATCTTCTCCGCGCCGCCGGCGCCGATCAGGGTCGGTACGCCGACATACATGCCATCGACGCCATATTCGCCCTCGCAGAAGGAAGCGACCGGCAGGACGCGCTTTTGGTCCTTGAGGTAGGCCTTGGCCATCGAGATGGCGGATTCAGCCGGGGCGTAATAGGCTGAGCCGGTCTTCAGGAGGGCAACGATCTCTCCGCCGCCCTTGCGGGTGCGCTCGACGATGGCGTCGAGTTCGTCCTGGCTCATCCAGCCCTGCTTGACCAGTTCCGGCAGCGGCAGGCCGCCGACCGTCGAGTGGCGCACCATCGGCACCATGTCGTCGCCATGGCCGGCCAGCGTCCAGGCATGGATGTCGGCCACCGACACGCCGGTCTTCTCGGA
>JAGQRO010000309.1 GCA_020425315.1 Hyphomonas sp. | reverse complement strand
CCGCCATAAGGCGTCAGGGACAGGTAGAGCGACAGGATCTCGTCTTTCGACAGGCGCCGTTCGATCTGCCAGGCGCGGGCGATCTCGATCAGCTTGGAACCGATATTGCGGTCGCGCGGCTCCAGCATGCGGGCTGTCTGCATGGTCAGCGTCGACCCGCCCGACACGACGCGGCCAGCGAGGGCCGAGTCCACCGCCGCCCGGCCAAGCCCGGCCCAGTCGGTGCCGCGATGCTCGTAGAAGCGCTTGTCTTCGACACGGATCAGAGCGTCGATGAATTCCGGATCGATGCGGTCAAGGTCCCCGGCGAAGCGCCAGCGCCCGTCCGGCGTTGCGAAGGCGCGCAGCGGCTTGCCTTCGCGGTCCGTCACCAGGGCCGAGAGCCCCCCCGCCCTGTCGAGGGGCGGAGGGAACACACGGTCGAGGATGACCACCGCCAGGAACAGCGCGAAGAAACCCGCGACGATCCGGCGAGGCGTGATCATCGGATCACGGACCACCCTCGGCGGTCGGCTGCGCCGGGGCGATGGTCACGCGCCCTGCCCGCGAGCGGGCATAGACGTCCGGCCGGTACATGTCTTCGGCGACCGCGCCGGGGATGGCGAAATCGCCCGGCGTCACGGCGCGCACGACATAGGCCAGCGTGCGGGCATCGCCATAGACATCGATGGCGGCGACGAACCGGTCATCCTGCGCCTGTGCCGTCTGGGCATTGTCGATCTGGCCGAGGAAGGCGAAGGCGCCCGAGGAGCCGTATGTCTGGCGTCCGTCGGAGGGGCGCAGCACCGCCTCGATCTCGAAGCCGGCCGGCAGCAGGTCCGCCAGGATCACCGGATTGAGGCGGCGCTCATCCGGCGACACGGTGAGCTTGACCACGACCTGGTCGCCCTGGGTGACGCGGCCAAGGTCCACCCGTCCGCCCGTCAGCGTGTAGAAGGACTTGTCGACCTTCAGCCGGGAGCTTGCCGGCGGCGGGGCGCTGACCGGCGCGCCGGAGACCAGCACGGTGCGGAACATCGGCGACTTGCCTTCCAGCTTGAAGGTGACGCCATCGGTGGCCTGCTTCTCGGTCAGGGCATATTGGCGGTCATTGTCATTGCCGCGGCCGAGGCCCTCGACGCTGACGCGGAAGCCGTCGCCGCCCTTGTTGAGATCGTTCACCGCCAGCAGGAGGAAGGATTTCTCCTGCGTTGTCAGGCGGCCGGGATCCGGCGCTTCCTTGCCAAGACGTTCGGCAAGACGCTCCAGCGTGCCGGCCTGGTCGGCCTCGGCGGCGAGGGCGATGATGGCGGCCTCGTCACGCAGCGGCGTCTGGTAATAGTCGCCGCTGTTCTTGTAGCCGAGCGCGTCTTCGGCCGCCCGGAAGGCGGAGGTCGCCCGGGACCGGTCACCCATCAGGGCCAGCGCCGCACCGAGATGCGCACGGGCCAGCGGGCTGTTGATCGAGCCGAGTTCACGGTCGTGCAGGTAGCGCAGGCGCGAGACATCCGCCTTGCCCGCCTTGGCCAGCACATAGAGAGCATAGGCCGAAGACCGCTTCATCATCTGTTCCTGGGTGTCGTTGGAATACCGGCCTTCATAGACGTCGGTATTGTAGCCATAGACCCGCCAGGCATCGCCGGTGGCGACGACGCGCAGGGCGCCATAAGCCCGGTCGAGTGCCTCATCCGGCACCGAATAGCCGGCCTGCTTGGCACGGTAGACGAAATCGGTCGCATAGGCGCCGAGCCAGGGCGAGGCATAGCCGTCCCCTTCCCGCCACAGGCCGAAGGCACCATCCGTTCCCTGACGGTTCAGCAGCGTGTTGACGGCCGTCTGCACCTTGGTCTTCGGATCGTCGTTGACCCCTTCGGCGCCCATCGCCACCAGCTGTTCGGAATAGAGCAGCGGCAGGGCGCGGCTGGTCGTCTGCTCGGTACAGCCATAGGGATAGCGCGAGAGCGAGGCATACAGCGTGCCGGCATCCACCGGGATGGAGGAGAATCCGACAGACACCGCGCCCGAGCCGGCGACGAGACCGTCCAGCAGCTCCTGTGCGACACTGAAGGATTCACCCGGCTGCATCAGCCTGGTCGTTGCGCGGGTCACCGGCAAATAGGGCGAGCGGGTCTGGATATTGTAGGTCCGGTCGACCGAGTAGCGTCCCGGTCCACCCACTTCCATCCGCACGCTGGAGATGCCTTCATCGGCTGCCTCGATGCGGACCGGCAGGTCGGCGCGCTGGCCCTTGGCGAGCGTCCGGGTGAGCTTGCCGTCGGCCACATTGAGGCCGCCCGTTCCGGCAATCTCCGCCGTGAACTCGCCGGCCTCCAGCTCGACATTGTCGATACTGGCGGTCAGCACGGCCTCGTCGCCGGGGGCGAGGAAGCGCGGCATGATGAGATCGGCCGGCGCTTCGTCGCGCACGATCATGCTGGCCTCGCCCGAGCCGACGCCCGATTTCGACCAGGCCACCGCCATAAGGCGCAACTCGCCATTGAATTGCGGCAGGTCAAACCGGACCTTCGCCTTGCCGGAGCGGCCGACATCGACGAGGCCGGAGAACAGCGCCACCGATTCCACCGGCACCACGGTCAGGCCTTCACCGCCCAGCTGGTCGCCGCCAGTGCGCACTTCGGCCGGCAGGCCCATGTTCGGGTCCAGCAACCGTCCGTAGTCGTCATAGAGTTCGACGCCGAGGGACTTCTTGCCGTAATAATACGCCACCGGATCGGGGCTCTTGAACTTGGTCAGGCGCAGGATGCCTTCATCCACCGCCGCCAGGGTCAGGTAGACCGGTTCGCGCGGGCCATTGCCGATATCCACCTCGATCACCTGCTCACCGCGCGGACGCACGACGGCCGGCGCATCGATGGCGACATCGAAGGTGCGCTCTTCCATATTGATCGGAACATAGGTGACGCCCACGGCCCGGCGCGGCTTGGCGCGCAGCACCGGGTCACGCTCTGTGTACACGGTGACCATGACATAGGCGCCTTCGCCCCATTCATCGTTCACCGGCAGGGTCACGCGCGTGCCGCCTTCGGTCACGGCGATGTTCTGCACCGAGAGTACCTTGTCCGTGGCGACCACCAGCTGGGCCTGCCCGTCATAGGGCGGCACGATGGTGATCTCGGCGGTCTGGCCGCTGGCCGGTGCCTTGACCGGGCCGGTCACTTTCACACGGTCGGGCGCTTCGGTGCCGTCTTCGGAGACATAGCCGCCCCAGCCGACATAGAAGCCGTCGCTGGCCGAGACATCGGCATCGGAACCGGTGCCCTCGACGACGAGTTCATGGCTGCCCCAGTCGAGGCCGGAGACCTTGATCTCGCCCGTGCCGTCGGCCGGCGTGGTCAGCACGCCTTCATTCACCTTGGTCACGGTGCGCGAGCGCCGCCAGCGCCAGGAATAGCCGTCATTGTACCAGTCATAATGCCAGTCGATGGCGAGGATTTTCCACTTCAGCGGCCGCGACACGGCCTTGCCGTCGGAATCCAGGGTGGCGACTTCATAGGCCGCCTCGCCGCCCTCCTCGACCGAATAGTCGAAGCCGCGCTTCAGGCCGACATAGAGCGGTTCGGGCCGGTACGGCACGCGGATGCTCTCCGTCACGGCGCGGCCGCCGGGTTCCAGCACGCTGACCACCGTATTGAGGCGCAGAGGCACGCCGGCATTGCTGCCCGCATTGCCGGGCTCCAGCCGCACCACTGCCTTGCCGGCGCCGTCCGTCGTCACATCGTCGAATTCGAGAATGCGTTCCTGGAAGGTCTGGTCATGGCGGCCATAACGGAAGCCGTCGAATTCGGGGAACGGATTGGGCTGGCGCTCCACGCGTGCCTCGGTCTTCACCGTCAGGCCCGCGCCCGGCGCGCCATAGAGGAAGCGGGAGTCGATCTCCACGTCGCGCGTGCCGCCGAGTTTCACCGGGGTTTCCTCATCCGCCGTCAGGTCCACGGCGATGCGCTGCGGCACGAAATCCTCGACCGTGAAGCGCACCGTGCCGGCCGAGCCCGGAATGCCATCCATCTCGGTCTGCACGCGCCACTCGCCACGGGAGGCCCCGCGCGGCAGGTTGAAATCATGCTGGACGCCGGCGGCCTCAGTGCCCTCGAAGCGCACTTTCTCCGCCACCAGCCCGTTCGGCCGGTAGAGGACGAGATTGCCGGCGCGGTTGGTCACCGCCTTGCCGGTACGGTCACGCAGCATTGCAGTCAGGCGCACGGATTCGCCGGGGCGGTAGATGCCCCGGTCGGTATAGACATAGGCATCGACAATGCCGGGCGCGCCGCGCCCGCCGACGCTTTCATCCGACAGGTCCACCGGGGCGCGGGTCAGGTCCAGCGCGGCCAG
>JAGQRO010000308.1 GCA_020425315.1 Hyphomonas sp. | reverse complement strand
TTCCAGGCGCTGAAGCTCTGCCCCGGCGCCACCGTGGTGAAGCCTTCCCGGCACAAATACAGCGAGGCGGCGAAACTGGTGCGGGAGAAGATGGAAGCGCTGACGCCGATGGTGCAGCCGGTCTCCATCGACGAGGCCTATCTTGACCTCACCGGCACCGAATCCATCCACAAGGCCCCGCCGGCCGCCTCCCTGGCCCGCCTTGCCGCCGAGATCGAGCGGGACCTGCAGATCACCGTCTCCATCGGGCTTTCCTCCAACAAATTCCTCGCCAAGACGGCCAGCGAACTCGACAAGCCACGCGGCTTCGCCGTTATCTCGCCGGAAGAGGCCGAGGCCATGCTGGCGCCGCGCCCGGTCGGCTTCCTGCACGGCGTCGGCCCGAAATTCGCCGAACGCCTCTCCCGCGACGGCTATGACACAGTGGGCGACCTCCAGCAGGCCGAGCTGAAAGCCCTGATCGGGCGGTATGGCGAAACCGGCATGTGGCTGAAACAGGTCGCCCACGGCATCGACCGGCGGCCGGTGCGCACCGACGAGGAGCGCAAGTCGGTCTCCGCCGAGACGACCTTCCGCGCCGACCTCTCCGATGCGGCCGCCCTGGAAGACCAGCTCTGGCGTCTCTGCGTGAAGACGGCGGACCGCGCCAAGGCCTCCGGCGTTGTCGGATCGGTGGTGACGCTGAAACTGAAGACATCGGACTTCCGTCCGCTCACCCGCCGGGTCTCGCTCAGCGAGCCGACGCAGATCGCGCAGGCCATCTTCCGCGCCGCCCGCCCGTTGCTGGAGAAGGAAGCCGATGGCCGGCGGCGCTACCGCCTGATCGGTATCGGCATTTCGGAGCTGGAAGACTACCGCGCCGATTCCATCGACCTGCTCGATCCGCTGGTCGAGAAGCGGGCGAAGGCCGAACGCGCCTCCGATGCGGCCCGCGCCAAGTTCGGCTCCGACGCCGTGATCACCGGACGGGCGGCGCGCTCGGCACAGAAGGACGGGAAATAGCCCCGCCCCGCTTGCAGCCGCGAGCGGCGTGCGGCAAGTCTGGCGCAGACCCTTGCAACACCGGAGACGACCAGATGCCCACACCCGAACAGCGCCTCGACGACCTTGGCATCGTCCTGCCCGAACCGATGAAGCCGGTGGCGACCTATGTGCCTTATGCGATGACGGGCAATCTCCTGTTCGTGTCCGGCCAGGTCAGCGCGACACCGGAAGGCCGGATGCTCGGCCGCCTTGGCGAGAATATGGAACTCTCCGCCGGCCAGCACGCCGCGCGCCAGTGCGCCATCAACATCATCGCCCAGTGCAAAGCCGCGCTGGGGGATCTCTCGCGCGTCAAACGCGTCGTGAAGCTTGGCGGCTTCGTCAATGCGCATCCGGATTTCACGGACATTCCGCAGGTCATCAATGGCTGCTCAGACCTCATGGTCGAAGTGTTCGGCGAGGCCGGGAAACATGCCCGTTCGGCTGTCGCCTGCCCCGTCCTGCCGCTCGGTGTGGCCGTCGAAGTCGACGCCGTCATCGAGTTTGCCGGCTAGGCATGGCCACGCATTTCGACCCCTGCAAATTCCGCTATGCCCACCGGGGGCTCTGGTCGCCGGAGGGGCCGCCGGAAAACTCGCTGGAGGCCTTCCGGCAGGCGCGGTCGAACGGCCTCGGCATCGAGTTCGATGTGCGCCCGGCGCGCGATGGCACGCCCATGGTGTTCCACGACAAGACGCTGGAACGCCTGACCAGCCGCACCGGCGCGGCGGAACTGCTCAATCCGAAAGAACTGACCCGCCTCTCGCTTGCCGGCACGAAGGAGACCATCCCCTCCTTCCTCGACCTGTTGCGCATCTGGCCCTACCAGCTGCCGCTGCTGACCGAGATGAAGATCGACGGCCATACAGATCCCGAAGCTTTCGCCCGCCGCGTGGGAGACCGCCTGTCGCGCTGGAAGGGCTTTGCCGCCGCGATGAGCTTTTCCGAGAAGGCCGTCCGTGCCCTGCCGCGCGGCCTGATGCGCGGACAGTTGATCGCGCCGGTGAAGGACACAAGCGAGGATGCCTTCGACGGCGTCCTTGCGCGCGCCATCACCGACGGCATCGACTATCTCTCTGTCCACCATACGGATGTGGAGCGCGCCACGCTGAAGGCTGAAGGCTCGCGCCTGCCCGTGGTCGTCTGGACGGTGCGCACGGAAGAGGATCTGGACCGCGTTATTTCTTACAAACCGGCCATCATCTTCGAGCATCTCTCCCCGGAACTGGTTTCCCGGCGCATCAGGCCCTAGATTGGAGCCATGGACGACACAGCCTTCCGCATCGACTTCGTGAACGCCCTGGCGGATGTCGATGCGGCGGAGTGGAATGCCCTCGCCAATCCCCCCGGCCTGCGCCGCGACCCGTTCCTGACCTGGGAATTCCTCGAAGCACTGGAAAGTTCCGGCGCGGTATCGTCTGCCACCGGCTGTATGCCCCACCACGTTCTTGTGCGCGATGCTGGCGGCCGCCTGCGCGGTGCGATGCCGCTCTATGCCAAGAGCCATTCGCGCGGCGAATTCGTGTTCGACCATTCCTGGGCCGAGGCGTTCGAGCGCGCCGGAGGGGCCTATTATCCGAAACTGCTGTGCGCAGTCCCCTTCACGCCGGTGACCGGCCGGCGGCGCCTCGTCGCCCCCGGGCCGGACCAGGCCCGCATCGAAGCGGCGCTGCTTGACGGCGCGGTCCAGCTGGGGCGGCAGAACCATCTCTCCTCGCTCCACATCAATTTCGTGGAGGAGGAAGAGTCGGACGTACTCACCCGCACGGGCCTGCTCTGCCGGACCGACCAGCAATTCCACTGGTTCAACAATGGCTATCAAATCTTCGACGATTTCCTCGCCGAACTCTCCTCGGCCAAGCGGAAGAATTTGCGCAAGGAACGCGCCCGCGCACAGGAGGGGCTCGACTTCGTCCACCTCACCGGCGACGACATTACCGAAGACCATCTCGACCGTTTCTTCGATTTCTACATGGACACCGGCGGGCGCAAATGGGGCACGCCCTATCTGACGCGCGAAACCTTCTCGCTGCTGCGCGAGCGGATGGCGGACGATCTCCTCTTCGTGTTCGCCATGGAAGACGGCGAAGCAATTGCCGGGGCGATGAATCTGATCGGCTCCGACACGCTCTATGGCCGCTATTGGGGCGCGCTGGTCGACCGGCCGATGCTCCACTTCGAGACCTGCTACTACCAGGCCATCGACTTCGCCATCGAGAAGGGCCTGCGCGTGGTGGAGGCCGGCGCACAGGGCGGCCACAAGCTCGCGCGCGGCTATGTGCCCGTGCGCACCTATTCGGCCCACTGGATCACCCATCCGGGCCTGCGCGACGCGGTGGCCGACTATCTCGAACGCGAACGGGTAGCCGTCGAGCACGATCTCGACTACCTCAACGAGCGAACGCCTTTCAGGAAATCCGAATGACCCTCCACGCCGATTACGACCCGAACAATATCTTCGCGAAAATCCTGCGCGGTGAGATGCCCGCCGTGAAAGTGTACGAGGACGATATCGCCCTCGCCTTCATGGATGTGTTCCCGCAGGTCGAGGGACACACGCTGGTCATCCCAAAGCGGGCCGAGGCGCGCAACTTCCTCGACCTGCCGGGCGACAAGCTCGGCTCCTACATGCAGCGTGTGCAGAAGGTCGCCCGCGCCGTGGAGGCGGGCCTCAAACCGGACGGCGTGCTGGTGACGCAGTTCAATGGCGCCCCGGCCGGGCAGACCATCTTCCACCTGCACTTCCACATCATTCCCCGCTGGGAAGGCGTGGCGCTCGGCCGGCATGGCGAAGGCGGCATGGCAAAGCCGGAAGACCTCGAAGTAATCGCCGCGAAGATCCGCGCCGCGCTCTAGAGGCCGAGTTTCGCTTTCAGGATCTCGTTGACGGCCTGCGGGTTGGCCTTGCCGCCGGAGGCTTTCATCACCTGGCCGACGAACCAGCCCATGGTCTTGGGCTTTTCCTTGACCTGGGCCACCTGGTCCGGATTGGCGGCGATGATCTCGTCGACCACCTTCTCGATGGCGCCGGTATCGGTCACCTGTTTCAGGCCGTGTTTCTCGACAATGGCGGCGGCTTCGCCCTCGCCATCGATCATCCGGGCAAAGACATCCTTGGCGATCTTGCCGCTGATTGTGTTGTCGGAGATCAGTTCGATCAGGCCGCCAAGCGCCGGCGCGGACACCGGGCTGTCGGCAAGGGAAATGTCTTCCTTGTTGAGATAGCCGAAGAGTTCCTGCGTCACCCAGTTGGCGGCAAGCTTGGCGTCCCGCCCCTTGGCGACGGATTCGAAGAATTCGGCCTTGTCGGCTTCCGCCGTCAGCACGCCGGCATCGTAGCGCGAGAGGCCATAGTCTACCTCGAAGCGGGCGCGTTTCTCGTCCGGCAGTTCCGGCAGCGAGGCGCGGATTTCCTCCACCCAGGCCTCCTCGAATTCCAGCGGCAGCAGGTCCGGATCAGGGAAGTAGCGATAGTCGTGCGCATCTTCCTTCGAGCGCATGGAGCGGGTCTCGCCCTTGTTCGGATCGAACA
>JAGQRO010000307.1 GCA_020425315.1 Hyphomonas sp. | reverse complement strand
CCGCCGCCACCGCCCCCGCCGCCGCCGCCCGGAACGACGTGGACGCAGGGTCAGTATGCGCCGGCCAGCGACTACATCAACAAGTGCGCCGTGGTGCGCACAGGCGTGGACATCGAAGGCAATCCCTATCCCGACCAGGCCGGTTCGCTTGTGCAGGAAATGTTCTGGCTGCGCTCCTGGACCAAGCAGACCTATCTCTGGGAGAACGAAGTCACCGACCGTGACCCGAACACCTATACCGACCGGCTCGCCTATTTCGGCACGCAGAAGACTTTCGCCATCACGGCGTCCGGCGAGAACAAGGACGATTTCCACTTCAGCCAGCCGACGGCCGACTATCTCGCCCAGCGCAATTCGGCGCCTGCGCCCAGCTATGGCGCGGAACTGGCAATCATCGCCGCCGTGCCGCCGCGCGACGTGCGCATCGTCTATACCGAGCCGAACTCGCCGGCCTCCGAAGTCGACCTCGGCCAGCCGAAACTGGTGCGCGGCAGCCGGATCCTCGAAATCGACGGCATCGACCTTGTGAATGGCGGCAATACACAGGCCGAACTGGACCTTCTGAACGCCGCGCTCAGCCCGCAGACCGCGGGCGAATCTCACGAGTTCGTCGTCCGCGATCCCGGCGCCACAGACAACCGCACGATCACGCTGGCTGCCGCCAATATCAGCGAGAAGCCGGTCAACCGGTTCACCACGATCGACACCGCCACCGGGCCGGTCGGCTATATCCTGTTCAACACATTCAGCCCCTTCGCCTCGGAGAAGGACATTTATGACACCATCACTTCGCTCAGCGGCACCGGCATCACCGATTTGGTGATCGACCTGCGCTACAATGGCGGCGGCCTGCTCGCCGTCTCCGCCCAGCTCGGCTACATGGTGGCCGGGCCGGCGCGCACGCAGAACAAGACGTTTGAGGCCCTCCGCTTCAATGCCGCCGCCGGCAACAGCGACCCGGTACAGGGCGGCCCGAACGAGCCGTTCCCGTTCGTCGATGTCGGCCTCGGTTTCTCGCTGACGGAAAATACGCCCCTGCCGAATCTCGGCCTGGACCGCGTCTACATTCTGACGACCGGCAATACCTGCAGCGCCAGCGAGGCGCTGGTCAACGGTCTGCGCGGCGTGGACGTGGAGGTCGTGCTGATCGGCAACACGACCTGCGGCAAGCCCTATGGCTTCTATCCGGCCTCGAATTGCGGCGAGACCTATTACTCGATCCAGTTCCAGGGCGTGAACGACAAGGGCTTCGGCGACTATGCCGACGGCTTCGCACCGCTGAATTCGTCCGACACTTTTGCCGTCAAGGCGCCGGGCTGTGCGGCGCTCGACGATCTCAGCCACGAACTGGGCGACCCGGCCGAAAACCTCCTCTCCACGGCGCTTGCCTATCGCGAAACCGGGTCGTGCCCGGCACCGGTGACGGCCGTGACCGGGCCGGATGCCCAGCCGCTGGCGCTGGAGGTCACCCGGTTCCCGGTGCCGGTCGATGATCCGCTGGCACTCGACGCGCCGCAGCCATCGATCTCCGAGGTCAACCGCGACATGACCCTGCCGCGCCACAAATGGGAAACCGGACGGTGACCGGCCGCAGGCTGCTCGCCGGCCTCGCCGCCGGCACAGCCCTGCTGACGGGCGCGGCCTGCCAGACGCATGATCCGATGACCCCGGCCAGGCTGGAAACGACGGACACGGAGAATGTCGCCGCGCTGGAATCGGCACTGGCGGCGGCCATGGGCCGGGCGAAGGTTGAGATCGGCGTGGCCGACCTGGCCGTTGCAACGCGCGTATCGGTGATGCCGCCACCGCTCGGCGAATACGAAACCCACAGCGTGGCCATGCCGGTGCAGTTCGACATCATGCTGGAAGACGGTGCCTGCGCGCTGGTGCGGGTGGACACGGGCGAGCGCTTCGCCGCGCCCGGCCTCGCCTGCATTGCGGCGGGCGGCTAGGCCGACAGGCCCCGGCTCAGCGTCGTCACGAGCAGGTCGACGTCCGCTTGGGCGTCGCGCCGGGTCGCCGCCGTTTCGAGTATGCCGTTGACGGCCGCAATGAGCACGCTCGCCAGCCGTTTCGCTTCCGCCGGAGATGATCCGCCGGACTTCAAGATGTCCGCCAGCAGGCGCGCGAACCGGTCATTCGCCATCAGCACGCGCCCGCCGCACATCCGGTTCTTCTCGTCGATCAGCTCCCGCCCGAACGCGCCATCATGGAGCAGGTCGTAGACCCATTCGCAGCGGGCATGGACGACACGGGCCAGTCGATCCTGCCAGGGACCATCCGAGCCGGCCGCCTGCATGACGGCATCGGTGACACGCGCATTGATGCGGTCGCTGAGCGCGCGGAACACCGCTTCCTTCGTGTCGAAATGATTGTAGAGCGCGGTGCGCGAGACACCGGCCGCCCGGGCAATGTCCGACATCGACGTCTTGGCAAAGCCGTGCGTGCGGAACTGCGCCAGCGCGCCATCAAGCAACTGATCGGAAACCCGGGTCATGATGAACTTTACACTATGATCCAAAAGTGTAAACTTTGTTCATGACCCAGCAAGCTCCGCTCCTTCTGACCCGGCTGACCGGCACGGTCGCCCGGCCCATCGAGTCCGTCTTCGATTTTGTGTCCGATCACGAAAACTACCAGCGATGGTATCCGGGTGTCGAATCCGTCACCGCGCTGGATGACAGTCCGCCGGGCGCCATCGGCAAGGCCTATGTCGAGATCATCCGGATGCCGGGCGGACGCCTGCAGGAGATCCGGATCGAAACGGTGCGCAGCGAACGCCCTGTCCTGTTCGTGACCGAAGGCGACTATGCCCCGCTGCTGCCGCAGATGAGTTTCGAACTGGCCGCCGCCGGACCAGATGAAACACAGATCACCTGGACATTCCGCAGCCGGCTGGCATCCCCCATCCGGCGCCTGATGGCCCGGCTCCTGTTCCGCCCCATCCTGAAGCGTCAGGCCGTGGTGGCCATGGCCAATCTGACCCGGTGCCTTGAACAGGCCGCCGGTTAGGCGCCCATCGGTTCCAGCGTTTCGTTGAACCGCACCGGCTTGCCGGCGCCTTTTTTCACAAGGTCGCCATCGCGCATGACGAAGCCGCCGCGAATGATCGTGGCGACGGGCCAGCCGGTGGCCTCGAAGCCGTCAAACGGCGTCCAGCCGCATTTCGATTTCGACCAGTCGGCGGTGATCGTCTTCTTCCGCTTCAGGTCCACGACCGTGAAGTCGGCATGATAGCCCTCGGCGATGCGGCCCTTGTCGGCGAGGCCGAAGACGCGCTGCGGCCCGGCACTGGTGAGTTCGACAAACCTCTGCAGGCTGAGCTTCCCGCTGTTCACATGGGTCAGCATCACCGGCACCAGCGTCTGCACGCCCGGCATGCCGGACGGCGAAGCCGGATAGGGCCGCGCCTTCTCTTCCTTCGTGTGGGGCGCATGATCCGAGCCCAGAACATCGACAATCCCGGCATTGAGGGCGCGCCAGAGCGCATCGACATGGCGCTGTTCGCGGATCGGCGGGTTCATCTGGGCATAGCCCTTCAAGCGCTGATAGGCTTCCGGCGCGGTCAGCGTCAGGTGTTGCGGCAGGCATTCGACGCTGGCCACGTCTTTCGCGTCGCGCAGCATCTCCATCTCTTCCGCCGTCGTCACATGCAGCACATGGATGCGCTTGCCGACCTTGCGGGCGAGGCGCAGCAGGCGGCGCGTCGAGGAAATCGCCGCCTCGGCATCGCGCACCACGGGGTGGCTGGTCCAGTCGCCCGTCACGGCCAGTTCGCGGCGCTCTTCCAGCCGGTATTCATCCTCGGAGTGGAAGGCCGCCCGGCGCTTGATGGCGCGCAGCACGGCCTCGACGCCTTCATCGTCCTTCACAAGCAAGTCGCCCGTCGAGGCGCCCATGAACACTTTCACACCGCAACAGCCGAGCATCCGCTCCATCTCCGGCAGCACGGTCACATTGTCATGCGTCGCCCCGGCATAGAAGGCATGGTCCACGTCCATCCGGCCGGCCGCGCGGTTCAGCTTGTCCTGCAACAGGTCCGGCGTAATCGTGGAGGGATTGGTGTTGGGCATCTCGAACACCGCCACCACGCCGCCAAGGGCCGCCGAGCGGGCACCGGTTTCCAGGTCTTCCTTGTATTCAAGGCCCGGTTCGCGGAAATGGACCTGGCTGTCGATGACGCCCGGCAGGATGTGCAGGCCCGCCGCGCCATAGATTTCCCCGGCCGAGGCACCGGACAGGTCGCCGATACGGGCGATGCGCTCGCCCTTCACGCCGATATCGGTCTGGGCTTCGCCGCCGGGGGTGACGACAGTGCCGCCGCGCAGGATCAGGTCATAAGTCTCGCTCATGCGGCCTATATGCGCCCGCCCGCCCGGCCTGTCACCTGCCGCCATGACGCTGCGTGACGCTTGGACGCCCCCCGGCTTTCCGTTTACGTTAGAGCAAAGATCGCGAAACTGACGCGGCAGGAGGAAAACCATGCCCAGGTTGAAACAGGCCGGGCGCGAAGCCGGGAACGAATATGCCAACCGCATCTTCGACATGCTGTTCGGAGACCGCGACCCGCTGACCCAGCCCGGCACGGCCACCGGCACGCCGGGCAACTGGTGGACCGTGTTCAACATCGTGCCGGACGCCCTCCACCACACGACCGAGGGCTTCCGCTTCTATCGCTCGCCGGACCGCAAGCTGAGCGCCAAATACCGGGAATTCGGCCAGATCCGCGCTGGCTGGGCCGTCGGCAGCCAGTTCGTCTTCTCGCAGCACTGCAAGGCTGCCCGCGACTGCGGTTTCACCGAGGAACAGGTTGAAGCCATCCCGCACTGGCAGGTGGCCGATTGCTTTGACGAGACCGAGCGCGCCCTGCTCGCCTATACCGACGCCCTGGTGCTGGACCGCGGCCGCGTGCCGGACGGCGTATTCGAGACGCTGAAGAAACACCTCTCGGACGAGGAAATCCTCGAATTCACTTACATCACCTGTACCTATATGATGCACGCCATCATGAGCCGCGCGCTGCGGCTGGAATACGACGATGTCGATGAGCGGGTGGTGGAGATTCCCGCGCCCGCCGGCGACAGCGCCGATGTCATGAACATGGTGGACCGCAAGGAGGACTGACCCATGGCCTATCACCACCTCGCCCTCGCCGCGAAAGACATGAAGGCGACACACGACTTCTATGAGCGCATCATGGGCTTCGAGCTTGTGAAGGTCGAAGTCGCGCCGATCCCCGGCGGCGGCTGGGGCAAGCATTTCTTCTACCGCATGGATGGCGACGACAGCCGCTTCATCGCCTTCTGGGAACTGCACGACACGGCCGGGCAGGAAAACTACAAATACGACCTCAATGAAGGCGCGGGCCTTCCTCCGGGGACGAACCATTATTCCTTCAGCGTCGACACGGTCGAGGAACTCGCCGCCTGGAAAGACCGCTGGAACGCGGCCGGGCTCGACGTGCTGGAGATCGACCACAACTGGTGCCACTCGGTCTATACGCGCGACCCCAATGGCAACATGGTGGAGTTCTGCGCCACCACGGGCGAGTTCACCGCCGCCGACCGCGAGCGGGCGCTTGCCGCGCTTGAGGAATCCGAGTTCAAGCCGTCTCCACCGCCGGCGAAATTCCAGCCCTGGCCGGCCAGGGAACGCACTGAAGCCTGAAGGCAGCGCACATGAGTGAAAGCCCTGCACCGCCCCTTGCCGGGCTGCGCGTGATCGAACTCGGCCAGCTGATCGCGGGGCCTTTCTGTACCCAGTTACTCTCGGATTTCGGCGCCGAGGTCATCAAGATCGAGGCGCCCGACGCGCCGGACCCGGCCCGTGGCTGGGGCGCGGTGAAGATGGACGGCATCGGCCTCTACTGGCCGGTGATCGCGCGGGGGAAGAAATCGCTGACCCTGAATTTGCGGGAGGGCGAGGGGCAGGACATCCTGAAACGCCTGATCGCCACGACCGACGTTCTGGTGGAGAATTTCCGCCCCGGAACGCTGGAGAAATGGGACCTAGGGCCGGACGTGCTGCACGCGATCAATCCGCGTCTCGTCATCGCACGGGTCTCCGGCTACGGACAGACCGGCCCGGAAAGCCACAAGGCCGGCTATGCCAGCGTCGGCGAGGCCAAGGGCGGCCTGCGCCACATGATCGGTGAACCGGACCGCCTGCCCGCCCGTGCCGGCGTCTCCCTCGGCGACACGATGACCGGCACCTTCGCCTGCCTCGGCGTGATGATGGCCCTGCAGGCACGCGAGCGCACCGGGCGCGGACAAGTCGTCGACGCGGCGATCTATGAAAGCGTCATGGCCTTCATGGAAAGCCTGATCCCGGAATACGCCCTCGCCGGCCATGTCCGCCACCGCTCCGGGCCGATCCTGCCGCGCATTGCACCGTCTTCGGTTTATCCGTGCTCTGACGGCGTTGTGATCATCGGCGCCAACCAGGATACGCTGTTCCGCCGCCTCTCCGACATGTGCGGCACCGGCTGGGCCGACGATCCGAAATACGCCACGCATGACGCGCGCGGCGAGAACCAGCAGGAACTGGACGAGCTGATCGGCTCCTGGACCGCGAGCCGCTCCATCGCCGAGGTCATCGCCGCTGCCGAGTCCCATGCCGTTCCCTGCGGACAGGTGAACACCGCCCGCGAACTGCTCGAAGATGCCCATGTCGCCGCGCGGCAGGCCATTATCCGGGTGGCCGATCCCGTGCTGGGCGAGGTGCCGATGCAGGGCGTCTTCCCGCGCCTTTCCGAAACGCCGGGCAGCGTGCGCACCACCGGGCCGGCACTGGGCCAGCATACGGACGAGGTGCTTGCCAGCATCGGCCTTGGCGGCGAGGACATCGCCCGCCTGCGCGCGGCCGGCGTGGTCTGAGCCGCCGCTTGCCTCACATCCCCGGCGCAGTGTAGCCAAACGGCATGATCGAACGGCTGAAGAAGAGCAGCGGCGCGCGCTATTTCGCCGCCAGCTTGGTGGCGCTGGGCGCCGACTATGTGCTGACGCTGGCGCTCTACCATCTCTTCCCGCTCAGCCTGTCCGTCGCTGCCGGGATTTCCTTCTTCGCGGTCGGCATTGCCTTCTATTTCGTGCACGAGTTCTGGACCTTCCGGGAAGAGGCATCCGCCTTCTCGACGCGGCGCATGGCAGCGAATTTCGGCGTGCTGTGCCTTGCCGGCGCGGTGCGGGTCGCCCTCATCGCCCTGCTGGAACATTTCCGCCCGCCCGCCGGCATCTGGGTCAGCGTCTACTTCGCCATCGGGGTGGCAGGATCCTTCACGACCAACTATCTGATGAATCGCTATGTCGTGTTCCGCCGGTAGGCGGCGGCTCAGCTGCGATGCTTGACCCCATCCGCGCCGCGCCGCACAAATCGGCCCCTGTCCCACCGGCACCAAGGCTCCTCCCATGAAACAAACCGTCCTGTCCTCCGCCAGCCAGCCCCTGTTGCGCCCGCTATTGATTGGCTTCGCCGGCATCGCCGCGCTGACGGCCTCGTCCTATGTGTCTGTCTTCATGTATCCCGTGCCGATGACACTGCAGACGCTGGCCGTGCTGCTGGTTGGCGCCCTGCTGGGCCCACGCCTGGGCATGGCGACCGTGCTCGCCTGGCTCTCCCTGTCGCTGGCAGGCGCGCCGGTGCTGGCCGGCGGCAAGGCCGGGCTCATGGCCTTTACCGGGCCGACGGCCGGCTATCTGGCGAGCTTTCCCCTGGTGGCGTTCGCAGCAGGCTTCCTGCCGAAGCACGATACGCTGGCCGGCCATGGCGCGCGCCTTGCCGGCTTCTTCGCGCTTCACGCCGTGATCCTGTTTGCCGGCTGGATCTGGCTCTCCACCCTGATCGGACCGGACGCGGCCTTCGCCACCGGCGTGGCGCCCTTCCTGATCGGCGCCCTGATCAAGAGCGGCCTTGCCACGGCCATCTTCGCCGCCGTGCCACGCAAGGCCGGCTGAAACGAATGGACCGCTTCCCCAACCGCGCCCTGATCCGCCTTGCCGGGCCCGACACCATCGCCCTGCTGGAGCGGACGGTGACCCATTCGGTGACCGACTGGCGCGAGGGCGAGCTGCGCTATGGCGCGCTGCTGACGCCGCAGGGCAAGGTGATCGCGGACTATATCGCCCAGCGCACGGAAGACGGCGTGCTGGTCGATGTGCATGAAGATGCCACCGAAGACCTGATGAAGCGGCTGAAACTGTTCCGCCTGCGCGCGGCGGTGGAAATCGCCCGCGACGACACGCTGGCCGCTGTCACCGCGAAGGAAGGCGATGACGATCCGCGCAGCCCGAAGCTCTGGTGGCGCTGGTATGTGCCTGCGGCCGAGGCCGGCGACACGATCCTGCCGGAGCGCTGGCGCGCAAACCGCATCTCCGCCGGCGTGCCGGAATGGGGATCGGACTATCGCGCGGGCGAAGTCTTCCCCACCGACATCAACATGGATGTGATGGGCGGCATCGACTACAAGAAGGGCTGTTTCGTCGGCCAGGAAGTAGCCAGCCGCATGAAACGGCGCGGCAAGATCCGCAAGCGCACGATCCGGGTGTACGGCGGCGCACTGATCGTGGGATCCCCGATCATCGGCGGCACGGAGATCGGTACGGTGACGAGTATCGACCCGACAGACGGACAGGGCCTTGCCCTTGTGCGCCTCGACCGGCTGCAGAAAGCGATCGTCCTGTCCCTGCCGCTGACCTGCAATGAGGCGACGGTCACGGTCGATCTGCCGGACTGGGCGGAAGCGGAAATGGCGGCGCTGGCCGCGGAGGGCGCAGATGAGTGAGACAATCCATTGCGGCTGGGCCCCGGCGGGCGATGCGCTCTATCGCGACTATCACGATACCGAATGGGGCGTGCCCGAACATGACGGCCGGGCCCTCTGGGAAAAGCTGCAGCTGGACGGCATGCAGGCCGGCCTCTCCTGGATCACCATCCTGCGCAAGCGCGAGTCGATCCGCGAGGAGTTCGACGGCTTCGACCCCGAGAGACTCGCCCGCTGGACCGCGAAACGCGCCGAAAGGGCGCTGAAAAATCCCGGCATTATCCGCAGCCCGAAAAAGATCGAAGCCGTGATCGGCAATGCACAGGCCTATCTTGCCATGGAAGAGGCCGGCGAGGGCTTTGCCCCCTATTGCTGGGGCTTTGTCGGCGGGCAGCCCATCGTCAACAAATGGAAGAATTTCCGTCAGGCGCCGACCTCGACCGACTGGTCCGCCGCGATGTCGAAAGACCTCAAGAAACGCGGCTTCAAATTCGTCGGCCCCACCATCGTCTATGCCTGGGCACAGGCGGTTGGCATGGTGAATGACCATGAAGTAACTTGCCCCCGTCACGCTGAAGTGCAGGAGACTTGAAGCATGAACCGCCTGATCCTTGCCGCTATCGCCCTTGCCGCCGCGCCCCTTCTGGCCGGCTGCGTTTCCGCCAACAGCGCCGAAGGCCGCCAGGCCGAGGCCTATTCCAAATGCAGCTACGCCCCCGGCCCGGAAGAGCGCGAAAAATGCATGAAGACCGAACTCGCCCTGATCGAGGCGCGCGAACGGGCCGAAGCCGACCGCGAACAGGCCGATCTGGAGGCCGATGAGCGCCGTCAGGCCGAACTCGAAGCCCATGGCGTGCCGCGCGACAAGATCCGCTAGGCGCGAAGACTGACCGGCCCGCCTCGACCGGGCGTGAAACCCGCGTTACAGGAAATGGAACGATAATGCAGAATTGCCGGGCGATTCGGTCGCTTAAGGCATCAAGAGGGCACAGTGAAGACTGCTGTGATCTCGTCCACCGGCCTCTGGACGCCGCCTGACTCCATCTCCAATGAAGAACTCGTCGCGGCCTACAATGCCTGGGCGACGACGTGGAACAAGGAACGCGAAGCCGACATCGGCTCCGGCATGCTCGAACCGAAGCCGATGTCGTCGGTCGAATTCATCGAGAAGGCTTCCGGTATCAAGTCCCGTCATGTGATGAACAAGTCCGGCATCATCGATCCGGACATCATGGCCCCGCGCATCCCCGAGCGGAAGAATGACGAGATTTCGATCATGGCGGAGATCGCCGTGAACGCCGCCCGTCAGGCGCTGGACGCCGCCGGCCGCAAGCCGGAAGACATCGACGCGGTGATCTGTGCAGCTTCCAACATGCAGCGCGCCTATCCGGCCATGGCCATCGAAGTGCAGAAGGCGCTCGGCTGTTCGGGCTTTGCCTTCGACATGAATGTCGCCTGTTCCTCGGCGACCTTCGGTATACAGACGGCCGCCGATTTCGTGCGCGCCGGCAGCGCCCGCTCGGTGCTGATGGTGAACCCGGAAATCTGCTCCGGCCATCTCAACTTCACCGACCGCGACAGCCATTTCATTTTCGGAGACGTCGCCACCGCCGTCCTGGTGGAAGAGGAAAGCCTCGCCCCGGCCGGCCACTGGAAAATCCTCGGCTCGCGCCTGAAGACGGAATTCTCGAACAATATCCGCAACAATTTTGGCTTCCTCAACCGCACCGCGCCGGAAGGCATCGATGCGCCGGACAAACTGTTCGTGCAGGAAGGCCGCAAAGTGTTCAAGGAAGTCGTGCCGATGGTGGCGGAGATGATTTCCAGCCACATGAAGGAACTCGGCCTTCAGGGTACGGATCTTCGCCGCATGTGGCTGCACCAGGCGAATGTCAATATGAACCGGCTGATCTCGTCCAAAGTACTTGGCCATGAGGCAAGCGCCGACGAAAGCCCCACCGTGCTGGACACATATGCCAACACGTCCTCGGCCGGCTCGATCATCGCCTTCCACAAGCATTCGGCAGACTTTGCCGCCGGCGAGAAGGGCCTGATCTGTTCCTTCGGTGCGGGCTATTCGGCTGGCACCGTGGTTGTCGAGAAGGCCGCCTGATTCATGGTGCGGGCGGCAGTTCCTGCCCTCCTGCTTGGCGCCCTTCCCATTCTTGCCGGATGCGCGCGGGCGGAAATCTATCCCGATATCGCGCCGGCCGGCACCACCCCGGCGCTGGTTGCCGACCAGTTCGGATACCGCCCGCAGGATGAGAAGATCCTCATCGTGCGCCGCCCGAAGGAGGGCTTCGACGCCAATACGGTCATGCCGGCCCATGGCGGCTATGAATTCATCGACACGGACACTGGCAAGGTCGCCTTCCGCGCGGAGGCGCAGGTCTGGAATTTCGACTCCATCGATCCGGCCTCCGGCGACCGCGTCGCCTATGTCGACTTCTCAGACCTCGACACGCCGGGCAGCTATTCCGTGCGCTCGGCCGACCGGGCGAACTGGGCCGGGCCGGTCCGCATCGGGCCGGATGTGTATGACGAGGCCTTCCGCGCCGCCTTCCGCACTTTCTTCTACCAGCGCGCCGGATTCGCCAAGGCGGTGCCCTATGCCGATGCGCGCTGGACCGACGGCGCCAGCCATCTCGGCCCCGGACAGGACACCGAAGCGCGCAGCTTCTTTGCCAAGGACGACGCCGCCACCGCCCGCGACCTGCATGGCGGCTGGTACGATGCCGGCGACTTCAACAAGTATACGAACTGGACGGCGGACTATTGCCTCACCCTGCTCGCCTCCTATGCCGAAAATCCCGGCGCCTGGGGCGACGATTTCGGCCTGCCAGAAAGCGGCAATGACATTCCCGATGTTCTGGACGAAGTGAAATGGGGCCTCGACTGGCTGGTCCGTATGCAGAGCGAAGACGGGTCCGTCCTCTCCATTGTCAGCCTCGATACGGCCAGCCCGCCCTCGGCCGCCACGGGGCCTTCCTATTATGGCCCGGCCAGCACATCGGCCACCCGCTCGGCGGCGGCGGCCTTCGCCTATGCCGCGCCCGTCTATGAAGCGGCCGGACAGGCAGATTTCGCCGCAGACCTGCGCCGCCGCGCCATGGCCGCCTGGGACTGGGCCGAAGCCAATCCGGATGTCGTCTTCCGCAACAATGATGCGCGCGACCAGTCCGAAGGCCTCGGCGCCGGGCAGCAGGAAGTCGACGATGCCGGCCGCGCCGCCAAGCGCCTGACCGCCGCCGTCTATCTCTTCGCGCTGACCGGAGACGAGGTCTACCGCCTCGCCGCCGAGGAGGAGATCGCCGGGTCAAGATTGATGCTTGGCGAGGGTGTGACGCCCTACAATATCGCGGCGCAGGACGCGATGCTGGCCTATGCCGGCCTGCCCGGCATTTCGGACGGTCTGGCAGACGCCATCCGCGAAGCCTTTGCCGCCGCCATGGCCGGCCCGGCCTTCATGAAACGCATCAAGGCGTGGGACGAGGCCTATCTTACCCCCGTCTGGGCCATGCATTGGGGCTCGAGCGCAGTGAAGGCGCGCACCGGCACCCTGTTCCTGGACGCGGCCCGCACCGGCGTGGCCGACGCGGACCGCGCCGGCGCGCGTTACCTTCACTATTTCCACGGGGTCAATCCGCTGGGGAAGGTGTTCCTGTCGAACATGGGGGAGCTCGGCGCGGAGAATTCCGTCGACAGTTTTTACCATGGCTGGTTCGCGGACGGCTCGGAAAAGTGGGACAGCGTGTCCGGATCGGAGTTCGGCCCGGCGCCCGGCTTCGTCGTCGGCGGGCCCAATCCCTATTACAAATGGGATCCGTGCTGCCCGAAATCCTGCGGCAATCCGAACTGGAACTTCGTCTGTTTCGAAACGCCACTGGAACCGCCGGCCGGCCAGCCGCCGCTGAAATCCTACCGGGACTTCAACACCAGCTGGCCGCTGAATTCCTGGGAAGTGACGGAGAATTCCAACGGCTACCAGGCCGCCTATCTGCGCCTTGCCGCGAATTATATTGAGTGAGGTTCAGTCGTATTCGTCGTCGCTGAACAGGTCGCCCCACAGGACTTCCCGGCTCGACTTGAACGCTTCGACCACGACAATGATACCGCCCATCAACAGCACGCAGAAAGCCATCACCTGCCAGGGGGCAATCTGAGCCATTGCATCGAACATCATCACCGACCTTTATTTCGCCCTCTTGCGCAGGACACGCTGGGGCATGTTTCAGGTCTCGTTTGTCGCGGAAAAGGCTTAACAGCCATTTGGGAATTGATGGCAATCGCAGGGCGTCTTCGTAACCAGATTGCCTTGCTTTCTTTACCCTTGCTACCAATGCCTTAAGGAGGGTCAGAATGACCGCGCGATCGAGACAATCCGTTAAGGCTCCCCGGGTGTGGCAGCGCATGCTGTCCGGCCGGCGGCTGGACCTTGCCCATCCCTCGCCCATGGATGTGGAAATCGAGGACATCGCCCATGGCCTCGCCCGCGTTGCCCGCTGGAACGGCCAGACCAAGGGCGAGCACGCCTTTTCCGTCGCTGAGCATTCGGTGATCGTGGAGCGCATCTGCCGCAAGCTGGACCCGTCCATGACCGCGAAACAGGGCATCACCGCCCTGCTGCACGACGCCCCGGAATATGTCATCGGCG
>JAGQRO010000306.1 GCA_020425315.1 Hyphomonas sp. | reverse complement strand
CTGTTAATCAAGGTAGCTGCAGAACACGCGCCAGAAAGGCGTGGGAGAGGATGGACGCATGAAAGCCGCCCCGCTGGTTAGCCTTGGCCTGTCTGTTGTCCTCGGCGCCGGAGCCGTGTGGATGGGTCGGAACTACATGATGTCAGACTCCGCCGTGGCAGAAGCCGCGGCATCTGCCCCCGCCATGAAACTCGCCGGTGTGATGGTGGCGATGACTTCCATCGAACCTGGCGAAGCGGTCGAGCCCTCGATGCTGAAACGCGTCGAATGGCCGGTGGACATCGTGCCCGATGGCGCCCTCAGCGATCTCTCGGACTTGCCCTCGAAGGCGTTCTCGCGCGGCGTGATCGTCGCCGGCGAGCCGGTGATGCTGGAAAAGCTGGATCTCGACGGCATGGCCGTCACGCTGGCCGCCGCCATCAAGCCGGGCATGCGGGCGGTCTCCATCGTCGTGAAGAACGATACCGGCGTGGCCGGCTTTGTCCTGCCCGGCGACCGGGTGGACGTGAACGAATTCATCCCGCGAGACCACAATGCCGACAAGTATGCCCGCGGCAATGAAGAGATGCGGATGTCCGGCGACCTGCTGGCCCGCCCGGTGCTGCGCAATGTGACCGTCCTGGCGGTCGACCAGGTATTCGACCCGAACCTTGAAGGCGCGCGCCCGTCCAACACGGTGACGCTGGAAGTGACGCCGGAAGGCGCGCTCGCGCTCGGTGCGGCGAGCCAGCGCGGTGCCCTCGGCCTCGCCCTGATCGGACGCGAGGACAAGGCGGAACTGATCGTCGAAGCCAAGACCGAGCCGCCGAAGCCGGCTGTCGTGCGCACCGTGCGCCGCTCCCCGGCGACGACCCGCGTGCGCGTGATCAATGGCACGTCGGACGTGGAAGTGAATGCCCCTGTGAACCCGCCGGGCGCGCCGAAAGACCTGACCAAGGGGGCTCAGTAATGTTCAGTTTCAAGCGGTTCCTCGCTTGCGCGATTGCCTTTGGTCTCGGCCTCATGGTCGCCGCGCCGGCGCATGCCTGGACGCAACGCACGAGCGGGCCGGACGCGGAAATCCTGGTCCTGGAGAAAGGCCGCTCGGCCGTGGTTGAGGCGGATCGCCCGTTCTCCACGCTGGTTGTGGCCGATCCGGACGTGGCCGAAGCGATGGCGACGTCCAACCGCTCCTTCTTCCTGCGCGGCAAGCTGCCGGGCGCGACTACGGTGCTGATCTATGGCGCCGATGGAAAGATCTCTGAACTGATCGATGTGGAAGTCGAGCTCAGCCTCGACGAGTTGCGTTCCGATCTCGATACGCTGCTGCCGGGCGAGGATATCCAGGTCTATCCCGTGCATGACGGCGTGTTCCTCGATGGCAAGCTGACCACGGCGGCGGCCGCCGACATGGCCCTGCAGGTGGCCGAACGCTATGTGCCGGGCGGCGTCGCCAATGGCCTCTCCATCGGCCAGAGCCAGCAGGTTCTGCTGGAAGTGCGCTTCATCGAAGCCAGCCGCAGCGCCGTGAAGGAAATCGGCTTCGGCAATTCCGTCGATGCCAATGATGTCTCCGCTTTGACGGATTCGAGCACGCTGTCGGGCCTTGCCGAAAAGACCATCGCCCTGTTCACCAATGTGGCGGGCGAGAATATCGACATCCAGCTGCGCGCGCTGGAGCAGAAGGGCGTGATCCGCACGCTGGCCGAGCCGAACCTCGTGGCCCTGTCGGGCGACACGGCAAGCTTCCTGGCCGGCGGCGAATTCCCGATCCCGATTGCCGCGAAAGACGGCGAGATCACCATCGAGTTCAAGAAATTCGGCGTCAGCCTCGACTTTGTGCCGACCGTGCTGGGAGAAGGCCTCGTAAATCTCCGTGTGCGTCCGGAAGTCTCCGCGCTGGACCGCGCCAATGGCATCCGCGCCTCCAGCATCGAAATCCCCGGCATCTCCGTGCGCCGCGCCGACACGACGGTGGAACTGCGCGACGGGCAGGCCTTCGCCATCGCCGGCCTCTTGCAGAACAATTACACCAATGACGTGCGCCAGACGCCCTGGCTCGGCAATGTGCCGGTGCTGGGCGCGCTGTTCTCGTCCAAGCGCTACCAGCGCAATGAGAGCGAACTGGTGATCATCATCACGCCGCGCCTCGTGCAGCCGGCGGCGCATCCGGACAGGCTGGCTTCCCCGCTCGACACCTTTGCCGAGCCGAGCGAAGCGGAGTTCTTCCTGATGGACCGGACCACGTCCGACAGGCTGACGAATTAGAGGGGGGCGAGATGAGAACGATCCGGAACATGCTGGCGAGACTTCTGCTGGCCGGGGCTGTGGCCCTGCTGGCGGCGTGTGCGAGCCACGATCATCAGGATGGATATCTTCTCGGCGGCGCGGTCGCGCAGAACATTGCCGAACAATCGGTGCGCGATGTCACTGTGCCGAACTCCCGGACGGTCGACTCCACGTCGGGCGAGCGCGCAGCCAATGCCGTGCGGGCCCTGAACGAAGGCAAGGTGAAGGCGCTGGCCGAGTCTGCCTCGGGTGCCGAAGGGGGGCTGTAAATGTCCCAGCCAGCCCCGGCGCCGGAAAACTCCGGCCAGCCGCAGATCATTCCGCACATCGCCGCGCTCGCCTCGCAGGAATTGCAGGCCGAACTCGCCACGGTCTGTTCCGAAGTGTCAGACCTTGCCGGCCTCGGCCCGGCCGAAGTCGTCATGCAGCATGGCGGCGGCATTGTCCTGCTGGAACAGTCGCAGGCCGGGTGGGACCAGTTGCTGCTGAAGATCGCCGTGGACCGGCCCTCGACGGCGGTGATCGTCCTGTCAGACCAGATTCCCTCGCACATGGTGCGTGCCCTGATGAAGCTCGACATGTCGGACATCCTGCCGGCCTCGGCGAGTGTGGGAGAGATCCAGGAAGCGGCGTCCAAATTCTCCGATGCCGTGGAAAAGGGCGTCTCCGGCGGCGCCAGCATCTGCTGGGCCTTTCGCGGCGCCGTGGGTGGGGCGGGCGTCTCGACGCTGGCGCTGGAAACCTCGTTCGAACTCGCCAAACGCGTGGGTGAGGGCAAGGTCTGCCTCGTGGACCTCAACCTAGCAGATGGCATGATCACCTCATTCGTGGAAGCGGTGCCGAAGCTTGACCTCGTGGCCCTCTCTGCCGCGCCGGAACGGCTCGATCCGCGCCTGCTGGCGGCCTGGTGCAGCCGGCATGACAGCGGCGTCTCCATCATTGCCGCACCGCGTAATCCGGACGCCGACGCCCTCGGCTCCGAAGCGGCGATCCTGCGCCTGCTGGATGTGGCCTGTTCGGTGTTCGAATATGTCATCGTCGACATGCCGCGCCACATGATGCCGTGGACGAAATCCGTCCTCGCCGCCGTGGACGAGGCGATTGTCATCAGTGAGCTGACCGTGCCGAGCCTGCACGCCGCCGCCGACATGTGCCGCGAGACCGACGTGCTGCGCCGCGAGCGCACGCCAGCGCGCCTGGTGCTGAACCGGATGTTCCAGAAGAAACGCCTGCGCGCCGAATTCCCGGTCGATCAGGCCGAGAAAGCCATCGAGCGCAAGATCAACCAGACGATCACGTCCGACTGGGACGCCGCGCGCACGGCGGTGAATGTCGGCCGTCCGATTGCGGAAGTGAAACCGAAAAGCCCGCTGGTGGCCGATGTCGTGCAGATGGTCAGCGACATGCTGCCCGAGCATATGCGCGCCGCCCAGCCTGAGCGCGGCAGACGGAGGGGCAGGGCATGAGCCGGTTTGGATTCTCGAATGCCGCCGCGCAGGTGCCGGACCCGGCGCCTGAAGTGCCGACGGCGCCGCCGCCCGCCGCACCACACGCGCCGCAGGACCCGAAAGCCTTCGACCTGCTCAATGCGAAGCTGAAAGTGCATGCCAAGCTGATTGACGAGCTCGATCTGGCGGCACTGGAAAAAGTGGACGACGAAACGATGCGCCGGCGCGTGCGCGGCATCATCGGGGAAATCATCCGCAAGGAAGACATGGCCCTGTCCTCTGCCGAGGAAGCCGCCTTTGCCGATGCCGTGATGGACGAGATGACGGGCCTCGGCCCGATCGAACCTCTGCTCAAGGACGATTCCATCGCGGATATCCTGATCAATGGCTGTCATCAGGTCTATGTGGAGCGCCACGGCAAGCTGCAACTGGCGCCGGTGAAGTTTGCCGACAATGACCATCTTCTGCGCATCGTGCAGCGCATTGTTGCCGCCGTCGGCCGCCGTGTGGATGAGAGCCAGCCGCTGGTCGATGCGCGCCTTGCCGATGGCAGCCGCGTCAACGCCGCCGTGCTGCCCATCGCCATCGACGGGCCGCTGGTCTCCATTCGTAAGTTTTCAAAGTCGCCGCTGACCATCGACCGGCTGGTCGAGTTCGGCGCCATTCCGCGCCAGGTGGCGGACTTCATCCTCGGCGCCGTGAAGTGCCGCGCCTCGACCGTGATTTCCGGCGGCACCGGCTCGGGCAAGACGACGCTGCTGAATGCGCTCTCTTCCGCGATCAGCCCGGACGAGCGGATGATCACCATCGAGGATGCCGCCGAGCTGCAGCTGCAACAGCCGCACGTCGCGCGCATGGAAACCCGCCCGCCGAACATCGAGGGAAAGGGCGAGATCCGCCAGCGCGAACTGGTCAAGAACGCGCTGCGCATGCGCCCGGACCGCGTGATCCTCGGCGAGGTGCGCGGCGAGGAAGC
>JAGQRO010000021.1 GCA_020425315.1 Hyphomonas sp. | reverse complement strand
TGAAGCGGTGGATCTCATCGACGAAAAGCAGCGTGCCCTTGCCGACGCGGCGGCGGGCCTCGGCCCGGTCGAACGCCGCGCGCAGATCCTTCACCCCGGAGAAGATGGCGCTGATCGCCTCGAATTCGAGATCGGTCTCCTCGGCCAGCAGGCGGGCAATCGTCGTCTTGCCGACGCCCGGCGGACCCCACAGGATGATGGAAGAAAGCCGCTTCGCCTTCAGCATCCGGGTCAGC
Source organism: Hyphomonas sp. (assembly GCA_020425315.1). Taxonomy (GTDB): domain Bacteria; phylum Pseudomonadota; class Alphaproteobacteria; order Caulobacterales; family Hyphomonadaceae; genus Hyphomonas. The sequence continues at coordinate 20,867 of JAGQRO010000021.1, read as the reverse complement.
GAGCCGTCGGGGCCGACGAGGTGGTCCTGCCCGACGACTTCGCCAAGCGCCTTCGGCCGCAGGCGGTCTGCCAGCGGATGGGGGGCGCCTTCGGAAAGGCCGGCGGCTTCGAACAAATCGCTCATCGCCCTCTTCTAGGCGAGCGCGCGGGGCGTGATAAGGTGGGTAGTGGAGGAAACCAACATGAAACTGGATGTCACCCCGTCCGGCCAGGCCTGCGGCGCCAGCGTGCGCGGCGTCGACCTGACCCAGCCGCTGGATAAAGAGACCATCGCCGCGATCCGCGCCGCCTGGCTGGAGCATCAGGTGCTGGCCTTCCCGAGCCAGAAGATGAGCGATGAGGACCTCGAACGCTTCACCCAGTATTTCGGCCCTTTTGGGGACGACCCGTTCATTGCGCCCATCGCGGGCCATCCGCACATCATCGCGGTGCAGCGCGCGGCCGATGAGACCGCCCCGATCTTCGCCGAGAGCTGGCATACGGACTGGAGCTTCCAGAAAAAGCCGCCGGCGGGCACCTGCCTCTATGGCATCACCATCCCGCCGACCGGCGGCGACACACTGTTCGCCAACCAGTACAAGGCGCTGGAAGAAATGCCGGAAGACCTGAAGTCGCGCCTCAAGGGGCGGCACGCGATCCATTCGGCGCGCAATGCCTATTCCCCCGCCGGCATGTATGGCGCCGAAGACAAGGCCAAGGGGCGCAGCATGGACATCCGCCCGTCCGCCGATGCCGAAGCGACCGAACGGCACGATCTCACCCGCCGCCATCCGGAAACCGGGCGCGAGAGCCTGTTCGGCTGCGCCGGCTATATCGTCGGGATTGCCGGCATGGACCATGACGAGGGCTGGGAACTGGTAACGGAAATCTATCGCTGGCAGACGCGGCCGGAATTCCAGTACCGCCACCAGTGGGAGCCGGACATGCTGCTCATGTGGGACAATCGCTGCCTGTTGCACATGGCGACCGGCGGCTATGCCGGACATGACAGATTGCTGCACCGCACAACAATCGGCGCGGCATGAAATCTTTTCACGCGGCATAATCAAACATACGCTGTTCCCGGACGGGCGCATAAGCCTGCATGGAGGAAACAGCATGGCCGATACTGTACAGGCGGTCGACGTGGAGATTCCCGATCCGTGGAAGCTGCCGCTCGACACGTTCGATGTCTCGAAAGCGGAGATATTCCAGCACAACAAGCATGGCGAATACTTCCGCCGCCTGCGGAAGGAAGCCCCTGTCCATTACTGTCCGGACAGCATGTTCGGACCCTATTGGTCGATCACGCGGTATAATGACATTGTCGCGGTCGATTCCAATCACCGCCAATTCTCTTCGCAGAAGAGCATCGTGATCGGCGACACGCCGGACGATTTCGACACGCCCATGTTCATCGCGCAGGATCCGCCGATCCATGACGTGCAGCGCAAGGCCGTACAGCCGGCCGTGGCGCCGAGCCAGCTGTCCGACATCGAGGCGCTGATCCGCCAGCGCGTCAGCAACATCCTGGATGACGTGCCGATCGGCGAGCGGATCAACTGGGTGGAGCATGTGTCGAAGGAACTGACGACGCAGATGCTGGCGACGCTGTTCGACTTCCCGTTCGAGGATCGCCACCTCCTGCCCTACTGGTCGGACGTGACGACAACGTCGGAGACCGTCGGCATCGCGGTGGACATGGAGCACCGCAAGCAGGAGCTGATGAAGTGCCTCGAATACTTCATGCGCCTTTGGGCCGAGCGGGCGCAGCAACCGCGCAAGTTCGACTTCATTTCCCTCTTCGCGCATGACCCTGAAACCAGGGACATGATCGAGAACCCGCTGGAGCTGATGGGCAATCTGATGCTGCTGATCGTCGGCGGCAACGACACGACGCGGAATTCCATCTCCGGCGGCGTGGTGCACCTCAACAACAATCCGGCCGAATACGCCAAGCTGAAGGCGGACCCGTCGCTGATCCCGAACATGGTGTCGGAGATCATCCGCTACCAGACGCCGCTGGCGCATATGCGCCGCACGGCGCTGGAAGATGTGGACTTCAACGGCCACAAGATCCGCGCCGGTGACCGGGTGGTGATGTGGTATGCCTCAGGCAATCGCGACGATGAGGTGATCGAGCGGGCCGACGAGTTCCTGATCGACCGGCCGAATGCGCGCCGCCACCTGTCCTTCGGCTTCGGCATCCACCGCTGCATGGGCAACCGCGTTGCCGAAATGCAGCTGCGCATCCTGTGGGAGGAAATCCTCAACCGCTTCGAACATATCGAGCTTGTCGGGGAGCCGCAGCGCGTCCTGTCGAATTTCGTGCTCGGCTATGAGGACGTGCCGGTCATCGTGCACGCGAAGTAGGTTGCCGGATCAGAAGCGGCCAGACTAAAGGCGGATGGTGCCGCGAACTGTCCGCCCGTTGCGGTCGATCTCGATATCCCAGGCACTGCCGGAGGCCTGAAGCACGGTCTCCAGATCCTTCATGGATTTCATCGGGATCCCATTGACCGAGCGGATGATGTCGCCGGGGCGGAAATAATTGCGCGCGATGGAGCGGCGGGCGACCGAATAGACATAGATGCCGGAGCCTTTCTGGAACGGGTCCAGCCCGTTCTCCTCGGCCAGGCGCGGGGAGAGTTCCACCACGCGGGCGCCGCTGAAAGCGCTCTGGCCGTCCAGCAAGACGATATCGGCCTCGGTCGCGCCCGGCGGCGGGGCGACGCGCACGCCGATGGCCTGGTTGCGGCCGCCACGCAGCACGTTGAGCTGCGCTGTCTCGCCCGGATTGCGCACGGCGGCGAGGAATTTGAGGCCCTTCTCGTCGAACACTTCGCGCCCGTCGATGGCGGTGATGAGGTCGCCGCGGCGCAGGCCCGCGCGGTCGGCCGGGCCGTCATCGTACACTTCGGTGACCATCACGCCGACCGGGCGGCTGAGGCCTTGCGCCTTGGCCATGTCATAGGAAACCGTCTGGGCGGCAAGGCCGAGCCAGGGGCGCACGAACGTGCCCTCGTTCATCGCCGCGTCGACGACGCGCTTGACCATCTCCGCCGGGATGGCGAAGCCGATGCCGTTGGAGCCGCCGCCGCGCGAATAGATCGCCGTGTTGACGCCCAGGAGCTGGCCCTTGGTGTCGATCAGGGCGCCGCCGGAATTGCCGGGGTTCACCGCCGCATCGGTCTGGATGAAGAAGGAATAGTCATTGATGCCGACATCGGTGCGGGCGGTGGCGGAGACGATGCCGCTGGTCACCGTCTGGCCGACGCCGAACGGATTGCCGATGGCGAGCACAAGGTCGCCCACTTCGGAATCGCGCGTGTCAGCAAAGGGCAGCACCGGCAGGCGGTCGCCTTCCGTGTCGATCTTCAACACGGCGAGGTCCGTGCGCTCATCGGCCAGCACCAGTTCGGCCGGGTATTCGCGCCGGTCGGCCAGCACGATGCGGAACGTGTCGGCGTCCTTGATGACGTGATTGTTGGTGACGATCACCCCATCGGCCTGCACGATGACGCCGGAGCCGAGGGAATTCTGCACCCGGCTCTGCGGCATGGCGCGGCCATAGAGGAACATCTCCATGGGCGAAACGCCGGTCTTGACCGTCTTCTGGGTGTAGACGTTCACCACGGCGGGCGAGACCTGCTTCACCAGCGGGGCAAAGGAGAGGTCGATCTCCGCCTCGGAATCCGGAAGCCGCTGGGCGTTCGCCACCAGGGGGCTGACCGCGAGGGCCAGCAAGACCAGAACCAGAAGCCCCGCCACAGCCAGGAACTTCGATACGTGACGTGTCATGCGCCGTGTGTGCATCATGTGTATGGCTCTATTGCGGCGCCATTGGTGTGGCAATTCGGCATGTCATGACATTTCAGTCACGATTTCAGGACTCTGTACCAGCTGCTTCGCGTGCGGCCAGCGCGGCAAGGTTGCTTTCATGCCCCTCGCGGCTGATCCGGTAGAAGCTGATCGAGAAGATCATCAGCATCCACAACGCCAGCAGGCTGAGGCCATAGCCCCAGCCGAGGGCGTAGACGGAGGCATCGCTGGCCTCCTGCGGGCGCATGCCCGGCGTGATCGCCGCCACCGCCAGGATGGCCGAGGCGGTGAACACGCCGACGCCCTGGGACAGTTTGCGGATGAAACTGATGCCGGAGAAGAACACGCCTTCGGAGCGCCGCCCGGTCGCCAGTTCGCTCTCCTCGACAATGTCGGCCACCATGGCGGAGGCGAGCGTCTGATAGGCGATGATCAGGGCGAGGTCGAAAATCGTGACGACCAGGACGATATAAAACAGGGCATCGGACCCATTCGGCGGCATCAGGCCCAGCTGGCGCGCGAAGACCGGCGCCGGCGCCACGGTGAAAGCGATCAGGCCGAGAATGATGGCCGCCCGCTTCTTGCCCATCAGGCGTCCGGCAATCGGCGCCACGATCAGGGCAAGTATTGCCGACATGTAGACGGCGAAGGTCAGCACCGCGATCTGGCTGCCCGTGAACTCCCAGAAGAAGCCATTGATGTACTGGTTCAGCGTGGCCGAGACGCCGGTGGCGATCAGGCCGAACAGGGTGGCGATGAACAGCGCCCGGAAGGACGGGTTCGAGATGGTCTCCCAGATCTCGCCCAGCACCTTGATCGGTGTCAGGTCCCGCTGCGGCGGCGGGGTCTTGAGGTTCGGGATGTAGCTGTGCGTGCCGAACGCGGTGACCGCGATGGCCGTGAAGATCGCCAGCGCCCCGACCGTGCCATACATGTGCCAGCCGGGAATGTGGAAATAGCCGGCCGGGTCGTTCTCGCTCGGCTGCAGGAACATGGCGAACAGCGCGATCTGCACGCTGAGCCCGCCGACCCAGGCAAAGAAATAGCGGTAGGACATCAGCGAGGTGCGCGTGTCGTAATCCTGCGACAGCTCGGCGGCGAGCGCCGTGCTTGGCACTTCGAAGAAGGTGTACATCAGCCGAACGAAGATGGTCAGCGTCACCAGCCAGAAGAACAGCGCATGGCCCGACATATCGGCCGGCGGGTTCCAGATGAAATAATAGCCGACCGCCACGGGCAGCATGGCGACATACATGAACGGATGTCGCCGGCCCATCCGGGTACGGAGATTGTCCGACCAGTAGCCGACCGTCGGGTCCGATACCGCATCGACCACCAGCGCGATCACCAGCGCCAGCCCGACCGTCGCGGCCGGCAGGCCCAGCACCTGGCTGTAGAAGATCAGGAGGACGTAATCGAACCCGTTATTCTTGATGCCACCGGCCGCCCCGCCCACGCCATAGGCGAGACGCGTCAGCAGGCCGGGCTTCTTCGGAGCACTTCCACTCACGGCATGGGACATCTAGAGCCCCAGGACCATCTTGGCCATGATGTTGCGCTGGATCTCGTTAGAGCCGGCATAGATGGAGGCTTTGCGGTAATTGAAGTAGCTGGGCGCAGCGTTCACCGAGAAAGCCGGGAATGCCAGGTCCGCATTGGCACCGGCGCGGGCGACGGCCCAATTGTCCTGCACGAAGGGCGCGCCATAGGTGCCGGCCGCTTCGAGCACGAGTTCGGTGATTGCCTGCTGGGTCTCAGAGCCCTGGCATTTCAGCATCGAGCTTTCCGGGCCGACGGCCTGGCCGGCCGCAAGGGCGGAGAAGATGCGCTGTTCGGTGGCATCCAGACTGTCCACCTTGATCGACAGCTGCGCCATCTTGCGGGCGAAATCCGCGTCGCGGCTGAGTGGGGCGCCTTCCTTCTCGACGACGCCGGCAATCTTGCGGGCCTTGCTGAGCATGTTGCGCAGGCCGGAGGCATAGGCATTGCCGCGCTCGAACTGGAGCAGGTATTTGGCATAGGTCCAGCCCATATTCTCCTCGCCGACAAGCGCCTCGGCGATGGGTACACGGACATTCTCGAAGAAGACCTGGTTGATCTCCTGCTGGCCCTCGGCCGGCCCGTCCAGCGTCGGCAGCGGCGAGACCTTGATGCCCGGCAGGGTCATCGGGAAGATGATGAAGCTGATGCCTTCCTGCATCTTGCCCTCTTTCGAGGTGCGAACGAGGCAGAAGATCATGTCGGCCCACTGGGCATGAGTGGTCCAGATCTTGGAGCCGTTCAGGACGTAGTCGTCACCGTCGCGCACGGCGCTCATCTGCAGGGAGGCAAGGTCTGAGCCGGAGCCCGGCTCGGAATATCCCTGGCACCACCAGACATCGGAACGCAGGATCGGCGGCAGGTATTTCGCCTTCTGCTCCTCAGAGCCGAACGCCATCAGCACCGGCGCCACCATGGCCAGGCCCATCGGGCTGACCGGCGGCGTGCCGGCGGCCGAGAGTTCCATGTTGAGGATATAGCGCTGCGAGGCGGTCAGGCCCGGCCCGCCATATTCAACCGGCCAGTTCGGCGCGACCCAGCCCTTTTCATACAGCTTCTTCTGCCAGGCGATCTGGCCTTCCTTGTCGAGATAGCCATTCTTGGAGACGGCGGACTTCGCCCGCAGGTCCGGCGTGTAGGCTTCGGCGATCCAGTCGCGGACTTCCGTCTGGAAGGCCTTGTCTTCGGCGGTGAAGGCGAGGTCCATGGCAGGGCCCCCTATTCGACGATGTCGTAATACTGGACGTCCGGTGCGCCGCCGAGGCAGGCGCCGAGCTTCGGACCGGCCGCCTTGAAGTATTCGGTCTGGCCGTGGGATTTCAGCGCATCCTCGGAGGCGTATTGCTCCATGAAGATGTAGACATTGGCGTCCTTCTTGGACTTGTAGAGCTGGTAGGTCAGGCAGCCCGGCTCGTTCGCCTTGACCTTGGCCATCAGGTCCTTGGCGACCTCTTCGAAATCGGCCTCCTTGCCGGCCTGGATGGTGAGTTTCGCGACTACGCCGATCATGGGGAATCCTCCTGAATTTTGTGTCCCCGCCACAATATTGGCTTCGGGTGCACCGGCAAGACTGACGTCGCGGAGGGGCCGGGCTGCGCAACACGGTTAACCGGCCGCAACCACCGGATTCTGGAACAAAAATTGCTCCCCTGACGGGCGAAAGCCCGCTGAGGACCGTATGTACGCCAAAGAACCGCAATACCCGCACGACGACGCCGCAACCGCGCTGGAACCGGAGAGCGTCCTGGCGGTGATCCCAGCGCTGCGGGAAAAGGACTATATCGAGGCCTGCGTCCGCTCGCTGATGGCGGGCGAGGACGCGCTGCGCCGGGTGTGCCTGGTGGTGGCCGATGGCGGCAGCACCGACGGCACGGTGGAGATCGTCAAGCGGCTGGCGGCGGAGTTCCCGAACCTCAAACTGCTGCACAATCCCAAACGCCTGCAATCGGCGGCGATGAACCTCGCCGTGGAACAGTTTGCCGGGCCGGACACCCGTTATGTGGTGCGCTGCGACGCCCATTCGATCTATCCGGAAGGCTTCATCCTGCGCGTCGCCCGTTCGCTGCAGCATACGAAGGCGGCCTCGGTGGTGATCCCGATGGATGCCACCGGCCAGACCTGTTTCGAAAAGGCCAATGCCTGGATTGTCGACACGCCGCTCGGCTCCGGCGGTTCGGCCCATCGCGGCGGGCGCAAGTCCCACTATGTCGACCATGGCCACCATGCCGGCTTCGACATCGACGTCTATCGCAAGATCGGCGGCTATGACGAAACTTTCTCGCACAATGAAGACGCCGAGTATGACGAGCGGGTCGCCCAGCAGGGCGGGCGCATCTATCTCGATGCCGATATCCGCATTGCCTATGTCCCGCGCGGCACCGTGCGGGCGCTGGCGAACCAGTATTTCAACTACGGCAAGGGCCGCGCCCGTACCGTGCAGAAACACGGAAAGCGCCTGAAGCCGCGCCAGGCATTGCCGATCCTTGCGCTTGCCGGATGCGTCGGCGGCCTCCTCGCCGGACCGGTCTTCACCCCGGCGTTTCTGGTGCCGGCCGCCTATGCCGGCGTGCTGGTCGCCTGCTCGCTCGGCGTCGCCCTCTGGAAGCGGTCGGCCTGCGGCTTGCTCGCAGGGATTGCGACCGGAACCATGCACATGAGCTGGGCAGCCGGCTTCCTGAAGCAAATATTCGCGGGTCGAAAGACGATTTAAGCTTTCGATTGAGTTGGTTTTTGGCAGCAAGCGTTTATAAAGAATAGTTAACGAGCGGGACAGTATGTCGAAGCCGACGCAGGATACTCGTGAATCCTTCATCGCACGGATCGGGAAGCTGACCCGCTCCGCGACGTCGCTGCGCGCCCGAATCCGGAACGGCATGCGCGGCGAGCAGGATACGGTCGAAGTCCAGCCGCGCGCCGCCGCACCCATAAAGATCACCCGTGTTTCGCGTGCCCCCGAAGGCCAGTGCATCTATGCCATCGGCGACATTCACGGCCGCAAGGACTTGTTGGAACAGCTGATCGCGCAGATTGAGGAAGACGCCAGCGCCCTGCCCGCCGGAACGGCCAAAGTTATTGTTTTTCTTGGAGATTATATCGATCGCGGCCTACAATCGCGCGATGTGATCGACCTGCTGATCAGCGACCGGCTGAGCGCGTTCGAGCGGGTCTTCCTGATGGGCAATCATGAAGAGGCGCTGCTGCGCTTCCTCAATGATGCGACCTTCGGCAAGAACTGGGTGCGCTATGGCGGGGCCGAGACGCTCTACTCCTATGGCTTCGCGCCGCCGAACACGCGCGCCGCCCTCAACTCGCATGAGGCGATGGAAGCCGCCCAGCGCGCCTGGGACCGGGTGTGGACCGAGTTCCGGCTGAAGCTGCCGACCGAGCATCTGAAGTTTTACCAGAGCCTGCAGCATTATTTCGTCGCCGGCGATTACTTGTTCGTCCATGCCGGCCTGCGCCCCGACATTCCGCTGGAACGCCAGACCGTGCGCGACATGCTGTGGATCCGCGACGAATTCCTCGATGCCTCGCAGAGTTTCGACCAGGTCGTGGTGCACGGGCACACGCCGGGTGACGACATCTTCCGCGACAATCGCCGGATCGGGCTCGACACGGGCGCCTTCATCTCCGGCAAATTGTCGGCCGTCCGGCTGGTGGGAGACGAGGTAAGCTTTCTCACCACCTAGAAGTCTGGAATGGTGTTTGCTAGGCGGCTGGGAGACCTCGCTTGAAGGGAGATAATTTCTGATGCCGTTTTTCCGCACCCTCATGTTTGCCGTTGCCGGAGCCTTGTCGCTCTTCCTGGCAGCCTGCCAGTCCGCACCGGTGACCGCCCAGGCCTCCGGCGGCGTCGACCTCGCCCAGCAGCAGGCCCCCTCTGCCTACACCTTGGGCAATGGCGACAGGCTTCGCATCACCGTCTATGGCCAGCAGGACCTGTCAGGCACGTTCGAGGTCGACGGGACCGGCGCCATCTCGATGCCGCTGATCGGCCAGGTGGCGGCCGAGGGCCTGACCACGCCGGAACTGGAAAACCGCATCGTGACGCTGCTGGACGGCGACTATATCCTCAACCCGCGCGTCAGTGTGGAAGTCACCAATTACCGCCCCTTCTACATTCTCGGCGAAGTGAACCGCCCCGGCGAATACCCTTATTCTTCAGGGATCAGCGTGCTCAATGCCGTGGCCGCGGCCGGCGGGTTCACCTACCGCGCCAACAAGCGCATCGTGTATATCAAGAGCGTCGACTCCACCGCCGAACAGGCCTTCGAACTGACGACGACAACGGTGGTGAAGCCGGGCGATACGCTGCGCATCGGTGAGCGGATCTTCTGATCGAATCTGCAACGCTTCACGGTTAAAGCCGGCGCTGCAATCTGCACCGCCGGCTTTTTCCTGCGTGCCAATCAGGGACCGGCTGCACAAAACCGGGACACTTTCCCCTCCTGCGGGCATCGGCAAAGCGGCCAAGAATTAAGAAAATACCCCCTACGCCTGAGTACTTGGAAAATACTTCCCCTAAGACGCGAATTTTGGGCCAATCGTTTAATTATTTACGCAAAACTCGGTATACAGTTTGCAAACGACCCCAAATGAAATAATGTTTACTCGTTCTCAAAGTTAACAAAGTTGACGGGAGCGCGGGACATTCCGGGAAGATTTCCTGCGCCTTAAAGTTGAGTACCAGGGGACTAAGATGGGTTTGAGACTGACAGACCATTCCAGACAGGCGGAAACCGCCGTTTACGCGGCGACACGTGCCGAGCGGCCTGAACAGACCCCTTCAGAACTTGCCAAACGCGCCGTGGACATCGTGGTCGCCGGCACCGCGCTGGTGGTCGTCGCGCCGCTGCTTCTGATCACCGCGCTGATGATCCGCCTTCAGGATGGCGGCCGCGCCGTCTTCTGGCAGAAGCGCTATGGCAAGAACGGCCGCACCTTCCACTGCTTCAAGCTGCGCTCGATGGTTCCGGACGCCCAGGAAAAGCTGGACGACCTGCTCGCCCGCTGCCCGGCCTCCCGCGCCGAATGGGACGCGACGCAGAAGCTGAACGAGGATCCGCGCATCACGCCGATCGGCCAGTTCATCCGCAAGACCTCGATCGACGAGCTGCCGCAGCTGATCAACATCCTGCGCGGCGACATGTCGATCGTCGGCCCGCGCCCGATCGTCGAGAACGAAATCTCCAAATATGGCGAGTTCTATCGCGACTATTGCTCCGTCCGCCCCGGCCTGACCGGCCTGTGGCAGGTCGAGGGCCGCAGCGACACGACCTATGCCGAGCGCGTCCTGCTGGACGTGAAATATGCCCACTCGCGCTCTTTCTGGGTCGATGTCGGCATCATGCTGAAAACCGTTCCGGCGGTGCTGAGCTCCCGCGGCGCCCGCTAGGGGCTCCCACGGAAAACAACAGGAAAAACCCCGGCCCGCACAGGCCGGGGTTTTTCATTGGAAGGGCTGGAAGCGGCCTAGCGGGCCTTGGCGAGGGCGACGGCGGCGAGGCGGCCGAGATGGGCCGGGATGTTGCCCGGCGTTGCTGTGACCGCCGAGACGGCGCCGGCAAGGTCGCGCGCCTTCAGCGCATCGACCAGGGTTTCGAACTCGGTCATCCGGCGCCAGGCGCGCAGGCGCTTGTCCGAGGCGGCAACCACGGCGGCCGGCAGGCAGGCGGCATGATCGGCGCGGAACTTTTCCTCGGCCCGGATCACGGCGCGGCCCTTGTCGGGGCTCAGCCGGTGGGACAGCGACCCCTCGCGGATGGCATAGCGATAGCCGCCGAACGGAATGAGCATCATGCGCGCGCCGCGCACCAGCATCTCGGCAACGAAATAATGGTCCTCGGAATTGCGCAGGCTGAGATCGTAGCGCAGGCCGTGTTCCTCGATGAAGGACCGGCGGAACAGAGGCTTCAGATAGCCGAGCGGCGCGCCGAAGGCCTTGTCGGAGGCCGGGTCCACGAAAGTGAGCAGGTCGATCTCCACCGGCCCATCTGCCATGCCCTCGCTGAGCAGCAGGGTTTCGTCCTCACCCGGACGATCGAAATGGAAGCGCACGACATGGTCGACGATGATGTCGGCGCCATGCTCGCGCGCCGCGGCCACTATGCGGGCGAGCCGGTCGGGTTCCATGGAATCGTCGGCATCGAAGACGGCGATGAATTCCCCGCGCGCCAGGTCCAGCGCGCGGTTGCGCGCCGCGGACGGGCCGCCATTTTGGGCAAGCTGTTCGAAGCGCACGCGGGCATCCCCGCCGGCGGCCGCGGCCACGGCCTCGCCGCATGGCTGGCGCGAGCCGTCATCGACAATGATCACTTCCAGCGACACGCCGGTTTGCGCCAGGCAAGCCTGTACGGAGCCGCCGATGAATTCGGACGCCTCATAGGCCGGGATGATGACAGTGACGTCAGGGCGGTCGCTCATGCCGGAATGATGCTCCTCAGGGGCCGCGACCGGCAAGGGCCGGCAAGGCCAGGCTCCCTGCCCGACTGGCACGCCGGACATGCATGCAAATGCCATACCCCGGATGAGCGGCAGTCACAGCTCTCCGCCCTCGGACGGGCCAGGCGGGCGTGTGTCCTGATTGTGGAGGATGGCTTATCCGAACAGTGCGATGACGGCACTGATGATACCGGCCCACAGGAGGGCGCTGAGGCCGATGATCACGACCAGACGAGCCCAGACGGGCCACTTGTCATAGGTTTCCGACTCTGCGCGGACATCCCTGTCCCATGCGCGGCGCGCAACTGTTGCGTTTGCAATGTCGACCACGGGTCTGCTCCCTGGCACGGATGGGCTGATATTGCGCATGGCACATATCAATCCTGTAACCTTTAATGGCGTGTTAAACTCGCCGGCGACGGACTCTACTACTCGTCGAACTCAGACTGCTCAGGAAGTCTGTCAGGAATGTGTCATGCTTGGGAAGCTGTTTGGGCAAATCCGCCGGAGGCGACTTGGCAGCTGTGACCGAAATGTGACACCCGGCCGAGGCGCCGGCGGAGCCGCGCGTCAGCTGTTCAGAGGCTTGAGTTCCCGCGTCTCTGTATTCACCACTACAGGAATGCGCCCCACGAACCGCTTGCGGCTGGCCGCCATGCCGGAGATTGCCCCGAGGTAAAGCAGCGTGGTGGGCGTTTTGAACGTCGCGAACATTACCGATTCGGTAAAGGTTGATCCGTAGGCGCACAGCGCCGCGACCAGAATCATCGATGCTTCCATATGGTGCGATTGCAGCCAGGTCTTCAGGATACGGAACCCGCACCAGACCCAGATCGCCACGAACATCCAGAAGCCGATCCAGCCGAGGTGCACGCGCACTTCCATGAAGGCATTATGGAAGGTGAGCTTCGTACCGAAGGGCTTGTAATCGTAGAAATTGATTGACTGCGCGGCGCCATTCTCCGGGTTCCAGAAGCCGGCAAGGCCGGTTCCGAACATCGGGTGCTGGTCCTGGATCACCCGGCCGGCCATCCAGATGGTCGTGCGGCCCGACAGGTTCCGTTCCCGCCCGACCAGCTGGAGGAACTGGTCTTCGAAATTGTTCGTCGGCATGCTCAGCACGATCATCAGCACACCAATGACCAGGACGAAGAACACGGTCAGGATACTGGTCCGCATGTGCGCGACCCGCGCCGCGTCCACCCAGAAGATCTTTGCCAGGATCAGAGCCACCGGCCCCAGCACCGCAAACACCAGCGAGGTGGCCGAGCCGGACGCAATCACGAGATAGATGCCAAGCGGCACGAACGGGACGGACACCATCCGCACCCAGTTCATCTCCCGCTTGTTGAGAATGGCCGTCAGCGACAACAGGCTCATGAACGTCATCTGCATGGCCAGCACGTTGCGCGACCCATAGGGAACGATCGCCGCATTGGATCCGAGGTTCGGCAAGACAAGGATGGCGGCAATCCAGCCGGCAAACATCATGCAGCGCAGCGCGTGGCGCAAATCCATACGGTTCGCAATGACCAGCACGGTCAGCGGTGTCAGCGTCAGCAGGACGCCGTCGCGAATGGCCGCCGACGGATGCGCCGACCACATGAAGGAGAACAGCCCGAAGACCGGCATCACGAACAGGGGCAGCGACCGGAAGAAAAGCGGGATCGTCTTTTCCATGTCGATGAAGAACAGGCCGACCATGGCAAGAACGAGCAGGTAGAGGATCGGCGAAGTGCCGGGAAACTCCACGAAAGTGAGCAGGAACCACAGGGTCACCATGCCCTGCTCCCACAGCGGGGCGTCCTTTTCGTCGGTGAAGATATTGGCCCAGGTCAGGTTACGGTCATCGCCGGTCTCGATCACGGATGCAGTGCTCATGCGGCGGCCTCCTTGAGCAGGAAGCCTTCCAGCATGCCGGCAAGGAAGCCGTTCGGCTGCACGAAGTCACTGGCCGGCAGGCCGGCAAGACGCGCGGCACGATCCGCAAGCGGACGGGGATCGGCGAGCAGGTCCGACACCAGGCCGGCAAGCGAGTCGTCCAGCGGCTCGGCAAGAACGAAGCCGGCCCGGCGCGCTTCCACCCAAGCGGCTGTTTCGGTGCCGGCCGGCGCAATCGCGGGCGTTGCATAATAACCGCCCTCATAGATCCGGTTCGGCAGCAGCCAGACGGAGTTGAACCCGGCTTCCATGAAATCCCCGGCCCAGACGAGGTCCAGCCCGGCATAGATGCCGGCAAGGTCTTCCGGCGACCGGTAGCGGCCATGATAGGTCATGTTGGCGCGGGCATCGATTTCCGGTTCGAACACGGCAATCTCGCTGCGGGCCGGCAGGCCGTGAAGGTGGATTTCCAGCGTATCCGGAAACCGGTCCGCCAGCGCGCACAGCAGGTCGAACGAGCGCTGGCAGCGCAGCACGCCGACCCAGCCGAGGCGCAGCCGCCCATTGGCGAGCGGCGCGGCCCCTTTCGGGCGCGGGCCGTAATCGGCGCCGGTCGCCAGCCGGTTCTCAACCAGGGCAGCGGTGTAGGTGCCGGCATAATGCGGCTCGAAATGATTGCGCAGATAGGCCGGGGAGCTGACCACCAGGCCTTTCGTGCGGCGCAGCAGCGCGCCTTCCAGCCAGCGCATCGCCTTGCCGATAAGATCCTTGCGCGTCAGCAGGCGGTGAATGTCGAGCGACTCATAAATCACCGGCGTGGCAAGGTGCGCATGGCGCTTCGCCAGGAAGGCGCAGGCCAGCATGTCCAGGTTGCGGGCATAGATGACGTCGGCCGCCGCCAGCGCGTCGCGGTGGGCGGCCGCAATCCGCGCGCCGGAAAAAATGCGGCGCACGCGCTGGACGAAGGCGCCGTCCTGCGTCTCGCCAAGATCGATATTGTCCCAGGCGGTGGGCGTGTCTTCGCCGCGGCGCATCATGAAGCCCTGCACGCTCAGCCCGTCATCGAAAAAGCCCTGCACACGGCGGCGCACGGCCGCGTCGGCCGCGTCATGTCCGAAGAAGGCAACGCGGCGGCGGGGCGACGGCCTGCCGGCCTCGCTCCCGCTATTCTGCTCGGCGATGCGCGCTTCTCCCAACATGGGCGCCTCGTGCTAGTCGTCGAACGAGTCGACGGGCTCCGCATGGGTCGAGACCCGGTCCGGCGGCGTCTGTACGGCGACCGGACGCTTCTTGCCCTTGCGAACCTTCGCCCCGCTGGACCCGAGATCAAATCCGAACACGGAACGTCTCGGTGCCTCGATCTGGTAATACTTGCGGTAAGCCTTGTAGGAGGCACCCGGATCGCGGTGATGGCGGCGGCGGTTGAGGTCGACCATGTTGAGCGCAATGCCCAGCACATCGGCCTTGAACGTCTTCAGCAGGTTCAGCGACTGACGCACCGCCTGCGTGGTCGACTGGCGCCAGCGCACGACGAGGATCGCCTTGTCGACCTTGCCGGCCACGACACGGGCTTCAGCCATCAGCAGAAGCGGACCGGTATCGATCAGGATCAGGTCATACATGGAGCGCAGGCGCGAAAGCAGGTCGTCGAAGGCGCGGGTGCCGAACACGTCATGCGGCGTATGGCCGGACTGCGACAGCGGCAGGATGTCCAGCATCGTCTTGCGGTCCTTCTGGATCGCATCGGAAAGCTGGCCGGCGCCGAACAGGTGTTCGATGAAGCCGATCTCCGGCGACATGCCGGCCGCTTCGGTCAGCTGGCGGCGGCGGAAGTCGCCATCGATGACGATGGTGCGCGAGCCGGACATGGCCGACATGCGGCCGAGGCTGAGCGTAATGCTGGTCTTGCCTTCGTCCGGCAGCGACGAGGTGATGGCCACCGTCTTGGTCTCGCTGTCGAGATCGGAGAAGGCGATCGCGGCGCGCATGTAGCGCACGCTTTCGGCAAAGGCCGAGAGTGGATTATCGACCAGATAGTCCGCCGGATTGGTCTGGCCGAGGCCGAACAGGCTGGAGGCGCGGATCAGCGGAACCGTGCCGATGGAGGGCACGCCCAGCTTGCGTTCGATTTCCTCGGTCGTGCTGATCTTGGAGTCGAACATCTCGGCGAGCAGCGCCAGCGAGCCGCCGATGATGCCGCCCAGGAGCGCACCGATGATCAGGTTGAGGGCCTTGCGCGGCGCGGCCGGGCTCTTCGGCGCCGAGGCCGAGGACAGGATCGCGGCATCGGCCTGGACAAGGTCGTCCTGCTCGCGTGTCTCTTTCGAGCGGGCGATGAATTCCTCATACAGGACGCGGCTGGTCTGGGCGTCGCGCTCAAGCTCGCGCAGGCGCACCATGGAGATGGAGTTGCCGCGCAGCTGGGAGTTGGCCTGGTTGATCCGTGCCTGGATCGAATTCACCTGGTCCTGCTTCACCTTCACCTCGCTTTCGAGGTTGGCGGCGACGCGGCGGATTTCGGCGTTGAGCTGGCGCTCGATGTCAGCGACTTCGCTGCGCGCGCCGATCAGTTCCGGGTGCTGCGGACCAAGGGTCGTCTCAAGGTCGGCCACGCGGCCGCGCAGCGTGGAGAGCTGTTCCTTCAGGCGCGAGATGAGGCCGGATTCGAGGACTTCACCGATGCCTTCCGGGCCGGCGCCGGAGTCGATCTGGGCCTTGGCACTGTTGAAGCGGGCCCGGGCGCGGTTCAGTTCGACTTCGAGCTGGGTCTTCTGGCTGGTGAGGTAGGCAATGTTCTGCTCGGTCAGCGTGTTGCCCATGGCGGTGTCGAGATTGTTCTCGGCACGGAAGACTTCGACGCGGTTTTCCTTGTCGGCAACTTCATCGCGCAGGGCGGAGACGCGCTCGCTCAGCCATTCTGTGGCGCGGCGGGTGGCGTCGAGCTTGGTTTCGAGCTGTTGCACGCGGTACTGGTCAGCGACCGCATTGGCGAGGCGCGCAGCCGTTTCCGGCGAGGTCGACGTGACGGTGATGTTCAGCAGGTAGGTCGTGCCGACGCGCTCGACCGACACTTTGCGGGCCAGCGTGTTGACGACGGATTCCCGGATCGCGGCGCGGCGCTCTTCGGCGCTCATGCCGGCATAGGGATCGACATTCTCGACACTCATGCCGAGGCTTTTCTTGATCGGCTTGACGATGCCGTCGAGCATGCCCGGTTCCTGCGGGATCAGGGTCCAGTTGAACTCCGGATCTTCCATCAGGCTCTGCTTGTCGGCCACTTTCTCAAGCAGAGACTTGGACGAGATGACCAGAACCTCGGTGTCGATCACCGCGGTGTTGGTGGCGAGGCCGCCAAGCACGCTGTTCAGGTCAATGACGTTTTCCTGGTTGCCCGCCAGCTTGATCGTCGTCGATGCATTGAAGATCGGCGTCGCCGTGAAGGTCACATAGGCGACCAGCAGGAAGGTCGACAGGAAGCCCGCAACGATCAGCCAGAACCGGCGATAGATCGTGCCGATCAGCGCCTTCACGCTGAACGGCGATTCCCCACCCGCATCTCCGGGAGATGCAGTGAACTGCGATGGCAATTCGAGGCTGAAACTCTTGGTCAAGGTATTCTACCTTCAGATTGGGGTTGGCGGGCCTTCTGCGCGTCTCGTCGGATCAGGGATGCAGGCGGAGCTGAACACCGAAGGTGCTGACGCCATAGTCCGGGTTGAACACCAGGGCAGAGCCCGAAGCTTCCCGGTCCCGGCGGCGCGCATAGGCTTCGACGTGGACTTTCTTGTTCATCTTGTAGAGGACCGACGCCTGCACGCTGGTGACTTCGTCGCTGCGGTCGGATTCCTGATAGTCGTAATCGGCATAGGTCAGCTCGCCGGACAGGATGACATTGCGGCGCAGCTCATGGTCGAGGCGGCCGCCCAAGCGGGTCTGGACCACGCTCGGCGAGTCGATGTCACCGACATCGATCACCTGGCGGCCGGCAGTGAAGGTCGCCGTCGTCAGGCGCGAGGGGAACCACAGCATCCGGCCATCGACGGACAGGCCGTCGACATCCTCGAAGAAGGGGTCCTTCTTGTCTTCGCTCATATAGCCGACGGCGATGTCGCCGCGGACGAGCGCCGTCAGTTCGAAGTCGAGCCCGCCGGCCAGCGTGTAGCCATCGGAGTCGCGCGAATGCAGGGCGCCGGCGATCAGCTGGTCATTGTCATAGGTCAGCTCGCGCACGGTGCCCTGGCCGAACACGGCAAGGTTCGGTGTCACGGCATAGGACAGGCGCGAACGGCCTTCGGTCGTCTCGCTGTCACGGAAGCTGGTGTCGACCACGGCATTGGTGCCGATCTGGCGGCCGTCCTCGAAATCCACCTGCGTGAAGCTGACGGCGTTCTGCCAGCGCACGCGGTCATTGCGATAGTTGGCTTCCAGGGTCGCGCCGCTGCGGTCGTATTCGATCGGTGCGGCAAGGCCGTTGGTGTTGGCCGGGTCTGTGCGCTGTTCTGCGGAGGTTTCGGCGAAGGCCGAGGCGCCGAGCGCAAACTCGCGCGTCACATCGAGACGGCCGCGCAGCTCGCCGCGCAAATCGTCATAGGACTCGTCGGAGAAGTCGAGATATTCGTTGTGGAAGGCCGACAGGCTGGCGCCGACTTCGTGGGCGGACCAGTCCGTGCGCGCATCGAGATTGCCGCCGACGCGGGCGATGACGTCGGACTCTTCATTGGTCGGCGTCGCATAGACGTTCGAGGAGGCAGTGGCGCCGACAATGCCGGTGGCATTGACGCGGAAGGCACCGACGCGGATCGGCTCCGGATCGAAGGCCGGCTGGTAGCGGTCGGACACCGCTTCGTACTTCTCGCGGCTGTAATAGTCATTCTGGCCCTGCGCACCGGCCAGCGACGTGATCATGGCGCCCGAAGCGACAGTCAGGAGGCTGAAGCGTTTGAGATTGTTCATGGCGAATACTTCCCTCGATGCCTTTATGCGCTGGTCAGACGCTGTTTACCGCAACGGGATTGCAAGACCCATACCATTGCGGGGTGACATTTGACGGCCCAGTTAACCACTGCAGCCCAATGGTTCAAAGCATCCCCGAAAAATATTTACGCTTTGAAACCAACAAGACCTTCCGAACGCGAATTACCCGTGAAAACGCCGGAAAAACGGCGCTCTGAAGGCGTTCATCAGGTTTTCGTTTCCTGTCGCGTGCCGCGCGAAGGCGTTAACCGCGAAGTCGCCGCACGGGTGAGATTTCCGAGCACATGCAGGCTGGCCGGAGCAGATATGGTAAACGCTTCGATAACGCGCCCCACATTCTTCGCCCGCACGCCCTCGATCAGCGCCCAGGAGGCCCATTCCTGTTCGCAATAGCGCGCATGTGCCTGCAGGGCGGCGCGCGCCTCGTCCGAGATATCCGTCCGGCGCAGCATGTCGCGGCTGGCCAGCGCCAGTTTCCGGTGATCGTCCCGTCCCTGGCTTCGCGAGGCAGAGCCCTGCCGGCACACGAAATAATAGCCTTCCGGTTCTGTCAGGACGGCCTTCGCGCCATCCAGCAGCATGCGGGCATAGAGTTCGAAATCCTCCCCGAAGCGCAGCGCGTCGACATAGGCTTCCCGGCCCTTGCGGATGCCGCGCCGGCGGATCAGCGGCTTCAGGAAGCCAAGCTCGGACCGCTCCAGTTCCACATGCGTCGAACGCTGTAGGAACAGTTCGCTCGTCAGGGGAATGTCGCCGCGCGGTTTCCCCGGCCACAATTCACGAACGATCGTTCGGGGCGCGGAAGTGTCCGTGATCAGAAGATTGTCGGCGACGATGTCGAGGTCGTTCTCCAGCGCGCGGTCAAGCAATCCGGCAATGCGGGTCGGCTCCATCACATCGTCGCTGTCGAACGGGGTGAACCAGCCGGCATCGGTGTGGCGCAGCGCGGCGTTGCGCGCGCCGGACGGCCCCTGGTTCACGGCCAGGCGCAGCACGGTGACCTTGTCGAAGCGGCGGGCGAAATCCTCGGCAATGGCGGCGCCTTCGTCTTTCGAACAGTCGTCGACGACGATGACTTCATGCGTGTAGCCGGACGGCAGCTTCTGGTTAACCGCCGCCTCGATGGCGCGCGCGATGTTTGCCGCATCATTGTAGAGCGGAATGACAATCGCGACCCGGCGTTCATCATAAGTGGGCATGGCGGAAGCGTCGGTCATCGGTTGGCGGAGGTCCTATTCGGGCGCATCAGAGTGTCCGGGGGCCGGTGTTGCAAGAAGCGGGCTATCGCGGGCGCCGGAAAATCCCCGTCGCGCGAGACAGGTGCGCAGCATTCGTCTCTCAGGTGTGCCAGAATGAGGCGGCGGCGCAACAGCGCGCCGGGAACTGTCCCCGCCCCGGCCAGCCGGGCCCGCCCGGGGCTTGATGAAACTGGCCGGATTCCTGCAGCTTCGAAGGCCAAGACCGGAACCCCCGCATGACCCTGCCCGCCGCTGCCGCCACGACTGCCAAGGCCATCGCCGCATGATGGAAACCGACGCCATTGTCATCGGCGCCGGCGCGGTCGGCCTTGCCTGCGGCGCGGCGCTCGCTCGCGCGGGGCACGAAACCTATGTGCTGGAAAGCGCGCTCGGCATCGGCACGGGCACGTCCTCTCGCAACAGCGAAGTCATCCATGCCGGGCTCTATTACCCGACCGGATCGCTCCGTCATCTGATGTGCGTGGCCGGCCGGCGGAAGATGTACCAGTGGAACGGCGAACGCGGCGTGCCGCACAAGAAAGTCGGCAAGCTGATCGTCGGCACGTCGGACGCGCAGGTGCCGAAGATGGAAGCGCTCTACGAACAGGGCCAGCGTAACGATGTCGAGGGGCTGAGAATGCTGTCGGCGACAGAGGCCCGCGCGTTGGAGCCCAACCTGCAATGCACGGCGGCGGTCCTGTCGGAAGAAACCGGCATTCTCGACAGCCATGCCTACATGCTGTCCCTGCAGGGCGACCTGGAAGACCATGGCGGCGCCGTCGTGGTCGGCGCGCCGGTGGAGCGCGTGGAGATCCTGCCGGACGGGCGGTACCGCCTGCATGTCGGCGGGGCGGAAGCGGTGACGATTGTCACGCGCATCCTCGTCAATTCCGCCGGCCTCAATGCGGTGCGCGTCGCCAAGGCCATGGACGGATACGACCCGGCTCACCTGCCATTCTTTACCCTCGCCAAGGGCAATTATTTCAGCTGCC
>JAGQRO010000305.1 GCA_020425315.1 Hyphomonas sp. | reverse complement strand
ACCGGCTTCATCGGGCCGAAGCGCAGCGTCTCGCGGCCGCGTTCGGCCATCACTTCGATGGGCAGGCAGCCTTCGAAATAGGGCGTGTCCTTCTCCCAGTCGCGGAACTCCGTCTTCTCGCCGGCGATGAGGGCGTCGAGGAAGGCGTTGTACTGCTCCTCCGTCATCGGACAATTGATATAGGCCGCCGTGTCGCCGCCGGGGCCGGGCTTGTCGTAGCGGCTCTGGCGCCAGGCTTTGGTCATGTCGACCGAGTCGAAATAGACGATGGGCGCGATGGCGTCGAAGAAGGCAAGGTCCGTCTCGCCGGTATGCGCGCGGATCGCTTCGGCCAGCGCGATGGAGGTCAGCGGGCCGGTCGCGACGATGACGCTGTCCCAGTCCTCCGGCGGCAGGCCCGCGATTTCCTCCCGCACGATGGTGACGTTCGGGTGCGCCTCCAGTTTCGCGGTGACGGCCTCGGAGAAGCCTTCCCGGTCCACGGCCAGCGCGCTGCCGGCGGGCACCTGATGGTCGCCGGCGGTGGTGATGATGAGGCCGTTCGCGCGGCGCATTTCTTCATGCAGCACGCCGACGGCGTTGGAGGTGTGGTCATCCGAGCGGAAGGAATTGGAGCAGACGAGCTCGGCCAGCTTGTCGGTCTGGTGGGCTTCGGTGCCCTTCACGCCGCGCATTTCGTGCAGGATGACGGGCACGCCGGCATTCGCCGCCTGCCAGGCCGCTTCGGAGCCGGCCATGCCGCCGCCAATGATATGGATGGGGTTGAGGGTCATGGGCGGGACATGCGGGGCGATGCTGGCCGCGTCAAGATGG
This sequence comes from Hyphomonas sp., assembly GCA_020425315.1. Lineage (GTDB taxonomy): Bacteria > Pseudomonadota > Alphaproteobacteria > Caulobacterales > Hyphomonadaceae > Hyphomonas. The sequence goes on along the minus strand of JAGQRO010000305.1, from coordinate 3,279 downwards.
CGTTTGCCGATGCGGCCGGGCGCGCTAAGGGAGGGCGATGAGTTTCCGGATGCCCGCATGACCGCCCCGCTTTCCGTTTCAGACATGGTGAAGGAGGCTTGGGGCCTTGCCTCGCGCGCGGCCCTGCCGGCGCTGCCATGGCTCGCCCTGTGGTGGCTGTCGGGCGGGGTCTACAAATGGGCGCTGACCGGCGCGGCGGGCGGGACGGGCCTTGCGCTCGTGGCGCTGGCGGCCCTCTTCGCGGCGGGGGTGCAGGCCTCGCTCAGTATCTACAAGGCGATGATGCCGGGCACGGCGGGCGGCTTCCTGCCGCTCGCCCATGCCAATCTGGCCGTGTATCTCGCCTTCGGGTTCATCGGCTTTTTCGTCCTGTTCTTCACGGGTGCGTTCGGCGTGATGATGCTGCAACTGTCCGGCGTGGTGGACCTTGCCGCCGAGCCGACGGATGCGGACGTGCAGGCGGGCCTGAAGGCCGTGCTGGCGACACCCTATGGCGCGGCGCTGGTGCTGGTGTTCGGGGCCGGGATGGGCGGGCTCTGCTGGCTGGCCCTGCGGCTGACCCTGATTGGCGCGGCAACCGTGCAGGCCGGGCAGGCGCGTGTGTTCCGCACCTGGGGACGGACCAAGGGGCTGACCCTGCCGCTGGGCCTCGCCGCGCTGTTCACCCATGTGGCGCCCTTCCTGCTGGGCGGGGCGGCGAACACGGCGTTGACGGAGCTGATCGGCAAGGCGGACTGGGCGCGGTTCTCCTCCGGGGTGACTGGTTTCGTCCTGCTGACGCCCTTCGTGCTGGCCGGGCACGGGCTCGCCGTGGCGGCGCTGAGGCGGCTCGCGCCCGCCGCCTAGATTGCGACTTTCACATAAATCGGCCAGTCTGCGCGGGAATCGCGGAGGAGGGCCCCGATGCCAGACCGGTTTTCATTCGATCGCGCCCTGGGTTTCCCATTTCGCGCGGCACACGCGAAGACGTTTCCATGGATCTATGGCGTCGCCTATGCGCTGGTGAACCTCGTCGTGTTCGGCGCCGTGATGTTCCTGGCGCGCGGCGCGTTCGTCAAATTCTTCGCCGCCGCCGAGGCGCTTGAAGACGCCCAGATCGACGAGGACCACCCCGCCGAAGTGTTCGGCGCCGTTTTCGGCCTGTTCGGGCCGCTGGTGCCGTGGATGGTGGTGATGGGGCTGGCCAGCTGGGTGATCTGGGCGATGTTCCAGTCCGCCTCGATGCGGCGCTATATCCGCGACGAGAATTTCTCGCTGCGCTTCGGCGGGGACGAGACGCGGATGATGGTGCTGGGCCTGTTATGGTTCCTGATGGGGCTGGTGATCTGGGCGCTGCCCATGGCGATGATGTTTGGCGGCATTTTCAGCGCCGTGTCGGCCGGCATTCAGGGAGACCTGACGGAGGACGAAATGGTGCTGCGCATGATGGGCGGCATCTTCGGCGGCATGGGCATCATGGCTCTGCTGTTCCCTGTGTATGTGTTCTTCGCCACGCGCCTGGCGCCCAGTTTCGCCCTGACGATCAAGGAGGGCGAACTGAAATTCCAGGATGCGTTCAATGTGTCGCGCGGACGGTTCTGGCCGATCCTTGGCGCCTTCCTTATCCTTGCCGTTGGCGGCGGCATGATCGTCGCGGTGGTGGAGCAGGTGTTCCAGTTCGTGCTGATGGGATCGATGATGCCGACAATGGAGTCGCTGGAAGGGGCCGATACGCCGGAAGAAGTGTTGTCCGCCATCCTGCGGCCGGGCGTGTTGATCCCGTTCGGCATCTATGTGTTCATTTCGGTCGGCCTGCGCGGCGTGTTGCAGCATGTGGCCGGGGCGCCGGCGGCATTTGCGGCGCGCCACGACCCGCGCGGCAGTGTCGACGATGCCCTTCGGGTCGGCGATTTCGATTAGGAGGCCCTGATGAGCCAGCTGCCATTCTCGTTCGGAAATGCCATATCCCACTATGCCCGCACCGGCGGGCCGAAGGGGTTCCTGCTGAAATTCGCGCTGGCCTATGGCCTTGTCGCGGTGGTGATCCAGGCGCTGGGCGTGTGGCTGCAATGGCCGCTCTACCAGCTCTATATCGAGATGTTCGCCATCGGCGGGGGCGATATCGAGGCCTATGTCGACGATCTCTCGCGGGTTTCCAACCAAACCACGATGCGCAGTTTCATGATCATGCCGCTGGGCATCCTTGCCTGGGTGCTGTTCGAGTCGGCCAGCCAGCGGCGATATATGCGCGGCGAACCGTTCAGCCTGCGGTTCAGCGCCGATGAGGGGCGGGTGTTCGTGGTCGGCCTGATCTGGTTCGCGCTCGCCATCGGCCTCTATATCGGCCTGATCTTCGTGGTGCTGGTTCCGATCTTCGTCGGCGTGGCGATGGGCGAGTCCGGGATCGGGTTCGCCCTGTTTCTTGGCGGCCTGTTCCTGCTCGGTTACTTTCTCGTCTTCCTGTGGCTGGCCGCGCGCCTGTCGGCGGCTTCGGCGCTGACGATCCGCGACCGGGATATCCGCTTCTTCGAATCCTGGCGCGTGACCAGGGGCAAGGGCTGGACGATCGTCGGCACGTGGATCGTGCTGGGCCTGATCATGATGCTGATCTTCCTCCTGCTCTACCTCGTCATGGCGGGAGTGGGCTTTGGCATTCTGTCGGCCATGGTGCCCGGCCTCGGCGATGGCAGCGCGATGGAAGGGGACATTTTCCCCGCCATATCCTCGCCGGCCTTCTGGGGGCCGCTGCTGGCCGTGGCGGCGGTGATGTTCATGGTGCAGGCGGCGTTCCAGCACATTCTCGGCGGGCCGGCGGCCCTAGCCGCACTGAACGACGACGCCTGGACCGGCAACAAGGTGGCGACCGAGTTCCAGTAAGCCCTATTTGGCAGAGGCCCGCGCTTTCGGCTTTTTCGCCGGAGCCTTCTTCGCGGGCGCTTTCTTCGCTGGGGCCTTTTTCGGCGCGGCCTTGCGGGCAGGCTTTGCGTCTTCGGCGGCGGCGGCAGGTTTCGCCCGGCTCGTCTTGTTGCGCGCGGCGCGGCGGGCATCCTGGCGGCGGAAGGTTTCGGCCAGGAACTTGCCCGTCCAGCTCTTCTTTTCACGGATGATGTCTTCCGGCGTGCCGGCCGCGATCAGCTGGCCGCCGCCATCGCCGCCTTCGGGGCCGATATCGAGTACCCAGTCGGCCGTCTTCACGACATCCAGATTGTGTTCGATCACCAGAACCGTATTGCCCGCATCGACCAGCGAGTGGAGCACTTCGAGCAGCTTGCGCACGTCCTCGAAGTGGAGGCCGGTGGT
>JAGQRO010000020.1 GCA_020425315.1 Hyphomonas sp. | reverse complement strand
TGCCCGACATTGGGGCCATGTCACAACGTTCCGCTGGCCCTGAAATCCTGCGCCTGATCGAGCTGATGTCCCGCCTGCCGGGCTTTGGGCCGCGTTCGGCCCGCCGGGCGGCGCTGTTCCTGCTGAAGCGGCGCGACACGCTGCTGCTGCCGCTGGCCGAGGCGATGTCCGATGCCGGCCACCGGATCGAGAAGTGCGAAGTGTGCGGGAATTTCGACACGCTGCAGCCCTGTGCCGTGTGCCAGGCCGGCGGGCGCGATGAGGGCCTGATCTGCGTTGTGGAGGATGTGCCGGACCTCTGGGCGCTGGAGCGGGGCGGGGCCTATCGCGGGCGTTATCATGTGCTGGGCGGGGTGATGTCCGCCGTCGATGGCGTCACGCCGGACGATCTCAACATTCCCTCACTGGTGACGCGCGTGGACGCCGGCGGCATCCGCGAGGTGATCCTGGCACTGAACGCCACCTTCGAAGGCCAGAACACGGCGCACTATGTCGCCGATCAGCTGGCCGGGAAGGGCGTGCAGATCACCTATCTCGCCCATGGCGTGCCGGTGGGCGGCGAACTTGACCATCTCGACGACGGCACGCTGGCCGCCGCACTACGCGCCCGGCGGACGAGCGAGTAGGGCCTACTCGCTCACCACATCGACGCGGAAGATGCCGTCCATATCCTTGGTGGCGACATAGAGGTGTCCGTCCGGGCCCTGAGCCACGTCGCGGATCGCGTATTCGCCATCGAAGAGGGATTCCCGTTCCGTGACCTTGCCGTCTACCATCCGGAGGCGGACGAGTTCCAGCCCGGCCGGGCCGTTCATGCCGCCGGCGAAGAAATCGCCCTGCCAGCCGGGATAGACGGTGCTGGTGAGGCGCGTGAGGCCGGAGGGTGCAATCGAGGGCACCCAGTAGGAAAGCGGCGACTCGATGCCTTCGGCCTCGGTCTTTTCGGTGATCACCGTGCCATCATAATTGATACCATAGGTGACTTTCGGCCAGCCATAATTTGCGCCCGGCTTGACCAGATTGAACTCGTCACCGCCCTTCGGGCCATGCTCGGTCTCGAAGAGTTCGCCGGTCGTGGGATCGTAATAGAGGCCCTGCACATTGCGGTGGCCGTAGGACCAGATTTCCGGCTTTCCGTCTACGCCATCCGCAAACGGATTATCCGCCGGGATCGTTCCGTCGGCATTGATGTGGACGATCGAGCCATGCGTGATCTTCGGATCCTGTGCGTCCTGCATGTATTTGAATCCCTCACCGAGGGAGACGAACAGCGAGCCGTCATTGGCGAACTGTAGCCGGCCGCCGAAATGGTAAGGCGTATCGCGGGAGTCGGCGCGGTAGATCTGTGTGACGTCTTCCAGTGCGGTATTGTCGTCGCTGAGGCGGCCATGGATGACGGCCGTGCCATTGTCGGCTTCGGTGCCCTTTGCATAGGCGATGTAGACGAGCCGGCTGGTCTCGAAATCCGGCGCCAGCGTAATGCCGAAATAACCGCCCTGGCCTTCGGTGAGGGCAGGGGGCAGGCCGGATACGGGGCTTGGCGTACCCTCTCCGCCGGCGACGAATTTCAGGCCCTGAAGTTTCTCCGTGAACAGCAGGTCGCCATTCGGCAGGAAGGCGAGGCCCCAGGGAAACTCCGCTTCGGTGACCACGGGCGTGAGCGTGACGGCCAACTCGCTGTGTACGGCTTCCGGCTGGGCCGGCACGCCGGGACCGGCGCCGCAGGCGGCCAGGGCGGCAGCAGAAACAAGACCGGTGATGGCGATACGCATGGCAGAACTCCCCTTCTGTCCAGGAACTGACGGGCCGGACCTTAGGCCAAGCAGTGCCGGGCGCCAAACAGAAAGGGGCGGCCACATGGGCCGCCCCTTCCGAATTCCGGGATCAAATCCCTGTGAGCTTACCAGGACTTCTTCACAGTCACGCCGTACAGCGCCGGCTCGGTGAGGAAGACGTTGGAGAACAGGCCCGAAGAGTCGTCGGTCAGGTAGGCACCGGTGATGACTTCCTCGTCGGTCAGGTTCTTGGCGAACACTTCCACGCCCCAGCCGCTTTCTTCATTGTTGAAGAGCAGCGACAGGTTGACGTTGGACCAGGAGTCGAGCTGGTCACGCGGCGTGTTCCACACGCGGGTCACGCTCTCGCCCTGCCAGTAATAGTCGCCGCGGATGGTCATATCCCAATCCGAGCCACCAATACCGCCGAAGGTGTATTCAGCGGCCAGGTTGAGGGTCATGTCAGGAGCGCCAGGCAGCGTGTTGCCGTCCAGGTCCTTCGCGTCGCCTTCGATCGGCTCAAGGGCCGTGGCCGTCTGCGTGTTGCCGCTCGAGTCGGTGTAGGACACCGTCACGCCGGTCAGGCCGAAGGCGGCTTCAGCCGCTGCACGGCTGCCTGCGAACGGCGTGGTTGGGCCGTACAGGGCACCGTTACACAGTCCGCGGGTCGCTCCTGCCAGTGTCGGGTCAAGCGCGATGGCACCCAGCAGGGTGGCATAGCCCTGAGCCGAGACAACGCAGTTCGAATAGCTCGAAGCGTTCTTCAGTACGACGAGGTCGGACCGGCCATTGGCGCGATCGAGCACGTCGATGCCGTAGGTGTCGACGATCTTCGAATCGAGGATGCCGAGATTGGCCGTCAGCAGCCAGTTGTCTGCCGGCGTCCAGAGCATTTCGGCTTCGATACCGCTGATCTCGGCGTCCACGTTGATGTTCACCGACGACCGGTTGATGATCTGCGTGATCTGGTAGCCGGTATAGTCGTACATGAAGCCGGTGAGGTTCACCTGGGCCGTACCGCCTGCCAGCGTGTTCTTCGTACCGATCTCATACGAGTTGATGAATTCGGGATCGAAGGTTTGCGGGAACAGGTTGGCTCCGGCCGGCTGCGGCGGGTTGATACCGCCACCCTTATAACCCTTCGAGTAGAAGGCGTAGATCAGGGTGTCTTCGCTGAAGCCAAGATCAGGCGACCAGTCGAAACCGAAACGGCCCGTGGTCTCCTGGAAGTCAGCATTGAGCTTGCCTGACGGGGCGATGGAGCCATTCGGCGTGAACAGAATGGACGGGATAACGTCCTGTTCTTTCTGGTCATCCGTATAGCGCAGGCCGAGCGTGAACTTCAGGTCTTCGGTCGCATCATAGTAACCTTCACCAAAGAACGCGGTCGATTCCAGCGTGTAGGGCGACAGGGTCCGGAAGTACTCACCGCCATCGCCGACGATCGTGCCGTTGAACAGGCCTTCACCCGTAGCGCCGGAGTCCACCGGGACGGGGCCGCCAAAGATGGCGCCGCCGGCCGCGTTGTTCAGCTGCGTGAGGGCTGTCAGCGAGTTCGAGATCACGTAGTACTCGGCATTGTTGTCTGCCGGATCGATCGCTTCCACATCGACCTTGATGGCACCAAGGTTGAAGTTGAACGGGCCATCGAAATCCGACTGCAGACGAATTTCGTGAGAGGTGCCTTCGCTGGCGCCGCCCGACAGGTCGAATGTGCGGAAGATGTTCGATGCACCGAGTTCCGGATCGTTCACCACACCGCCCGGGAACAGGAGCGGGTAGAGCGCTGGAACCGCTGCGAATGGTCCGGCAGTCGCGTTGAAGGCAATCGTCGGGGCAACCTTGTTATAGTCGTCGATCGAGGTTGCATCGGTTTCGTTGTAGCTGCCGAGATAGGTCAGCAGGAGGTTGTCCGTGAGGTCCCACTCGCCTTTCCAGCTGACCAGTGTCTGCTCGGACCTGTAGATCGGGTCGAAGGCCGACTCGATCGTGCGCAGATCCTTGATCACCGGATCGGTGAAGGCGTCGCCATTCAGCAGGCCGGCGATGATCGCCAGGCCGCCGCCAAGGGTTGCCTGCGAGTTCACACGGTCAGGCGACTGGCTGAGCGGGGCATCCTGACAGCCCAGCGACGTGACCAGCTGGTCGAGCGGCGAGATCGCGATGCCGTTGAAGGAGGTTTCCGACGGGTCCTTTTTGCAGAGCTGCTTGCCGGAGCGAAGACGGGTGTCGTCCTCTTCGAAGTGCTCATAGGAAACCCAGCCGCGCAGGAAGTCCGTCGGCTCGAAGCCGAGGGTTGCCCGCACGCTCCAGAGGTCGCGGTCGTCGATGTCGTTACCGGTGACGGCGTTCTTCACATAGCCGTCGCGCTGGAGCATCGAACCGGCGACGCGCAGGGCGGCCTTGTCGCCCAGCGGCACGTTGAACATGCCCTTCAGCTTGACGGTGTTCTCGTTGCCATAGGTGGCTTCGAGATCTGCCTGGTACTCGCCCAGGACCGGTTTTGCCGTGATCAGGTTGAACACGCCGCCCGTGGCGTTACGGCCGTACAGCGTACCTTGCGGGCCCCGCAGCACCTCGACACGCTCGACGTCGTAGAATTCGGCTTCGAACAGGCGGTTGGCTGTCAGCGGAATGTCGTTCTGGTGAACACCCACACCCGCGTCGCCGGACTGGGCGACCACGTCGGCGCCGATGCCGCGGATCTTGAAGTTGTAGCCGGTGAAGTTGCCCTTGGTGAAGTTCACGTTCGGGATGGCCTTCACAAGGTCCGGGCCGCCGGTCAGCTGGAGCCGCTCAAGGGCGCTCTCGTCAAACGCCGAAACGGCGATCGGAACATCCTGGATCGATTCCTCGACCTTCTGGGTCGTAACGGTCACCGTCGACAGCGTCCGCGTGCTTTCGGTGTCATCTTCCTGTGCAATGGCGGCAGGCGCGAACAGGCTCATCGCCAGTACGGACGCGCCAGCGAGCCAAATGCACTTCGAGTCTCTGTTTTGAGTCATTCGATTTTTCCTCCCCTCGGGCCGGCGGGATTGCCAGCGGCGAGCAATTGATCGAGCCAGATTTTTTATATTGGCTTCTCCGCCATCTCATGGCGTTGTTGTAACCTTGTCAATATTTGCAAGTGGCCTGAAAGGGCTAGTGGACGCTACGTCAACGCAAAAAGTTTTTAGCGAGGCCTGACGGTCACACCTTTCGGGCAAGGATTTACCATCATTTCCGGGGCTTGATGCAGGATGCTGCCCCTGCGCCCGCTTGGCCCGCGCGCAAAGGACTGATAGACGCGCGCGATGACGCAAACTGCCGCAAACTCTGGCGAAAACGCCCTTGTCCTGCTGTCCGGCGGGCAGGATTCGGCCACGTGCCTGGCCTGGGCGCTGGACCGGTTCGCGGCGGTTGAGACGATCGGCTTCGACTATGGCCAGCGCCACGCGGTGGAACTTGCCTGCCGATCGCGGGTGCGCGCCGCGATTGCGGCCCTCGATCCGGCCTGGGAAGGCCGGCTCGGCGAGGATCATTTCGTCGATGCGACGGTGCTGAAGAGCCTCGGGGCGACGGCGATGACCCATGAGGTTGAAATCGAGATGACGGAAGCGGGCCTGCCGTCCACTTTCGTGCCGGGCCGGAACCTCCTGTTTTTTACGCTGGCCGGGGCGCTGGCCGTGCGCCGGGGCATTTCTGTCCTGGTCGGCGGCATGTGCGAGACAGATTATTCCGGCTATCCCGATTGCCGGAATGCGACCATGCGGGCGCAGGAGGAAACGCTGCGGCTCGGCCTCGACAAGCCGGTGCGGATCGAGACCCCGCTGATGTATATCGACAAGGCCGGCACCTGGGCGATGGCCGCGGAGCTGGGCGGGCAGGCACTGGTGGATGTGATCATCGAGGAGACCCATACCTGCTATCTGGGGGACCGGGAGCACCGGCATGACTGGGGCTATGGCTGCGGCAGCTGCCCGGCCTGCGAGCTCCGCTCGGCGGGCTGGGACCGCTGGAAGGCGGGCACATGACCTATTCCGTCAAGGAGGCGTTTTACACGTTGCAGGGGGAAGGGGCGCAGACCGGCCGGGCGGCGGTGTTCCTGCGCTTTGCCGGCTGCAATCTCTGGAGCGGCCTCGAACGCGACCGCGACAAGGCCGTCTGCCGCTTCTGCGACACCGATTTCGTCGGCACCGATGGCGAGAATGGCGGCAAGTTCCGTGAGCCCGAGGCGCTGGCGGAGCTGGTCACCTCGATCTGGTGCGCCAATGCGGAGGCCGGCGAGCGGCCGGGCGGGCGGCGCTATGTGGTCTGCACCGGCGGGGAACCGCTGCTGCAGCTGGACCCGCCGCTGATTGCCGCCCTGCACGCGCAGGGCTTTGAAGTGGCCGTGGAGACCAATGGCACGGTGGCGGCGCCGGAGGGGCTCGACTGGATCTGCGTCAGTCCCAAGGCGAACGCGCCGCTGGTGCTGACACAGGGCAGCGAGCTGAAGCTGGTCTACCCGCAGGACGAGCCCGAAGCGCAGCCGGAACGGTTCACGGAACTGGACTTTCAGCACTTTTTCCTGCAACCGAAAGACGACCCCCACGCGGCCCGCAATGTGCAGGCGGCGGCAGAATATTGTCTGAAGCACCCCCGATGGCGACTGAGCTTGCAAACACACAAACTGACCGGGCTGCCTTAAGCCCCGAAGGCCGCGTGTTCGAGATCTCGAAGGCGGTGTATTTCGAGGCGGCCCACTACATGGCGGGCAAGCCGGAGGGCCATCCCTACCGGCACATGCACGGCCATTCCTTCCGGCTGGAAGCGACCGTTGCGGGTGTGGTGAAAGAGGGCGAGCAATGGGTGGAGGATTTCTCCCACCTCACGGCCTGCCTGAACGCCACGGCCGCCAAGCTGGACCACCGCCTGCTGAACGAGATCGAGGGCCTCGACGTGCCGACGCTGGAGCGCATCTGCCTCTGGGCCGCGGCCGATCTTGCGGCCGGCCTGCCCGGGCTGAAGCGCGTCGCAGTGGCGCGCCCCAGCCTCAATGAGCGGTGCGAACTGGTGCTTTAGGCGCCAGGTTCTTCCTTCAAGTCCTTCGCCAGTTTCTTGGCAAAGCGCGAAGAGGCGCGGCGCGCATCCTGCCAGGTCGAGAGGCCGGCCATGCGGATGTCGTTCTCGAACCATTTATAGTCGAGATGGCTGGTTTCGGCCCCGTCTGCATCGAAGGCGACGGCGGAGAATTTCATGCCGCCAATGCTTTGCGAGGCGCCGTAGTCGAGCCCCGGCGTGTCGCTGAGCTGTTTGAAGGTCGGCTTGTTCGGAATGGCATCGATGATGGTGATGTCGACCCGGGCCACATCGACCCCGGCCTTGGCAAGGGCGGCTTCGACGTCTTCGCGCACTTCACGGGCGAGATAGTCGCCTTCGCGCGTGCCATAGTCTTCGGTGAGCTTTTCCTGGAAGTCCTCGGAAAAGCCGACGGTGATTTCCGTTGCCATCGCCATCGGCGCGGCAAGAAGGGCGAGGGCGGTCAGGGCGGCGAGACGCATGGGGGAGGCTCCTTGAGGTCTGCTTCTACCGGATGAAATTACCATGCGCCCTGATCGCGCCGAAGTCACGGTCGTGTGATGGGTCCGGTCACACTGTATCGACGAATACGATTTCCGCGTCTTCGATGCCTTTCAGCACGAGCGATTCGGCGCCGGTCATGGCGGCCCCGTCGCGGGCATTGAGCCTCTCGCCGTTCAGCTCCACTGAGCCGGCGGCGAGCACGAGATAGCCATGCCGGCCGGCGGTGACTTCATAAGTCAGCTCCTCGCCGGCCTTCAAGTTGGCGCCCATGACGCGGGCGTCCTGGTTGATCGGCAGGCTGTCGCCTTCGCCGTCGCCGGAGGCGAACACCGCCCATTTGCCGGAGCGGTCGCCCTTCGGGAATTTCATCGCGCCCCAGCCCGGCTTGCCGCCGGCGGTGCGCGGCAGGATCCATATCTGGAACAAGGTTGTGGCTTCGGTCTCCGCATTCCATTCCGAATGCTGAACACCGGAGCCGGCACTCATCACCTGCACGTCGCCGGCCTCGGTGCGGCTGGAATTGCCCATGGAATCCTTGTGCGTGATGGCGCCCGTGCGGACATAGGTGATGATTTCCATCGACTGGTGGCCATGCGGCGGGAAGCCGGTGTTCGGCTGGATCGTGTCATCGTTCCACACGCGCAGGGCACCCTCGCCCATGCGATAGGGATCGTGATAGCCAGAGAAGGAGAAATGGTAATTGGCGTCGAGCCAGTCGTTCTGGAATCGGCCGAGCTTGTCGAAGGGGCGCAGCTGGATCATCGGGGGGCTCCTGTCTTTGTCAGCGCCACAGGTGGGGCGCGGAGCGCCCTCGTCAATGCCTCGCAATTGCATGGCAGCTGTCACGAAGACGTGAAGCAGCACATGCGCCCGGCACGGCGGGGCCGTCCGGTGAAGTGTCTCAGAGTTGTGTGGGAGTTGCGTGGGAGTTGACCGTCAGGGCGGGGCGCGGATGCGTGCGGGCGTGTCTGAGGGCAGTCCGAAGAGGGGCCGGAGTGCGGGCACAAAAGTCCGGATGAGGCCGGAGCACGCCGCGCCTTCCGGCAGGGCGGGAAGATCGCTCGCCAGCGCGGGCGCGGCCCAGCGGGGCAGGGCGGGCGGATCGTATGTGTAGAGATCGTCCGCCGGCGCCTCATCCGCGATGCGCACAATGCGGATATTGCCGAAACAGTCGACCGAGAGGAGCGCACTGATGCCCGTCCGCTGGTACCAGCGGCAATAGCGAATGAGGTTGAACCACAGCCACGGCCAGAACAGCGGGTAGACGAGATCGAAGTAAGGGCGCAGGCCGGGATGCATGGCGCGAGTGTGGCCCGGGGCGGGGGCGTGTCGGATAGAGTTCCCCCGCTCACCCTGTCATCCCGGAAAGCGCATCGCGCTTATCCGGGACCTTGTGGCTGGTGTGTGCACAACAGGAACAGGGTCCCGGATATTTGCTGCGCAAATTCCGGGATGACAGGTGCGTGGGGAGGAAAGGCGCAGATTTATCCCGCACGCACCTCTTCGGGCCGTCTCCCCAGCGAACGCTGGGGCCCAGAGCGGCAAGCTTTGCACGTCGTGGCCCTGGACCCCAGCTTGCGCTGGGGAGACGGAGCGTGGGGCATGCATGGCTCTCGCCACTCACATCATCCCCCACGCGCCCTCACGCACACGGAATGCGCGACGCTTTCAGCAGGTAGGCCGGCGTCAGCGAGCCGTCTTCTTCGACATTATATTGCGTGCGGTACCAGTGGTCCTCATCCTCCACCGTGAAGTCGGCGAGGAAGCCGGGCCTGTCCGGATAGACCTGCCACATGGTGAGCTTGCCATCGCGCATTTCGGCGCGCAGATCCTGCACCTGGCGGCCGGCGGTGGAGATCCACATCATCTTCCAGACGCCTTCGGCATCGTCATAATAGCGCACATTCACGCCGCGCAGCGTGTCCGGCACAAGGCCCGGATCCTCCGTGAACCACTCATCATAGAGCACCGTGCCGCCGAGGCCCCACCAGCCGTTCCAGCGCGCACTGGGGCCGGGCTTGGGCGGCGACCAGTCCTCGCCGAGCCAGATATGGCTGGAGACTTCGAAATCGCCGACGAGGAAGGCATATTGCTGCATCTCGGGCGGGGCATCGGGATGCAGCGTGCCGGGGTCGCACCGCGGCGGCGCCATGGCCGGGGCGGCCTCGGCCACGACGGCAGGGGCAGCCTCTTCCGCAATGGGCGCAGCGGCGCAGGCGGCGAGCGGCAGGGCAAGAGCGGCGATCGGGGCAATGAGCATGGCGCAGCGCATGGGGCAGATCCTCCTTTTTATGGCGCCACGCTAGCAGCTGAGCGCCGGGAGGGAAGGGGTAGGGGCGTGGGGTCAGACGGGCTTTGTGCCGGACGCCGGTGAGGTGCAGCCGATGGAGTGGGCATAGCTAAAGGCGATATATTTGCCGGAGCACCGGTCGAACACGGCCTTGACGAAGGCGGGATCGTAGATGTCGGGGGCGGGGTCAACAGGATCGGTCACGCATCAGGCCCCCGGCAATCGAGGGTAGGATAGCGCGGCGCGCGGGTCGGGCGATGTGGCAGAGTGTCTGTGGGGAGAGCGGGAATCGTCCTGCTCAACCACACTAGGCCTTCAGTAAGCCACCAAACGATACGACCAACATTCGTGAAACAGTCAGACAAGTGTTCCAGATGAAGTACGTCGATCCGATGGCGTAAAATATTGCTGTAGCCCATCGCAGTAGAATAAGGCGCTTCTCGGCAGCCAAGAATATCTTCTCCAGAATATACTTCTTCCAGTCGTTTTCGTTTTCCCGAATGTTCATGAAGTTTACGACTTCTAACGCATCGTCAAGTTGGGCGTCAGTAAGTGGACTTCCAGAAATTCCAGACAGAACTTCTTCGAAATGATCCGATCTAAGCGAGTAGATAGTTGTGTGAGGAGAAATGGGCCTTAGTTCTGCAATGTGCCGAACCACTCTCACAGCGTCGCGGTGAATATTGCCTTCGCCTATGCCGCCCCAACGCTGGAGAGAAGTTTCTAGGCCCGTGCTAGTCGGATCTTGCGGTGGAAACAATAGGAGCGATCCCTCAGGTTTGAAGCGGGAGCCAACATAGTTGATTGCTTCGATTTGGAATTTCTGCTCGCTCCAAGTTCTTAGTGCTGCGTCGACAAAGCCTTCAATATTGTCGCCATGCTTCTTGATCGCGCGGGGTGAAGCCAAAAGGTAAATTCCTTGGCCGACTGACAAACATATCAGGCTCCAGTAGAGCCAAACCGCGTTTTGTAAGCCCCAGCTTTGTTGCAGATAGGAGCTGGAGTAGTAGACGTAACCAGCAACGATTGGGCTAAAAACTACGGCTTTCGCAAGTGGGGTATTGCCAAATGCGGCTAGCCTGCTCCAAGGAAGGAGCGCTCGTTTCAAGCTATCTCCTCCGCCCTATACATCCACCTCCGCGTCGAGCGCGTTCTCTTCGATGAACTCACGCCGCGGTTCCACGACGTCGCCCATCAGTTTGGTGAACATGTCGTCGGCTTCGTCGGCATGGTCGACCTTGACCTGCAACAGGGTGCGGGCGTTGGCGTCGAGCGTGGTTTCCCAGAGCTGGTCGGCATTCATCTCGCCGAGGCCCTTGTAACGCTGGATCTTGAGGCCCTTGCGGCCGCTTTCGAGCACGGCGGTGAGCAGCGAGCTTGGTCCGTGTACGGTTATTTCCCCGCCCTTCTCATGGCGCAGGATGGCTGGCTGGTCATACATGTCGGCAAGGCCGGCGGCGCGCTCGGCGAGGCGCACGGCGTCCTGGCTGGCCAGCAGGGCAGGCGGCAGGGCGACGGTCTCATCCACGCTGCGCACCGAGCGTTGCAGCACAAGCGCGCCCTCGACGAAGCGGCCGGCCCAATTGTCCTCGCCCTCTTCGGCGAAGCGGTTCATCCGCTCGGCGGTGAGCTGGGCTTCGGCCTCGCCCGCGCCGGCGGCGAGCGCGCCCGACAGCGCGGCCTGTTCGATCAAATCGCCCGAGGCGCGCAGGGCGAGGCGCTTCAGATTGGCACGGAAAGTCGCGGCCTGGCGCACGCGATCGCGCAGGTCTTCGCCGGCAATCGTGGAGCCGTCGGCAAGGATCAGCTTCTCCCCATCGGTGCCCTCGTCGATGAGATAGGCGTCAAGCTCGCTGTCATCCTTCAGGTAGCGTTCCGAGCGCCCGCGCGTCACCTTGTAGAGCGGCGGCTGGGCGATGTAGAGATAGCCGCGCTCGATAAGCTCCGGCATCTGACGATAGAAGAAGGTCAGCAGCAG
>JAGQRO010000304.1 GCA_020425315.1 Hyphomonas sp. | reverse complement strand
CGGCCGCGAATTCCTCGCGTCCCGCATCCTGGTCGATTCCTCATCGACCTTCATTGCAGACGACGAATGCGACGTTCCAGAGCGTGAGTAGTTCCACCCATACCCGTCTTCTGGCCCTTATCCTGACGGCGATCGCGCTGACGATCTTCGGCATCAAGGTATTCCAGTACAACTACCCCCTGACGCCCGGCGAACGGACGACGACCTGGGATTTTGAAATCTATCTGGATTTCGACACCGCCAACCAGCCCGTGCGGATCGAGACCTTCATCCCCTCGGCCAGTGACACCCGCCGCGTCTCGCAGGAACAATATTATAATGGCGCCTTTGGCCTGCGCCTCGAATCCGAGGGCGAAGCCGGGCGCAAGGCGATCTGGACCTATCGCTATCCGGATGACCGCAAGGTGCTGCGCTACCGCGCCCGCCTGGAAGGGGAAAAGCCGCGCTCACCCCTGCCCGCCGAGATGCATGGACCGGCCGACCGCAACGCCTCCGATGCCCTGTCAGACCTTGAGCGCCAGGCCTTCCTTGTCTGGTCGTCCGACATGCGCCGACGCTCGGCCGATGACGAATCGCTTGCCGAGCTCGTGCTGCAGGAAATCTTCGTCGAGAAGGATGCCGACGAGATCGAGGCCCTGCTGCCCGCCCTGCCCCCGCCGCTCGACCGGCTGCAGCTCGCCGCCGAAGTGCTTGAAAGCCAGGGCATCCGCGCCCGCATCGCCAATGGCGTTTACCTTGACGAGGCCCGCCGGCGCACGGAAGTGCAGCATTGGCTGGAATACCATGTCGACGGCCGCGACCGGCGCTATTTCCCCGGCGCCGACCCGAAAGAATTCTTCACCATCTGGTATGGCACCGAGGAAATGATCCGCGCCGACGGCGTGTTCGATTTCGAGCCGCAGATCGCCATCCAGCCGATCGAATCCGCCGCCAATGACCTTGTCCGCTCCGCCGCCCGGGCTGACCGCACGCCGGTGGAACTGTTCAGTTTCGACCGCCTGCCGGTGACCACGCAGCTTGTTTACCAGGTCCTGATCACTATCCCGGCCGGCATCGTTCTGCTCGTCTTCATGCGCCAGTTTATCGGTATCGAGACGCTGGGCACCTTCATGCCCATCCTGATAGGCCTCGCCTTCCGCGAGACGGCGCTGTTCAACGGCCTTATCCTGTTCTCCCTGCTGGTCGCGCTGGGCCTCGCCATGCGCTTCTATCTTGAAAAGCTCCGATTGCTGCTGGTGCCGCGCCTTGCCGTGGTGCTGATCTTCATCGTCATCTGCATGGCGGTGATCGCGCAGGTGTTCAACAGCGCCAATATGCGCATGGGCCTGTCGATCTCCCTCTTCCCGATGGTCATCCTCACCATGACGATCGAGCGCATGTCGATCATGTGGGAGGAATACTCGCCTGAAGACGCCATCAAGGCCGGCGCCGGCTCGATGTTCGTGGCCAGCCTCGCCTATCTGGTGATGACCAACAAGCATATCGAATACCTGTTGTTCAATTTCCCGGAATTGCTCCTCGTCATGATGGCCGTCTGCCTGCTGATGGGCAAGTATACCGGCCTGCGCCTCTCCGAGATCCGGCGTTTCCGTGAACTTGCGAAGGAAGCCCCGCCCAAATGATCCGCACCTGGCTTGGCCTGCGCCGGGCCGGTGTGCTCGGCATCAATGAGCGGAACCTCCGCCTCATCAATGATTTCAATCCGCGCAAGCTGATGCGCCTGGTCGATGACAAGACCGAGACCAAGCGCCTGGCCAATGCCGCCGGCATCCAGACGCCGGAACTCTACGGCCTGATCCGCAGCCCGGCGGAAATGCGCAATCTGGAAAAACTGCTGGACCATCCGGATGGCTGCGTGGTCAAGCCGGCCAATGGTTCGCAGGGCAATGGCATCCAGGTCTTGCTCGGCCCGATGCGCGGCGGTTGGCGCCGTTCCAATGGCCAGCGCGCCCTGCTGGAAGACCTGAAATTCCACGTCAACAACATCCTCTCGGGCATGTATTCCCTCTCCGGCCAGCCGGACGTGGCGATGATCGAATACCGGGTGAAGTTCGACGATGTGTTCGACCCGATCAGCTTCGGCGGCGTGCCGGACATCCGCATCATCGTCCTGCGCGGTATTCCCTTTGTCGCCATGGTGCGCCTGCCGACGGCCGAATCCGACGGCAAGGCGAATTTGCACAAGGGCGGCGTCGGCGTCGGGCTGGACCTTGTCACCGGGCGCACCATGCACGGAATGCAGAAAGGCAAGACGACCGACATTCATCCGGATACGGCCAATCCGCTGGGCAATCTCTCCGTCCCCCACTGGGACGAGATGCTGCTGATGGCAGCCAAGGCATTCGACGTGACCGGGCTCGGCTATCTCGGCGCCGACATCGTGCTCGACAAGGGCAAGGGCCCGATGATGCTGGAGTTGAACGCGCGGCCCGGCCTTGCCATCCAGGTCGCCAACCGCATGGGCGTGCGCCCCCTGATCGAAGCCGTCATGGCCGCCGACACTGAAGGCCTCACCGCCGAACAGCGCGTCGAACTCGGCAAAAAGATCTACCGCGAACACGTGCCGGAGCATGCCCCGGCCTGACACGCCTCAGCCGAGCGGCACCGTTCGCACGAATTCCTCGCCCTCCGGCGTCCAGGCCGGCGCCGTGATGCACACCTGTTTCAGCGCGCCCCGGAAATAGAACCGCTTTCCCGGCGGCACGATCACCACATCACCGGCTTCGACCGGGAACACTTCATCCTCGATCACCCATTCGCCGGCGCCTTCGAGGATGTAGTAGACGAAGGCGCTGGTGTGATGGCGGAACTCTTCCTCATGCCCGCGGGCAGTTTCCTGGTAGACGACTGCCGCCTGTGGAATGTCCGGCCCCGAAGGATAGATCCACATATCGACGCCGGCCTTGGAGACGGCAATCGCATTGCTCCGTTTCAGGATCATGTCGGTCCTTTCGGTAAAGGCCCTGCCCGTCTCAGTCCTTGAAGGAGAAATCCGGCAGGGACTGGAAGGCGAGCTTCAGCGCGTCGCCCCAGCTGCGCGAGACGGTGGTGAAATAGGGATCGGTCTCCTCGATCCGCTGGCGGTGCGTCACCCGCAGCGCCCCGGCATCGCAGACCTGCAGGTCCAGCGGCATGCCGACCGACAGATTGGCCTTCAGCGTCGAGTCGAATGACACCGACAACAGCTTCACCGCTTCCTCGAAACTCATGTCCGGGTCATAGGCGCGCAGCAGGATCGGGCGGCCATACTTGGTCTCGCCGACCTGGAAGAAGGGCGTCTCGTCGCTCGCCTCGATGAAATTGCCTTCCGGATAGACCAGGAACAGGCGCGGCCCGATGCCGACGATCTCTCCGCCGACGATCAGGGTGGCCCCGAAATCGGCTTCCGATTCCGGCCCGGTCATCTTTTGCGTCTTGATCACTTCCTTCAGCGTGTCGCCGACAATGTTCGCCACCTGGAACATGGTGGGCGCTTCCAGCAGGCTGGGCCGGCGTTCCTTGGGCGCCTTGGTACGCTCGTCCAGCAGGCTGATCACGGCCTGCGAGGTGGCAAGGTTGCCGGCGCAGAGTATGGTGATCACCCGCTCACCCGGCTCTTCCCAAGTGTACATTTTCCGGAACTTGGAGATGTTGTCGACGCCCGCATTGGTGCGGGTGTCGGACATGAAGATGAGCCCGCGATTGAGCCGCATCGCCACGCAATATGTCACTTCAGGCCTCCCCGAACCCGCTCTATTGCTGCTGAACCTGGACCGTCACGGACATCGAATCACTTCCGCCGCCATAGGTCACACCCGTCAGCGGCCCAGCTTCGCGATAGTCCAGCCCGGTTGCAACCTGAATATACCGTTCGTCCGGACAAACCCTGTTGGCTGCATCAAATCCGACCCAGCCGAGCCCATCGACCCAGGCTTCCGCCCAGGCATGGCCGGCCTCCTGGTCCACCCGGTCCAGCATCATCATGTAGCCGCTGGCATAGCGGGCCGGAAAGCCGATCAGGCGCGCCGCCGACAGGAAGACATGGGCATGGTCCTGGCAGACGCCATGGCCGAGGGCAACGGCCTCTTCCGCCGACGTGTCCGGCCCGGTCGGCTCAGTGTCATATTTGATCATGTCGGCGATGAGGTTCATCAGCGCGTGCAGCGTGTCGAGGTCCATCGCCGGCGCTTTGCCGAGTTCGCCTACCAGCCCTTTCACCCCCTTCCCCGCCTCGGTCAGCGGCGTGAAGCGGCGGTAGAGCCAGAGCGGCGGCACCGGGCGCGGCTGCAAAACGACCCCGGCCGTGTCCCGTGTCTCGACCTCCCCCCGGCAGGTGACCGACACGCGTGTCGCCCCCGGCTCGATCGAGATGAGATCGACATGGTTTCCATGCTGATCGAAATAGCGCGTCTCGTCCTTCGCCCCGTCCAGAACCAGGTCCCAGGCCATCACGGTCTGGGCATTGGTGTCGTGCGGGCGCTTGCGCACCTGCTGCAGGGCATAGGCGGCCGGCTTCTCGAACTCATAGGTCGTCGTGTGGTCGATGCGAAGTCTCATGGCCTATTCATAGAACCTGTAATCGGTTTCGATCTGCGCCGAAAAGGCGGCATTCTGCGCCATGAAGGCGCTGAGAAATTCGTGCAGCCCGGTTTCGAGCACGCGCGTGATGTTCAGCGCGGTCAGCAGGTTTTCCTGCCGCACCGCCATTTCGTGCGACGGCGCGCTGGCGCCATATTCGGTTTCAAGCCGCTTCAGATAGTCCGTGATCCCATCATAGCAGAAGGCCAGCGAGCGCGGCAGGCGCGGATCGAAGATCAGGAAATCGGCAATCGCCAGCGGGCTGACCGTGCCACCGAACAGCCAGTGAAAGCTGCGCTCGGCCGAGGCGGAGCGCAGGATCATCTCCCATTGCACATTGTCGAGCGACGACCCGATCGAGGCGCTCGACGGCAGGAGGACATAGTATTTCGTGTCGAGGATCCGCGCCGTCGTATCGGCCCGTTCCACCAGCGTGCCAAGCTGGACGAAATCGAAGATGTCATTACGCAGCATCGTGCCGGACATGGCCCCGCGCACCTGTGCGCCCTGCTGGCGGATCAGGGTCAGCACTTCCGGCAGCGCCTGTTCGGAGACCGGCCGCTTCAGCGCGTCTTTCACACCCATCCAGGTGTCGTTGATCGCTTCCCAGACTTCACGGGTCAGCGCCGTGCGTGTCATCCTGGCGTTCTCGCGGCAGGCCTGCAGCACCTGCAGGACACTGCCCGGATTGCCCCTGTCACGCAGGACAAAGTCCACGACCTTCTCGGCCCGGACGGTTTCGTGCTTTTCGAGGTAGCTGTCCGCGCAGCCGGCCGTGGTGATGACCGAGCGCCACTCCTCTGTATCGGAATCGGCCCGCGTCAGCGCCATGCGGAAGCCGGCCTCCACGAGGCGGGCCATGTTTTCCGCCCGTTCCAGATATCGCGCCATCCAGAAGAGTCCGGCGGCTGTCCGTCCCAGCATCGCCTAATCCTCCTTCAGCACCCAGGTATCCTTGGTGCCGCCGCCCTGGCTGGA
>JAGQRO010000303.1 GCA_020425315.1 Hyphomonas sp. | reverse complement strand
GTCATGACGCATGACAGCATCGGTCTGGTCGAAGACGGCCCGACCCACCAGCCGGTGGAACAGGTCGCCAGCCTGCGCGCCATGCCGAACATGATGGTCTTCCGGCCTGCCGATGGCGTGGAGACAGCCGAATGCTGGGAGATCGCGCTGGAACGCGCTGACGGGCCTGCGACGCTGGCGCTCACCCGGCAGAATGTTGCCCCGGCACGTACGGCGCATACGGAGGAAAACCTCAGCGCCAAGGGTGCCTATGTCCTTTCCGACGTGAAGGGGGCTCAGGCCACGATCCTGGCGACGGGCTCGGAAGTTGAAATCGCGCTGGCCGCCCAGAAGCTGCTGGCAGCGGACGGCATCAAGGTGCGCGTTGTGTCCTGCCCCTGCCTCGAACTCTTCGAGAAACAGCACGGCAACTACAAGAAGTCCGTTCTCGGCACGGCTCCGCGTGTCGCTGTTGAAGCGGGCGTCCGCTTCGGCTGGGACCGCTGGATCGGAGAGGATGGCAGCTTTGTCGGCATGCACAGCTTCGGTGCCTCGGCACCCTATCAGAAGCTGTACGAGCATTTCGGCATCACAGCAGCCGCTGTTGCGGCAGAAGTGAAGAAGCGGGTCTGACGGGGAGGGCGCCGGACATGTCACGCCCGGTGCCCGCCGATCTCATTCCTTATGCCAAGCTCTGGCAGGGCTGGGTCAATGATCCGCTGATCGCAAAGGCGGGGATCACATTCGATCGCACGCCCTCTGGCCCGATCCTGGCGCCCGCGGGCCAGATTCGCCTGTGCGCCTACCATATCGATTTCGACGAACGCCCGACCTGCTATCAGGATGTCGGTTCGCTGGACCTTGCCCTGCGCATCGTCGAGCATTTCAGCGCGCTGAGCGACGGGTGGAATGTCGACTATGTGGTCGCGTTCGACGAGACGGGTGAGATTGTCGGTGGCGGGCTGCCCTACTGATCTGCGTCCGATGTGGTGTCGGTATAGTTCGCTCGCGGACGGATCAGTTTGCCGCTCGCCCGTTGCTCGATTGCATGCGCGATCCACCCCGCCATCCGTCCGCTGGCAAAGATCAGGAAGGGCGCTTCCTCTGGCAGGGAGAGATGCACGGTCAGCGCGGCAAGCGCCATGTCGACATTCGCCGGTTCACCGGTCGCCGCTTCGGCGGCACGAATGGCCCGGCGCAGGTCAGGTGCGGGCCGCATCCAGCGGATAAGGGCGGCCGCGCGTGGATCGCCTTTCGGGTAAAGCGCATGTCCGACGGCCGGCACACGGTCTCCGCGCGCTGCGAGTGACGCAAGCGCAGGCGAGGCGCCCCGTGCCGCCGCGTCATTGAGATAGGCGAGTGCCCGCGCTGAGGCCTCACCATGAAGCGGGCCCGTCAGCGTTGCCATGCCCGCCAACGCGCAGGCGGCAAGCGGTGCGCCGGTCGAGGCGGCAACGCGCGCAGCAAAGGTCGACGGGTTCAACTCATGATCTGCCACCAGAACGAGCGCGCGGCGCACCAGGTCCGTACCTGCTGGGGTCAGGCCCCAATGCCGGCCGAGGCGCTGGTGAAAAGCTCCCCGGCCGGATGATCCCGTCACAGCGGCACAGAGTCCGGAGAGGAGGTCTGCGCCCTCAGTGGCCATTGCAGCTGGTCCGCGTCCATAGCTCGGGCCGTCGCTGGCCGCACGGGTTGCCAGGAAAGCAAGGGCGCGCGCCTTGCCGGTGTCGCCGGCAACGGGCGCGGCTGATTTCGGCGCGCTCATGTCGCCTGCTTGCCAGAGGAGGGCGGCGGCTTCTTCCAGCGTGGCGCCTGTGGCGAGCTTCACGGCGTCGCGCCCGCGATAGATGAGGCGTCCGTCGCGCACCGTGGTGATGGCGGTTTCCATCACCGGGTCGCCCCAGGAGATAGCCGCTTTCGCGATGGCCTGGCGGCCCCTGCCGCTGCGGCGGCGCTGGATCAGGCCATCAATGTCTGCCTGCGAATAGAGGCTTGCGCGTGGATCATCCGCCTGGGGCTGAGAGGCAACGAGGCCGCGGCTGACATAGGCGTACAGCGTCTGGGGTTTCACTCCCAGCAAGTCGAGTGCGGCGTCACGCGTGATCCAGCTCATATATTGATTATATTGATCAAGATTGACGAATGCCAGCCCCCGCGCGACATGAAGGCGAGAAAATTTGGAGGTTCCCCATGGATTCCGGGCTTGAGAATGTCGTCGCTGCTGAAACGGTCCTGTCAGATGTGGACGGGTTGAATGGCCGTCTCACAATTCGCGGCTATCCGGTCGAGCTGCTCGCGGCGTCCATGGCTTATGAAGATACCGCGCATTTGCTCTGGCAGGGCTTTTTCGAGGAGTTGCCGGATGTTGCGGCCCTTGGTGCCCGGCTTGGTTCGGCGCGGGCGGAGGTGTTTGCACTGGTGAAAAGTATTCCGGCCGGGCTTGATACTGTACGCTTCCTGCGCACCGGCTGGTCGCTTCTGGAGGACGATGAAAGCCTTGAATGCGTGCTCCGCCTCGCTGCGGCCGGACCGGTCTTCACGGCGGCGGCTGTGCGGCTGGAGCAGGGGCTTCCCCCCATTGCGCCGGATCCTTCCCTGTCACAGTCGGCTGATTTTCTTCGCATGATGACGGGTAAAGTGCCGACGCAGGCGGAGGCCCGCGCGCTCGATGCCTATCTTGTCACGGTCAGCGATCACGGGCTCAACGCCTCCACCTTCACCGCCCGCGTTGTCGCCTCCACCCGGGCGGGACTCACCTCGGCCGCGGTTGCGGGCCTGTCTGCTCTGAAAGGCCCGCTACATGGCGGCGCGCCGGGGCCGGTGCTGGACATGATCGATGAGATCGGCACGCCCCAGAATGCCGAAGCCTGGATCGATGAGGCGCTCGGCCGGGGCGATCGCCTCATGGGTTTCGGCCACAGGGTTTACCGCGTGCGCGATCCGCGCGCCGACGCACTGAAGGCGGCGGTTGCGCGCCTGCCGGGCACGTCCGGCCGCGTCGCCTTTGCAGAACATATCGAAAAGGCCGTACTCGGATGTCTGGCGAAGAAATATCCCTCCCGCAAGCTGGAAACCAATGTCGAGTTCTACACAGCCCTGCTTCTGGAGGCTCTTGGCATCCCGCGGGCGGCCTTCACTGCCGTGTTCGCCTGCGGCCGCGTGCTCGGTTGGACGGCGCATGCGCAGGAACAGGTCTCCACGGGTCGCATCGTCCGCCCCCGGTCGGTCTACAAGGGGCCGGTTCCGGTCATGGCATAAGGGTTATTCGCACGTTTCCGGCTCGGTGAAATACTGGTAGCGCGACATCTGGTAGGTGCGGGCTTCCTCCAATTGTGCGCGGCGCGGATGTTCCGGGGAGGCGAGTTCGTCGAACTTTGCGAAATCCTCCACGGCGCACCACGGGCTCGCGAAGAGGCCGTCATTGACATACACGCCCCGGATCAGGCCACGGAGCATATAGGTTTCCGCGATCTGGTCGGTGGTGAGGTCATTGCGCGCGAGCAGGGCGGAGAAGGCGGCC
Organism: Hyphomonas sp.; assembly: GCA_020425315.1. Taxonomy (GTDB): domain Bacteria; phylum Pseudomonadota; class Alphaproteobacteria; order Caulobacterales; family Hyphomonadaceae; genus Hyphomonas. Next base: position 3,594 of record JAGQRO010000303.1, on the reverse strand, counting down.
TCGCGGGCGTCATATGTGTCTTCGTAATAGGCTGCGTTCGCGATGGGCTTGAAGGTGGCGTCGTCGAGATAGACCACTTCCGCCGGAGCGTCGGCAGCCGGAGCCGGTGCAGACGCGCAGGCTGCGAGGGCGCCAAGGGCGAGGGCGGAAAGGGCAGGGGCGCGGATCATGTCGGTTTCCTCCGGTCGGCAATGCGTGATGTGTTCCTGGTGGGACGATGACGCGCAGACAGCGCAGGATCAAGCGCGCATTGAGCGGGCTTGCTGAAATAGCCGACCCTTCCGTCGGGGCTTGTCGGGCAGGCCGTTGAGGCTCAGTCTGCAGGAAGAGGGAGGGCTCCTGATGACCTATGAAACCGTCTATACATTGATCAATCTTGCTGTGATGCCGGCCTGGCTGCTGCTCGCCATCCTGCCGCGATCTACTATCACGAGGACAGTCGTGCATTCCGGCCTCTATCCGCTCGGCCTTGGCGTCTTCTATATCGTCACCCTGTCGATGAACATGTTCTTCGGAATGGGGGCTGAGGGTGGAACCTTCACCTCCGCTGCAGGCGTGTCGCAACTTTTCTCACACCCCCTCGGTATTCTCGTCGGCTGGTCGCACTATCTGGTTTTCGACCTGTTCACCGGCGCCTGGGAGGCGCGCGACGCACAAAGGCGCGGCGTGCCGCACTGGATGCTGGTGCCCTGCCTTTTCTTCACGCTGATGTTCGGACCTGTCGGCCTGTTGCTCTATCTCGCGGTGCGTCTTGCGAGCGGCAAGGGCGGATGGAGCCTGATGGAGGCCTAGTCGCCGGATTTGCTGCGGAACAGGTCCAGTTGGCGCGGATCGACATAGCGCCGGCGTGACGGCTTCGTGCGGCCGCGGCGGAAGTAGAGATCGTCGGTATGGTCGGCCTCGGCAGCGGGCTCAGGGGCCTTGGGCTTTGCCGCCTTCTTCTTTTTGGTCTCTGCTTCGAGCTTCCACCAGGTCACCGCAATGACCGGACTGCCCTTGTCATCCTCGTAGCGCTGCAAATGGCCATGGGCGCCTTCGCCGCCGGCCGCCAGCATCGCCTCGGCAGCCTCTTCCGAGACGGGGAGCCAGTCGGTGGTCAGGGCCACCACCTGCAATCCGTCGCCTGCCAGCGCTTCGGCCTCGGCCCGCGTGCGGGCGGCCTCCGCCTCCGGCTTGAGGGCGTCTTCGATACTGGTTCCGAGGGGGTAGGCGTGACTCATAAGCCGCTGGAGGTAAGGCCTGCTTCGCTCGCCGTCCAGCCCGCATCATCGGCGGCAGACAGGCGCATTGCCGCAAGCCGGGCAAGGCGCAGCGTCACGGCTTTCCGCCGCGCCGGGGCCAGCGGGTCCAGCGGCGCCTCGCGGATCACCGCTGCGCCGAAGGCATCGGCCACAATCAGGCCGGCCTCTTCGGGAATCAGGTCCTGTGGGAAGGCGCCGTCCACAGCGAACCAGAACCGGTCGCAATAGGGCATGTAGTCCGGCCATTTCGAATCGCTGCGGAAGTCCGGCACGCCGGATTTGACCTCCACTACCCAGATCTCGCCGGCGGGGCCCAGCGCGGCAATGTCGGCGCGCCGGTTGTTGGCCAGCGTCAGTTCCCGGATGCCATAGAGGCCGAGATCGGCGAGCAGCCGCAGGGTGCCGCGGGAGATTGCGGCAGCCCCGGCAAGGTCATCCGCTTCTGGTGCGGCGTCTGCCATCCGGCCCCTCCGTTCATGGATTGTTCCGGTCACCCTAGGCCGGCCGGGGCCGGCGGGTCAAGCGGCAGGGCGACGGGCGGCTGATCCGGAGGGCCAGCTGGTGCGTATTGGGGACAATCATGGCCAGCCAGCGCTCCCCCCGCAGCCCGGCAGACCGGTCCTTCATCCGCGCGGCGATGGCGACGCCGCTGCTGGATGCTGACCGGGAGCGCCAGCTTGCCATGCGCTGGCGCGACGCCGACGACGAGGCAGCCCTGCATGAGCTGACAGGTGCCTATATGCGCCTCGTCATCGCCATGGCCTCCCGTTTCCGCAATTACGGCCTGCCGCTGGCGGACCTCGTATCGGAAGGCAATGTCGGCCTGATGATGGCGGCGGCCCGGTTCGAGCCGGAGCGCGGCGTGCGCTTTTCCACTTATGCCAGCTGGTGGATCCGGTCCCAGATCCAGGACTATGTGTTGCGCAACTGGTCGATCGTCCGCACGGGAACAACGTCGGCGCAGAAATCCCTGTTCTTCAGCCTCCGCCGCCTGCGCGCCCGTATTGGTGACATGGGCGAAGGCGTGATGAGCCCGGAGAACGCGAAATGGGTGTCCGGGCATCTCGGCGTGCCGGAGCGCGACGTGGCCGCCATGGCCTCCCGCCTGTCGGCCTCGGACCGGTCCCTCAATGCCCCGATGACAGGGGAAGGTGAGGGCGAGTGGCAGGACATCCTGCCCGACGAATCTGCGCGGCCGGAAGACAAGGCCATCAGCGCGGCCGATGCCCACCGCCGTAGGGCATGGATTGCCGAAGCGATGCAAGTGCTGACCCCGAGGGAAGAGAAGATCATTCGCGAGCGCCGGCTTGCGGACAAGTCCGTCACGCTGGAATCGCTGGGGCAGGAGCTTGGCATCTCCAAGGAGCGCGTGCGCCAGGTGGAGCAGCAGGCGCTGGAGAAGCTGCGCCGGGCGCTGGAGGGCATGGTGGGCGATCCGGTCGAGGCAGGCCTGCTGCCTGACGCCTAGCGCACCTGAAGGTTCAGCGTGTGGGAGATTTCCATCCGCCCGTCGCGCACATAGCCGCGAGCGAGGACAGGGGTTCCTTCCGGCAACTGACAATATTGCGCGGCAGCGGCGGTGACAGCCAGAACCAGCGCGGAGTCCTGCAGGGCAAGTTCGCAGACAGTGCCGAACGCATCCGATCCGGTCATGGCGCCGGTGTGGCCCTCAACCAGCCGGAACCGGTCGAAGTCATCCGGCAAGGCCGCCGCATCGGCAATCCGGAAGACCGGCAGTTTCCACAGGCCGAGGCTGCCCTCGCGGGCCTCTGCTTCAAGGCCGGCGAATTGCTCGCAGCCCTGCGCCGTGTCCGGATAGACCCGCATCCGCGCGCCGCCGCGCGAGAGCATTTCGGCGTTCAGCCACAGTTCCGGCCCGAGGGCATCGGTGGTGCGCACATGGGCGAGCGCGCGGTCATACCGGTCCCGCGTCAAGCCACCATAATAGAGCTGGACTTCCCGGCCGAGCGCCATGTCTTCCAGGATGCGTTTGGCCTCTTCATGGAAAGGCTCGCCGTCCCGCTCGCGATAGGGCGCGGCGGGCGCTTCGATGCCGACGAGGCGCACGCTCTGGCCGGTGTCCAGCACCAGCGCATCGCCGTCCAGGATGCGCACCACGCGGCCATGCTCTCCGGGCTGCAGGCCGGCCATGGGGTCCGGCTTGATGCAGGCCATCAGCGGCAGGCAGGCAGAGATCAGGATGAACAGCAGGCGCATGCCGGATGGAGGCCCTCCCGGCAGCGTTCCTAGCACGGCGCCGGCATTCCGCCACGCAGGCTTTGGGGTTCAACCGCCCGGCCATTTCGCTTATAGGAGGGGCCCTCTGGCATGGTCCCGTAGCTCAGCAGGATAG
>JAGQRO010000302.1 GCA_020425315.1 Hyphomonas sp. | reverse complement strand
GGTTCATGTTGTCCGGGTTGGACACGGCACCGATCGTGGCGACGCAGTTGTCGAGGACCATGCGCAGTTCGCCGGAAGCCAGCTTGATCTGGGCATAGCCGCCGTCGCGGCCGACGAGCTGGGCGTAGGTGCCGGCGGAGCGGACCATCTGCGCGCCCTTCTGGGGCTTCAGCTCGATGTTGTGAATGATCGTACCGACCGGGATGTTCTTCAGCGGCAGCGTGTTGCCCGGCTTGATGTCAGCCGTTGCGGAAGTGATGACGGTGTCGCCGACTTCCAGGCGCTGCGGCGCGATGATGTAGGACAGCTGGCCGTCCTCATACTTGATCAGCGCGATGAAGGCCGTGCGGTTCGGGTCGTATTCGAGGCGCTCGACGGTCGCCGGGATGTCCCAGCGCGTGCGCTTGAAGTCCACCTTGCGGTAGGTCTTCTTCGCGCCACCGCCGATGCGGCGGGCCGTGATGCGGCCGTAATTGTTGCGTCCGCCCTTCTTGGTCAGGCCTTCGGTCAGCGCCTTGACGGGCTTGCCCTTGTGAAGGTCCGACTTGTCCACCAGCACCAGCTGGCGGCGGCCGGGGGACGTGGGATTGAAAGTCTTCAGTGCCATAATTCTCGTCCTTCCCGCTTACAGGCCCGTCGTGATGTCGACGGACTGGCCCTCAGCGAGCGTCACAACGGCTTTCTTCACGTCGCTGCGGCGACCGGCATAGCCACGGAAACGCTTGTTCTTGCCCTTCTGGACCAGCGTGTTGACCTTGGTGACGTCGACCTTGAACAGGGCCTCGACGGCTTCCTTGATCTGCGTCTTGTCGGCGTCGAGCGCGACTTCGAACACGATCTTGTTGTGCTCGGCCACCAGCGTCGACTTCTCGGTGATGAGAGGACGGCGGATGACGTCGTAATGGTGGGGTTTCACATCGGCCATGGCGATCAGGCCTCCTTCACGCCGTCGAAGCGGGCTTTGATGCCCTCGGCGGCTTCCTTGGTGATGACCAGCGTGCGGCGGCGCAGGATGTCATAGACGTTGAGGCCGGCGACCGGCAGCACGTCGATGTTCGGGATGTTGCGCGCAGCCTTTGCGAAGTTCTCGTCGACCGTGGTGCCCGAGATGATCAGGGCGTTCTGGATGCCGAGACCGGCGAACTGGCCGACCAGGTCTTTCGTCTTGCCGGACTTCAGCACGGCTTCGTCGAGGACCAGGATCGAGTCGGCCTTGACCTTCGAGGAGAGCGCATGGGCCAGGGCCATCTTGCGGATCTTTTTCGGCAGGTCATGGGCGTGGCTGCGAACGCGCGGGCCGTGGGCAATACCGCCGCCGACAAAGATCGGCGCGTTGCGCGAGCCGTGGCGGGCGCCGCCCGAGCCTTTCTGGCGAATGAATTTCTTGGTCGTGCGGTTCACTTCGCCGCGCGACTTGGCCTTGTGCGTGCCGGCCTGACGGCGGGCAAGCTGCCAGCGCACGGTGCGCTGAAGGATGTCGTCACGGATTTCGTCGATGCCGAAGATCGCATCGTCGACCGTGATCTTGCCAGCGGTCTTGCCGGCCAGGGTTTTGACTGCGAGTTCCATTATTCGGCGCTCTCTTGCTTGGTGTTGCCCTCAGCGGCCTTGAAGGAGCCGGCGGCCGGAGTGTCGGCGTGCGGGGCCTTCTTCACGGCATCGCGGATTTCCACGACGGTGCCGTCATGACCCGGCACGGACCCCTTCACGAGGATGAGGCCACGATCGGTGTCGGTGCGGACGATTTCGAGGTTCTGGGTGGTGACGCGCTCCTGGCCATAATGGCCGGCCATCTTCTTGCCCTTCCACACGCGGCCCGGATCCTGGTTTGCACCGGTGGAGCCGTGCGAACGGTGAGAGATCGAGACGCCGTGCGTGGCGCGCAGGCCGCCGAAGTTCCAGCGCTTCAT
>JAGQRO010000301.1 GCA_020425315.1 Hyphomonas sp. | reverse complement strand
TCTATCTCTTCACCATCGGCACGCGGGCGGCGAGCCGTGGCAAGGGGCTCGGCAAGCTGATGATGCGCCCGATGACGGCGGCCGCCGACATGGCGGGCCTGCCCTGCTATCTCGAAAATTCGAACCCGAAGAATACCGGCTTCTATATGAGCCACGGCTTCGAGCGGATGAAGCTGTTCGAGGTCGGCCCCGGCTCGCCGCCGATGGAGGCGATGTGGCGCGAGCCGCGCAGCGCGTAGCACGAATGCCCGGCGCGGGGGCGCTGCCCGGCCGGCTGAGGGGGTGGACAAGGGGTAGGATTCAACTGGTATCGGCGCAACTGGCCCAGGCCTGACGGATCAGCATGGGCAGACCGTCGGAGATGATGCTGAGCTCGCGGCGCAGGCGCCTCGCCTCGGCCAGCGGCGGGATCAGCGGGCAGGCCTCCCCCTTCCCTCTCGACCTGGCGATCACGCGCGCCACGCGGCGGGCATGGGCTTCGGGATCCTTCAGCACCTGCATCAGCGCATGTGCCTTCAGCATCAGTGGCCGGGCCGGAATGGGCCCGGTCGTGCGCGGCAGGCCCTCGGGAAAGCCGGGGTCATTCAGGGAGTAATATTGCGTCGTCCAGAGCAGGCGCAGCGCCGGGCGGCGCACACGCGGGAAGCTGCTTGTGACGTCTTCGACGCCCTCTGGCAGCGGCGCGGGCGCTGACTTCGTGCGCGGGTTTGAGGGCGCCAACGTGATCGACAGCGCCAGCAGGACGATCAGCCGCCGGACGATGATTTCCAGCAGCTTGAGGCGCGCTCGCGTGCGCTGGCCGAGCGTGCGGCGCAGCGTGTCCGGCGCAAGGTGCAGCTTCGCCCGGCCGATCACATCCGTCGTGGCGAGGCGTGCTTCCTCGAAGGCGATCCTGAACCAGTCATCCAACATGCCGGAGAGTATACGCGAGGCAAAACTCTGCCGGATTGGGTGTGGGATAAGTCAGGACGCCGTGGCAGGCTCGAACAGGCTGGCGAGTTCGCCAGCGGCGATGCGCTCCTGTGCCTTCCACGGCCGGGCGCGCCAGGCGAAGATGGCCGACAGGAGGCCGATGCCGGCGGCGCTGAGCATCAGGGTCGTCCCGCCCGGTTCTCCGATGAAGAGATAAACGCAGGCGGCGGCCAGCAGTGCCGGAAGGGCGAAGCAGAGGAAAATCAGCGTGGCGGCCAGCGGTGCGCGGCCGGAAATCACCTCAAGGTCCGGACGGGCCGCCGCGACGGCGGCGAGCGTTTTCGAGACGACATGGTTGAAGCCGGCCTCGCGGATCGGGTCGCTGCCGGCGATGCGGCTCTTCACATAGTTGAGGTCCAGCGTGCGGCCCTTCCCTTCCAGCAGCAGCGTATAGTCGCTGCGCTGCGGGCTTTGCGTCGTGACATAGCGCAGGGCGCGGATGTCGTCGAAGCGGAGTTCCTTGCTGCGATTGCGGCCGGTGTGGATGCGGATGCGGTCTTCCAGAAGCGTGACGGTGAGTGCGCCGCCGAGGCCGCGATCATAGCTGAGATCCATGGGCGTAGTCCTTTCCTGCCCTTAGAGGCGCAGGAATGGGGGCGGACGGGTCATGGAGAGCAGCGATACTCGTCCGGAATGATCCCGTCTTCCACGAAGGCGATACAGCCGGAATTGGACGCTTCCACCGGCTTCCTTGCAGGCAGCCCTGTCGGCGGATGTGAACTTGCTTGAGCAGCCGGTCATCAACAGGATTGCGATGGCTGCGATCAAACGGATCACATCACCCCCTCGGCAACGAGTAGTTCGGCGCTTCGCGGGTCATCATGACGTCATGGACGTGGCTTTCCTGCAGGCCGGCGCCGGTGATCTGGACGAACTCGGCCTTGGCGTGGAGTTCGGCAATCGTCCGTGCACCGACATAGCCCATGGCGGCGC
>JAGQRO010000300.1 GCA_020425315.1 Hyphomonas sp. | reverse complement strand
CATGATGCCCCAGACCGTGCCGAACAGGCCGATGAAGGGCGAGGCCGAGCCGACCGTGGCGAGCACGCCGAGGCCCCGGCTCGCCTTGCCGAGTTCGCGGTCGATGGTGGCGCGCATCGAGCGTTCGGCGCGGTTGACCAGTGCGGATGCTTCGCCCGAGCCCGGCGAGACGCGGCGGGCATCGGCCCATTCGCGCGCGGCGGCAGAGAAGACGCGGCTTGCCGCATCGCCGCCGGCACCGGGGCGCAGGTCCAGGTCTTCGGTCCGGCCGTTCCAGAAAGCCGCCTCGAACTGGCTCGCCTTCTTGCGAATGCCGCCGAGAGAAAACAGCTTGTCGCCGATTACAATCCACGACCAGATCGAGGACATCAGCAGCACCAGAAGCACCAGCTTGACGATCGGGTCAGCCTCGAAGACGAGGCCCATGAGGGTAAAGTCGGCATTACTCGCGGCTGTGCCTATCGCTTCCGATTCCATGAGGGGGTGTCCGCTCCTTGAAGGTCATGCGCGCCGGCGGCCCGCAAACATGCATGCGCCGCAGCGGAGCCGGGCGCGTCAGGCCCCTGTTTCCATAACAATTCCGGCAGAAACACGGCAGAGAGGCCGGAATCCGCAGCTCCCCTCCGGGCTCGGCTGAATCGGTTAAGATTTTATGTGGTTTCGTTAACCCTGACCCACCCAGCGGCAGGCTTCCAGACGGTCCATCAGTTCCGGCACCGGACGGCGCGGACGGCCGTCGGAATGGATCATCACGGCGGTGATCGCCGCTTCCGCAATCACCTCGCTGCCGCGCAGGCAGGTCTGGCGGAAAATGAAGCGGATGCCGTCGAGGCCGACATAGCGGGTGCGAATGTGAAGGAAGTCATCCACTTTCGCCGCGCGCCGGTAATCCACCTCCACCCGCGTCAGCGTGAAGGCTGCCGGATCGTCGCGATTGAGCAGGTCCTGGTGCGACACGCCCGCATCGCGCAGACAGTCCGACCGGCCCCGCTCGAAGAAGCGGAGATAATTGGCGTGGTAGACCATGCCGGTGAAATCGGTGTCTTCGTAATAGACGCGCACCGGGATCCAGTGCTGGCGGTCGGCGTCGAAATTGCGGTCGTCGAGAGGCGGCAGGCTCATGCCCTCCGCCTATCAGAGCGCGGGTGCAGCGTCACGCGCCGATATGCTGGCGATCGCCCTTGCACTCGAACAGCGCCAGGCGCTCGACCACATCCCGGACCGGGCGGCGCGGGCGGCCGTCGGGATGGATCATCACGGCGTCGACCGTGGTCTCGGCAATCACTTCATTGCCGCGCATGCAGGTCTGGCGGAACATTAGCCGGCATCCGTCGAGGCCGAGATAGCGCGTGCAGATGCGCAGCAGGTCGTCGACCCGCGCGGCGCGCTTGTAATCGACTTCCAGCCGGGTCAGCGTGAAGGCCGCCGGATCGTCACGGCTCAGCAATTCCTGGTGCGACAGGCCGGTGCCGCGCAGCCAGTCGGAACGGCCCCGCTCGAAATAGCGCAGGTAATTGGCGTGATAGACCATGCCGGTGAAGTCGGTGTCCTCATAGTAGACACGCACCTGGATCCAGTGCTGGCGCGCCGGGTCAAAACTCTTGGAATCCAGGATGGGCAGGGTCATGCACCCCGACTAGCAAGCCCCATGCCGCAGCGTCATGTCTTTTCGGAATTTCCGTTACTGGGAGGCCGGAGATGCCCCGCCGCCATCCACAATCGCCGGATTTGCAGCATTTTCCGCCAGAATCGCGAGGAAATCGCGCAGGTCCGCCGCCGATTTCTGGGCGACTTCTTCCTGCGGCAGGTGGCCGGCATCGGCATAGGTGACCAGTTTCGCTCCGGAAATCGCGCCGGCGAATTTGTGGCCGGCCGAAACCGGCACAAGATTGTCCTGCTCGCCATGCAGCACCAGCGTCGGCGTGGTGATCGCCGAGAGGCGCTCGGCCGTCGCAAAGGTGCGTGCGTCCCGTTGGGCGCTCAGCGTCATGATCGCGTCGCGATGACAGGGCGCGCGGCCAAGGGCGACATAGCGGGCAACCATGTCTTCGGTCACCAGGTCCGGATTGGCGAAACTGTCGCGCAGGCCGGAGCGCACCAGCATGGTGGAATCGAGATTCTTCATCAGCTTGCGCGCCACCGGATTGGCCAGCAGGCGGAACACGAGCGGCTCGTTCTGGTTGGCCCCTTCCGCCGGCCAGCCGGACGCATCCACCAGGACGAGCCCGTCGAGGCGTTCCAGATGGGCCAGCGCATAGCTCCACGCGGTGTGCCCGCCCATGGAATTCCCGGCCAGCGTGAACCGCTCCACGCCCAGCGTCGTGGTCAGCGTGTCGATCGTGGCGACGAACTGGTCGATCCCGACCTCGTCGGCGGCGGTGCAATTGGTCAGGCCATGGCCCGGCAGGTCCAGCGCGATCACGCGATAGTCGCGCTTCAGGTCGGCAATCCAGGCATCCCATGTGTGAAGCGAGGCAGAAAATCCGTGCACCAACACAATTGCCGGCGCGTCGCGCGGCCCGGTGTCGCGATAATGCACGCGCAGCCCGTTCTCCAGCGTCACCAGACGGCTGTCGGATTTGGAATAGACGATCTCCAGCCGGTCATAGCCGATGTCCTCGCGCTGCATCACATACCAGCCAGCCGTCAGGGCAGCCGCGAGCGCCAGAATCACAAACAGAAAACGGCGAAACATCCGCTTTCAACCTCCCCGGATTTCGTGAAATTTTGCAGGTCACTAAGCGATTAACGCCCGATCCTGTCAAACAATCATATCAGTATTTGCCACAGTCAGGACAATCAGGATCGCGCCGCAATTTCACTGTTCGCGCCTCGCCGGAAAGGCCCGAGAGTAACAGGATACGCCCGATCAGCGGCGTGCCGGCACCGGTGATCAGCTTCACCGCTTCCAATGCCATGGCAGACCCCGTCATGCCCGTCACCGCGCCGACAACGCCGACCTCGTCACAGGCTTCTGCGTCCGGCGGCGTCTCCGGCACCCAGCAGCGATAGCATGGCGCATCCGCATCAAGGCCGGAGGCGAACACGCTGACCTGTCCGGTCCATCCGGCCGCCGCGCCATGCACCATCGCGCGGCCCGTGCAATGGGCGAGCGCGTTCAGCGCGTAACGTGTGGGGAAATTGTCGCTGGCATCGATCAGGATTGTGCCGGTCGGTTCGTCGCCCTCGCCGAAACGCCGCGCCCTTGGCGCTACCCGGATGGACGGGTCGATGGCGGCAATGCGCGCGGCCAGGACTTCCGATTTCAGGTGGCCGACATCCGCCTCGCCGAACTGGATTTGGCGCTGGAGATTGGAGCGGTCGACACGGTCATCGTCCCAGATCTCGATCCCGCCGACGCCCGCCGCCGCAAGGTACAAGGCGCATGGCCCACCCAGCGCCCCTGCCCCGATGATGGAGACCTGCGCGGCCCGCAGCTTCTGCACGCCCGGCCCGCCGATTTCCTTCAGCAGGATATGGCGCTTGTGGCGTTCGATATCTTCCGGCGTGAGGCTCATGCCCGCCCTTCCCGGATCGCGGTGGACGAGGATTTGTCGAGCGGGCCCTTGAGATAGACCCAGGCCGGCGGGGCCAATTCCGGCAGCAGTGGCGCCATGTCTTCCGGAATGCGGTCCTTGATAAAGGTGCGCATGAATTTCGAATTGCGCGCGCCGGGGCCGACACCCGGCCGGGCGATGATGGCAATCGGCATCAGCCGGGCAATGTCGCGCCAGCGCTGCCAGTAGTGAAAGCCGACCATATTGTCCGACCCCATCAGCCAGACGAAATCGGCATGCGGGGCGTGCACGGCAATCGTCAACAGCGTTTGCCAGGAAAAAGTGTAGCCGAGCTGGTGTTCAATGTCTGTCACGATCATGCGCGGATGGCGATGCGTCACCGCCTCGGCCGAGGCGAGGCGCGCGTCGAAATCTCCGTGCTCGGACTTCAGCGGATTGCCGCGCGCCACGATCCACCAGACCCAGTCCAGCTGCAGGCGCTTCATCGCGGTTTCAGCCACATGCAAATGGCCGGAATGGGCGGGATTGAAGCTGCCGCCGAAGAGGCCGATGCGCAGCCCGGCCGTCGGGCCAGGGAGTTTGACGGGCATCAAGGGCGGACCTGCCCCTTGCCGCGCACGAGGTATTTGTAGGTGGTCAGCTGTTCGGCGCCCACCGGCCCGCGCGCATGGATGCGGCCCGTGGCGATGCCGATCTCGGCGCCCA
>JAGQRO010000299.1 GCA_020425315.1 Hyphomonas sp. | reverse complement strand
TCGAGATCGCCCCCGGTGTCTCCCTCGACAGCGATGCCTTCATCGCCCAGGGCGCGGTGTCCTTCCCGGTCATGCAGCAGTTCGGCATCCAGATCGACGCCGGCGCCTTCACCGGAGACATCGGCGGGTTCGACATTTCCGGCGCCGGCATCGGCGGCCATTTCTTCTGGCGCAATCCTGACGTCGCCCTGCTCGGTGGTTATGTGCACTACGTCAACACCGATATCGCCGGCATCATCGACCTCGACAACATCCGCTACGGCGTCGAGGGCGAGGTCTACCTCAATCGCTGGTCGATCGAGGGCTTTATCGGCGCCGACTACCTGAAGGCATCGGTCGGCCCGTTCAGCGCCGACACCACCTTCTTCTCCGGCGAAGCGGTTGCAGCCGTCTATCCGGTCGACAATCTGCGGATATTCGCCGGCGTGCATCATGCCTTCGACCGCACGTCCTTTGTCGCCGGCGGCGAATACCTGTTCAACACCGGTTGGCAGGCCGAACCGGCAGTCTTCGCCCGTGGCGCCTTCGCCGACGACAGCTCGACGGTCATGGCCGGCCTGAAGTTCTACTTCGGCGAGCCCGGCAAGTCGCTCATCCGCCGCCACCGCGAGGACGATCCGCAGATCAACCTCTTCGACAATATCGCCGCGGCAGGGTCTGCCGGCTGCGGAACTCCGGCAGGAATGCCCGGGCCTGGGCCGATGCCAGAAGCACAGGTCGTTTCCAGAGCCGAAGGCCCCTATTACCCGATGCAGGCATCGAGCATCTGCACTGGCGGAATGCCGATGATGCCCTATCCGGAGTACGACGAGTAAGCCGGCTGCATCTGAGCGAAACAGACAATGAGAAAATGCAAGGCGCCGGGCTTCAAGCCCGGCGCCTTTGCTTTGGCCGTTCGCACACGGATTTGTGAATCAGATGTTTGTTGCCGCCCCGCATGCGCCGGATAAGCTTCCGGCCAAACAGGAGGCGTCCATGAACACGATCCATTCACCGGCAGCACCCGCCATCATCGCCATGCCCGCCTGGCGCCTGGCGGATGCGCTGGCCACGCCCGAAGCCGTGTTCCTCAATCGCCGCAAGGTCCTTGCAGGGCTCGGCATGGGCGGCCTTGCCCTCTCGGCGGGTTCGCTCGCGCCGCGCACGGCCATCGCCCAGGGCGCCAACGCCAGCCTCTATCCGGCCACGCGCAACGAGGCCTTTGCCATCGACCGCGAACTGACGCCGGAAGAGGTGAACTCCACCTACAACAACTTCTATGAGTTCGGCTCGCACAAGCAGATTTCCGACGCCGCTCAGGCGCTCGTCACGTCGCCGTGGGACATCGAGATCGGCGGGATGGTGGAAGAGCCGAAGACCATCGCCTTCGAGGATCTGGAACGCGCCATCCCGCTCGAGGAGCGGCTCTACCGCCACCGCTGCGTGGAAGCCTGGTCGATGACCATCCCGTGGACCGGTTTCCCCCTGGCGAAGCTGGTGGAGCTGGCGAAGCCCCTCGCCTCGGCCAAGTACATCCGCTTCGAGACCTTCAACGATCCCGCCATGGCGTCCGGCCAGAAGCAGGTCTGGTATCCTTGGCCCTATGTCGAGGGGGTCACCATGGCGGAAGCCGCGAACGACCTCGCCTT
>JAGQRO010000298.1 GCA_020425315.1 Hyphomonas sp. | reverse complement strand
GGGTGGAGTTCATCCCGTTCAGCGAAACGCGCAACTATGTCCAGCGCATCATCGAGAACACCCAGGTCTACCGCTCCCGCCTCGCCGGCAAACCCGTCGAAATCCAGATCGAGGAAGACCTCGCCCGCGGGAAGAAGTAGGCGGCCTACCGCGCCGGAACGTGGGCGGCGATGAGGTGTGGGCCGTCTGAAGCGAAGGCGCGTTCGAGGGCCTTGTCGAATTCCTCCGCCGTCGTCGCGTTCACCGCCGGCACGCCCTGGGCTTCCGACAGCTTCACCCAGTCGATTTCCGGCTGGCCGAGTTCCAGCATGGATTTCGCCGTCGGGCCCGGATTGCCAGCGCCGGTGCGGGCGAGTTCGATGTTCAGGATACGGTAGGAATGGTTGACGAAGACGACGTTGACCACATTCGCATTTTCGCGCGCCATGCTCCACAGGGCCTGATTGGTGTACATGCCGGCGCCGTCGCCGGTGAGGCAGAGCACCTTGCGGTCCGGCGCGGCGATGGCGGCGCCGAGCGCGAGCGGCATGCCTTGCCCGATTGCTCCGCCGGTCAGCATCATCCAGTCATGCGGCAGGGCACGCTGGGTCATCAGGAAGCATGGCAGGCCGTTGGAGACGCCGTCGTCCGACACGAACGTGCCTTCCGGCATGTGCCGTGACAGCGACATGCCGACCGTCATCGCGTTGAGATCGCCGGACGGCATGGCGTGCTCGTCACGCGGGGCGACGCCAGCGGCCGCCTTCGCGCCCAGCGCATCGGCCAGCGCGGCAAGGATGGCGGCGCTGTCGGTCTCCGGCCCGCCGATGATGTAGGGCGTGCAGCCTTCCGGCACCAGAACGCTCGGCTTGCCCGGATAGGAGAAGAAGGCGACCGGCACCTGCGTGCCGGCGACCAGCATCAGGTCAGCGCCTTCAAGGTCTGCCATGGCGGCTTCGGCGAAATACTGCATCCGTTCGGGGATGAAGGTGCCGGCGCCGCGGGCCTGCCGGGGGAAGAACGTATCCGTCAGCACACGGATGCCCGCCGCCGAAAGCCGCCCGGCATGGGCGAGGCCGTCTTTCGTCAGGCAGGTGCCGTTGACGAGGATGACGGGCTTCTTCGCGCTTTTCACTTGTTTTGCCGCTGCCTCGATGCGGGCCGCGTCCGGCGCGCGAAGGGACGGGCGCGCGCGTTTCTTGCCGGACTTGCCACCCTCGGTCCAGGCGGAGTCGGCCGGCAGCAGCAGGCTGACCGGGCCCGGCACCGGCCCGAAGCTTGCCTCCCACGCCTCGGCGGCGAGTTCGCCGGTGCTGGCCACGGTGTCAGCAGACTTGATCCAGTTCGAATTCGGCCCGGCGAGCCCCATGATGTTGGACGTCAGCGGCGCATCATAGCGCAGGTGCGGCACCGCATGGTCGCCGATCACATTGATCATCGGCGTCCAGGCCCGCTTGGCATTGTGGATATTGGCGCCGCCATTCATGAAGCCGGCGCCGAGATGGAGCAGCGTCATTGCCGGCCCGCCGGTCACGCGCGCATGGCCGTCGGCCGCGCCGGTCGCGACACCTTCGAACAGGCCGAGCACCGAACGAATGCGCGGCTCCCGGTCGAGCGCGGTGACGAGGTGCATTTCCGATGTGCCGGGATTGGCGAAACAGGCGGTGACGCCATGATCGGCCAGCGTGGAAACGAGCGCCTCGGCGCCGGTCATTGTCTGAACCTGTGTGTCGGCCATGGCGTTTCCCCTCGCTGTGTGTGGCGCTGGTGTAGCGCGGATGCCGGGGAGGTCAAAGTGGGACGCGGCGGAAAGCGGACCGGTTCAAGGGGATGAGGGACCACAATCCGCCGCGCCCCGATGCCGGACCGGAATCCGGCATCACCGGCTGCTCAAGGATGCCGGCGTGCGCGGTATACAGGCAATCGCCGCCAATGCGAACGATTTTCAAAATATTACTTAAGTTGAGAGTGAGTTTCCTGTGAATTACTCACTCAGGTCCAGTATTTCCGGAGTCGATTTTCCCGAATACAGGAGATTGACCTGCTCCTGGCGCAACGCCTGGGTGCGCGACTGGTTGAGATAGCCCTTCTCGGTGATCTCTCCCGAATCGGCGCGCGGCGGCTCGGCCTGCAACAGGATGCGGGCAATGCGCGAGGCGGGATTGGGATGCGCCTTGTTGTAGGCCTTCAGCCGCTCACGGATGTGCGCCGTCACCGCCGGGTGGCGGGCGAGATCCGCCAGCGGCAGCGCCTCCCCGGTCAGGCGCTGGCACCAGGCCTCGTTGAGGAAGCCGAGCAGTGTGATGTCCGCCTGGTTGAGGCCGCAGACGACCGCATCCGACAGCGCGCCATCGGTGGCCGCAACGGCCTGCACGCGCACCGTGCCGGAGGAAACCCAGGAGCCATTGGAGAGCTTGAACTCCTCCGCCGTGCGCCCGTCGAAGGCGAGGCCACGTTCGGGATTGGCGGGGTCGACGAACTTCACCGCATCGCCCAGCTTGTAGTAGCCTTCATCGTCGAAGGCCTCGGCCGTCTTCTCCGCATTGCGGTAATAGCCGGGCGTGACGTTCACGCCTTTCACGCGCAGTTCCAGCTTCTCGCCGGCCGGCACCAGTTTGAACGTGTTCCCCGGCAGCGGCAGGCCGATCAGGCCCATCCGGTCGTTCGGCCAGTGGACATTGGAGGCGGTCGGCGAAGTCTCCGTCGCGCCATAGCCGGCCGAGAGGGAGATGCGCTCGCCCGTGGTGCGCACGGCGACAGCCTGGATGCGCTCATAGATGTCCTGCCCCATCGAGGCGCCGCCATACGCCATTGAGACGAGCCGGGAGAAGAAATTCTGCGCAAGCTCGTCATCGCGCTCCAACTCCGTCGCCAGCGCCGCCCAGGCGGCCGGCACGGTCGTGTGCTGGGTGACGGCAATATCCTTCAGGTTACGGATCATCGCCGGCAGGCGCGCGGGCGTCGGCGCGCCCTCGTCGATATAGAGCGAGCCGCCCCAGTCGAGCATGTTGTGCAACACCGAATGGGCGCCGAACGTATGGCTCCACGGCAGGAAATTGCACCAGACCTGTGGCCCGCCGCAGATCTCGTCGAGACGCGCCTCGTCCCAGACGGAACGGATCATCTTCGCGTTGGAGGCCACCATGGAATGCAGGTTGATGACCGCTTTCGGCTCGCCCGTGGAGCCGGATGTCATCATGTAGCTCGCCACGGTATCCGGTGTCAGGCGGTCATAGGCGGCGTCCACTTCCGCCCCCGGCGCGCGGCCGAACTGTTCTATCCGCACGGCATCGCAGCGCTCCGGCGCGTCGCCGGAATGGATCACCTTGCGGCCCTCCACACCTAGGCCATCAAGCGCGCGCTGGTAGGCGGCGCCATCCTCGACATAGAGGAATTTCGGCTCGATCAGCCGGTCGATATATTTCAGGCGGCCAAGGTCTTCCGACAGCAGCGCATAGGCCGGCGTCACCGGCACCACGGCACTGCCGGTCCACATGGCGGCATATTTGATCAGCGCATGGTCGACCGAATTCGCCGACAGGATCATCAGCGGCGCGTCCGGCCCGGCGCCGGCATCGAGCAGGCCCTGCGCGAGGCGCTTCACTGCCGCGAGGCCCTGCGCATAGGTCACCTCGCGCCAGCCCTCGCCGCCCTCTTTCGGTCGCTCGGCCAGCCAGACCCGGTCCGGCGCTTCGGCGGCCCATTTTACCAGCGGCGCCAGCATGTGCGGCGGGCAGCCTTTCAGCGGCTGGCCACTGTCGAGATAGATCGTGCCGTCGGGCCGGCGGTCCACTTCCAGCTTCAGCGGCAGGTAGGGCACTTCGCGGAACGGGATATGGGCAGTGTCGGCCACGCTGTGGCGCTCCCTTTTCGGATCTTGTTCTGGGTCCGGCCTAGACCAGGCCGCGTGTCGGGATGTGGACCACATGCCCGCAATGCTTGCAATGGACGGCATCACGGTCGTGCAGCATCAGGCCGCACTCCTCGCACTCATGCTCCACCTTGTCATTCGGCTCCACGATGGCCTTCAACAGTTGCAGGAACAGCGACAGGCCAAGCACCATGATGACGATCGACAGGATCCGGCCCCACTTGCCGATCATCAGCACGTCGCCATAGCCGGTCGTGGTCAGGCTGGTGACGGTGAAATAGAGCGCATCCAGATAAGTATGGATGCTGGGATTGTTGCCGACCTGCGTGGCATAGACCAGCGCCGCCATGATGAAGACGAACACGACCAGGTTCGTCACCTTGTCGATCACCCGTTCATGGCGCTGGAAGAAGGGCGTCAGCACCTTGATCCGCTTCATGAAGGTGAAGGCCCGGATCGCCCGCACGGCGCGCAGCACCCGCAGGAAGGCAAAATTCGACACAAGCAGCGGCGCCAGCATGGTCACCACCACCACAAGGTCCGCAATGTTGAGCGGCCGGATGACGAAGTTCCATTTGTGCCGGGCGATGTAAAAGCGCGCGATCAGGTCCAGCGCGATAACGATGCCGATGGCATAATCGATCCAGACATGGTGCTGACCGCGCTGCTCGAACGGGGCCCAGAGGAAATAAGCGATGGTGACGAAATCGAACACCAGCATCGCCCAGCGGAACCGGAACGGCCAGTCGCCATGGCCTTCGTACAACCAGAACAGGATCCGGTTCAGCCCCTTGCGTTCGTGCTTCATGCCCCGCGCTCCAGCGTCCGCAGTTCCCGCGCAAGATTGGCGCGCGCGGATGAGTGCCATTCTGCATGGGCTGCGTCTGTGAAGTAAAGCCGTGGACGTGCAAGGAACCGCCGCAGAATGGCGGTGCGTCCGGCCCGAGGTCGGTATTGACCCCACTGAATCAAATCAGGCCAACAACGCCCAAAGCGCACCCTGATGCTGGATAGGCAAATTTGCGCCCGATAAAATCATTTGTTGCACAAATCTATCCGAATCGTAATCTTAGGGTGAATGCCTTGGGGGCGGGAGGAATACTTGACCGAGTTCAGAGTAGTTGTGTCTGGATTTCACCGGGCGAATGAACATTTGATGCCACATAGCGCCCTGAAGGATGTTTGGCTTCGTCGGCTATTCCCCCTAAAAAAGCCCGTATTTGTTGATCGATACGGTGTTTCATTGATGGGAATTGAATTGAAGCACCTACCAGTCATCGACGACACGAAAGATTTTGAGCTCATTTGTTCTGAAAATGGGCTGGGCTCGCCCCTGAATAGATCAGTACGGATTCTGGTATCTGATGGACCGATTTCGAAACTACCCATTACGTCCCCAGAGCATGACGCTCTAATTGCGATCCAGGTTGGACAACCAGAATCTTGGCGATCACACAATTTGAATCAGAAGGTAACACAAGTCGAAATCCCATCGAATGACATCAAGTACACAATTATAGACATCCTGTTGGACTTCAGCTTCGCTAATTCGTTCACACCTCAATTTGTCTTCTCTCGTACAATTCCAAACCGAACAGACCTGTTCCGAAAGAAAGTCCAATTCGCCTTAGACCGCTTTCAAGATTTGTCCTCAAAGCTCGGATTAGTGAAGAGCAGCCCTTACGTCTCCTTCTCCGCTCTCGCTCGAATTGGCAACAAGTTTGGTTCGGACGGACACATTGAAACGTTTGTCAAAATTTGGGATGAGTTTTTTGCGTCCATAGTTGGCGAGAGCAACTCCCGTTCACTGACCGCAGATATGATCTGCAACTATCCAAAGATCGGAAAACAGCTTTCTCCAGATGCGGTTGCAACGCTGCTAGCCGGCGCATCAACCGGAACCCATCTGTTCCTCGCAAGACGTCGCTCAAAGGAACGCGCCTCCTCGGATGTGCAAGGTCGCTTGCATGCGCTTTTTTCATCATTGCCTCACAGGGGGACCGGCGTGAGAGAGACTGGTCTCCTGCCCATTGGGCGATTTGACAGTCTGCAAGAGAGCCTTTTGGAGCAAGTCGAAAGATTGGCGAACGAAGGATACCTCTATGTAATCCGAGTGCACGTTCGGGCGGAATCATGACCAAAAGTCCAAAAGAGAACTGGGTAGTGTTTCTAGACATGCTTGGCACCAAGGAGAGTGCCAAGCTGAGTAAAGAAGACTACCCGTCGAAAATCGAACTATTCAAGAATGAAGTCGTGAACGTCGCGAAGAGCTTAGACTGCAATTTGTCTATGCGGGTGTTTTCAGACAGCATCTACTTCCAAATTGATAGTTTCGACGAACTGGCGTTCTTCTGCCGCACATTGATGTTCAAGCTGTTCCCGATGGACGTCTTCTTCAAAGGTGCCATTAGCAGCGGCGAACTAGATGAATCTCCAATATCGACCAAGAAGCAAACAGAGTCTGGGTATTCTATAAATATCAAGGGAAGCGCATTTGGACCCAGCGTCGTTCCAGTCCATTTTGGACAAGAGCAATTTAAGGGAATCGGCTTTTTGTTCGACCCCGGACAAAATACCACCAGAAAGACTCTCGATATCCTTTTGGTCAGACATTTGGTGAGATCGGCGTTTCCGGTCGCGAACAATCGACTAACCTTGGAGTGGCAGCCGTATTTCGATCTCAAGTTTGACCCCCCCGCCACCTCCAATTTGGTCGAGAGCGAAGACTTCGAGCAAGATGATTTCGAAGAAGGAATAGTCTTTATACAATCAATCGTGCAGGCAGCGCTTCGCGCCGAACGCAGCAAAAAAGACCTTTCTCGCTACTATTTATCATTCTTGCATACACTAATCAGGAGCGCAGATTTCAGGAAGATCGACTACTTCGAAGACAATTGGCGCAATTTCCCTTTGGTGTTCTTCGTGTTGCATCTGTTACCAGGTGTACGAAAAGGAATTCTTCAAATTAAAGGAGGTGAGACTCTCTACCTACATATTGCAGAGCGCATTTTGTCGGAACCGAGGATTGGAGGACAAGTCATCAGAAAGGATTCCAAGCGATCTTTCTTGGCACAGAAACTGGTTTCTGACCTTTCTCGAAATAGGATCATTCAGAAATCATTTCCAAAAACTCCATCCTTCATCTTTTCCGAAGATACTCGGCAATTTGTCGCAAAGACCGAAGTTGAAATGGTCATCCCATCCAAGCGTCCAAGGAAGGGAACCAAGAACTAACACCCATTGTTGTTCCAAAACGAATGCGAATTACTTCCACCTAGATATATTAAAGGGGCTCGTCGGCCCGTCCATTCAGGCGCCCATGCAAGCCGTGACCGGACGCACCGCATCGCCTGCTTGACCTTGCAGTTCAAGGGCTCTCTATTCGGCGGATCAATTTCTGAGGGTATTTCCATGCGGACTCGCAACTCTTCGCACGTCTGGAAACAGGCGATTGGCGCAGCCGGCCTTGCCATGCTGGTGGCCTGTGGCGGCGGGGGCGGTGGAGGCGGAGGCGGCGGAACCTGGGCGCGAC